>PWEA01000021.1 GCA_003553905.1 Candidatus Aenigmatarchaeota archaeon
AAATTTATAGAGCTCGTGGAGATGGAGCGGGAGGAGGAGATGAAGAGACATAAAGATGAGATAAAAAGCCTGTCCGCAGAAGAGAGGCAGTCAAAGGGAAGGGCACTTATAGGCCTCAGAGGAAGAGACGAGGGAAAGGGACTCCGCGGAACCCGAGTTGTAAAGTTCAACCGGGACGACGAACTACCCGAGCACCAGATAGGTACAGGAGACCTTGTTATGATAAGCAAGGGAGACCCTCTGGATCCCGAAAATCCCACAGGGACGGTTCTCGAGAGGACCAAGTACTCGGTCGCGGTTGCTCTTCCGGGAGATCCGCCGGAGCTTGTCTTCAACGACGGCCTGCGTATGGACCTCTACGTAAATGATATAACCTTCCAGAGGATTCTTGAAGCCCTGGAACATTTCGAGATTGTAACAGGAAAGAAGATGTACATCAGAGGCCTGCTTACAGGCAGTCTGGATCCCAGGTTCAGTGAACTGGATGAAGAGGTAGAGATAAACAACGAAAGGCTCGATGAGTCACAGGTCAGGGCCGTGGAGAAATCATTGGAGGCCGAGGATCTGTTCCTTGTCCATGGGCCACCGGGAACGGGAAAGACGACGGCACTTATAGAGATAATAGAGCAGCATGCAGAGCGTGGGCAGAGCGTTCTTGCAACCGCCGACTCAAACGTGGCAGTTGATAACATGGTTGACTTCCTCAACAGGGAAGGAGTCTCTGTCGTAAGGATAGGACACCCTGCAAGGGTAACGGAGACCTTAAGGGAGCATACACTGGACTTTATGGTCGAGGAAAAGGAGAAATACAAAAAGGCCCAGGATACCTGGGATGCCATTGGAGAAATCGGAAAGCAGCAGGACGGAGAGACCTTTCCTGCCCAGAAGTGGAGACAAGGCCTTGACAACAAGAAGATAAAGAAGCTTGCGAGAAAGGAAAAGGGAAGGAGAGGCGTGCCACCCAAGAAGATAAAGAGCATGGCCAACTGGATAGAGCTTCAGGAGAAAAAGAACAAGCTCATAAGAAGGGCAAAGAGGCTCGAGGAGGAGGCAGTGGAGAGTATAATAAAGGAAGTGGATGTAGTCTGCACAACAAACTCGACAGCAGGAAGTGAACTCCTGGACAAGAGGGAGTTCGATGTTGTGGTTATAGACGAGGCAACACAGTCTACAGAGCCATCGTGTCTTATCCCTATAACACATGCAAGTAAGGTTATAATGGCAGGAGACCACAAGCAGCTTCCACCTACAATAATAAGTCAGGAGGCAAAGGAAGGACTTGAAAAGACACTGTTCGAAAGGATGTTGGATTTACACGGTTCCGATATAAAGGTTATGCTGGAAAAGCAGTACAGGATGAACACAGATATAATGAACTTCTCCAGCGACGAGTTCTACGACGGAGAGCTCCAGGCCGATGAATCTGTAGCCGATCACAAGCTGGAGATATCAGGTAAACCTTCGAAGAAGATGAAGGAGGCACTGGATCCCGACAACGTGGTTGTCTTCATGGACAGTCACGGCAAGTGGCCTGAAAACACCAGGAAGGGTTCGTCTTCAAAGGAGAACAAAAAGGAGGCTGATCTTGTGAAAAGTATAGTGGAAGAGTGCATAGACCTGGAGGTTCAACCCGAATACATAGGAGTTATATCGCCCTACGACGATCAAGTGGATCTTATCAAGAGCAGACTGGACATAGAAGGACTTGAGGTAAAAACCGTCGATGGATTCCAGGGCAGGCAGAAGGATGTTATAGTAGTTTCCTTCGTCCGTTCCAACGAGGAAGGCAATATAGGATTTTTAGAGGACCTACGAAGGCTGAACGTTTCTATCACAAGGGCAAGAAAGAAGCTTATTATGGTAGGAGATTCCGAGACACTGAAGCAGAACGAAACCTACAGCCGCCTTATAGACTACGTGGAAGACAACGGCGAAGTCGTCGACCTCTGATTCTCATAGTTATAAATTTTACTGGATACTGTATTATTGTTAGAGATGCCAACCCCCAGTTCCTGTAATTTCGATATATTCGCTTCTTGCGGTATCAGTTTTCTCAACATGGATCAAGGAATTCACTGGGCAACCCTTCTTTTCATGTCATCTAGAACGTCCTTCGTAACTCCACCACTTCCCAGTGTGAATCCTGTTCTGTTGTGGAAGTCCGAGCCACCTGTCTTTATCAGACCCAATCTCTCGACTGTCTCCTCTACATCCCTTGGATCAAGTTTGAGTGTCTTTGGACTTGCTCTGTAGGGATAGTTTACCTCACAGCCATCCAGTCCCTGAGAAACAAGTTCCTCGAGAAAAGAGTCTATGTTTTCTATATCCTCGGTGCATGGGTGGGCCAAAGAAGTAAAGGCGCCGGACTTCTTGGCCTTTTCTATCACTTTACTGCTACCGGGCCTATCGATGGAAAAGTAACATTCGCTGCCCTCCTTTGCATATTTATCAAAGGCTTCTCTTGTGGTTTCCGTAAGGCCCTTAAGTGCAATTGCCCTTGAAAAATGAGGTCTTCCCACAGGACCGTCTGCAACTTCCAACACATCCTCCACAGTGAGTTTTACTCCTGTGTCCATCCTGTTGAAACCGTCCACCATCTTCTCCATTCTCCGGATCCTATTTTCTTGTATCTCTTTGAATATTCCATCGAGTTCATTGTCCTTCGGATCCACAAAGTAACACAGGATCTCTATTTTTGTTCCCTTGTGAATTGCCTTTATCTCTGTACCTGTTACAACTTCTACACCGTTTATTGTCTGCCACCTTTCCTTGAGCTTCGGGTTCAGAGAGTCGTGTTCTGTTATACCTAGTACTTCTATCTTCTTTTTCCTAGCCTCTCCCACGACTTCTTCCAGCGTCAGGAGTCCGTCGGAGGCCTTTGTGTGAACGTGAAGGTCTGCATATATCATTTTTTATACCCCAGAAGAGATTTTGGTCTGTCCATGTGTGCATGCTTTGATCTATGTTTACCTAGCCATAGAAACGGATACCGAAGGAATGATGGAAGCCCGTATAACTTTCTTATACGGTTTCCTGTTTTTATCTCCCCCATCAGTTCCTCCCTCCACCCCTCTTCGTACTGTTCCAGTGTTGTTGGCTTTTCGGGATCAACGGTCTCTGCAGCTATTTCTGCTGCTGTTAGTCCGTATATCAACCCACCTCCAGAAAAGGGTTTTGTTTGCCCTGCGGCGTCACCACACAAGAAGACCCTGTTCTTTGTGACTTTTTCCGGCGGCAACATCGGTATCATTCCCGAGTAAACTTGACTTATATTGAAACCCTCCTTTTTTGCGAAATCCTCCAGGTATGTTCTACTGTCCTTGCCCAGTTCGACAGCCAGCCCATACTCGAAGCTTTCTTTCCTGGGTACCTTCCACCCAAAGAAGCCTTCGCTTGTATCGAGGAAGACCTCGACATGGTTTTGTTGTATCGGTCCTACTTCTATCTGGTTTGTAAATATCCCATGCAGAAACAACTCCGGCTTACTCAGTTCTGCTGCAACTCTTACATCGGATAGAGGCCCATCACATCCTGCCAATAGTTTTGTCTCGTACTCCTCCGAGTCTGTCTTTACAGTTACCTTTCCTTTTTTGGTCTTCATGTCGATGAACCTTTCTCTTCTGAAGTCGGCCCCTACTTTCCTTGCCCTTTTGGCCATATATCTATCAAATTCGACCCTATCCAGGACATATGATGTGTGTCGATCCCTTCCAAATGAGAAAGAAGATCCGTTGTTGTGTACAACTGCACCATGTATCTCCTTTTCAACAAACTTATCCTTTTCTGGCACGTGGTCAAAGATATCTTTGGAAACATGGCCTGTTCCCTTCAAAGGTTTTCCTACTTTGCCCTTCTCCAACAGGAGAACCTCATGGCCTTGCTCCGCGAACTTTCTGGCCAGATGGGAACCTATGGGACCGGCACCCACAACAGTAATATCGTACATTGAAAAGACATTTCTTCTAATAAAATTTAAGCTTATCCTGATGAGTTTCTTGTATACAACTATACGGGTAGTTATATGTCGACAATTGGTGAAATTTTAAATAGTTTTCGTTAAAAGGATAAACAGAGATAGATGAAAACAAATGATTCCAAAATGTCAAAGGAAGCAGGCAGAGACATACTCAAGGACCGACTCAAAAAGAAGATATCAGGAGAAATCGTTCTTTCAAAGGACCCCGGAAAGACTATAAAGAAATGGAGAAGCATATTCGAGATATCACAGAGAGAACTTGCAGATAGTATTGATGTAATGCCTTCTGTAATATCAGACTATGAGCTCGGGAGACGGAAGAGTCCGGGCATAAAGATGATAGAGAAAATAGTTACAGGTATAGTTGATGTCGATGAAGGCCGGGGAGGAGAAGTTATACGGAAATTCTCCGAGTTCAGGCCGGGTGACATTGTCTCGGATACTATCTTAGATATACAGGAGTTTTCAAAAGGTGTTGCCATAGAGGACTTTGTAGATGCATGCGACTCCGAGCTCGTTTCCAACGGGGACATGAAGAAAAAAGAGATATATGGTTACTCTATAATCGACTCCCTTAAGGCCATTGTGGAACTTTCTCCTTCTGAGCTTGTTAGACTCTACGGTCTGACGACAGAGAGGGCCCTCATTTTTACCAAGGTAAGCACAGGTCGGAGTCCGATGGTTGCAATAAAGGTAACAAACCTAAAACCAGGTCTTGTAGTACTCCACGGTAACTCAGTAGAGGCAGATGAACTTGCAATAAGGGTAGCAGAGGCAGAAGAGGTTCCACTCGCGATTTCAAAGTCTCCTGATATAGATGAGATGAGAAAAAATCTTACACAGAACTTTGTCTGAGGATTTTTAATGTACGAGAAGATGTTTGTTTATTCCATACTTAGCCTTCTCATAGGATTCAATATATACTTCATACTTACCGGTTTACTTGGCCTTTTCGTTCTTTTGATCAGTGCGGTTTGTTCTTCGCTGCTCTTTGTATACGGTCTTATTAAAGACAAAAGAGAAACCAGGAAGTTAAGGGGCTGGCAGAAGCCTATTTATAAAAAAATTACCGGCGGCAAATAGCGGATTTATACTTAGGAATTTAAGTAGTTGTCCAGAAAGTCATCGAGTTTGGTACCCTTCTCAAGTCTTACGTTCTTAGATTCGCCTGTTAAGAGATCGTCGGCTATGTCCACGTATATGGGAGTTCTGTAAAGGCCATAAACTAAAAGGGGGGTTGCTCCTATTTTTTCGGCCTCCTCTTTGACGCTACGTATATCTTCCTTGCTGACATATAGATGGTCCTTGTCTCTTTGCCCTGTTTTCTTTGCATCTATGATAAACGAAACTCTCCCATCCTTCATGATAATTAGATCGTAGGGTGCCGAAGCCGCCTTTCTTTCAGCAACGAAGCCTTTCTCTCTAAACTTATCTCTAACCCTTATCTCGAAGTTATAACCTCTTTTGTAGTTATGCATCCCGTTGAATAATATCGGGTGAGTTTTTTATAGTTTAATCGCGTATTAAGGAATAAAGATACAATGGGAAAGTACCTAAGAATAGACGACTTTGGGGACGTTGAAGTTAGTCTGAATGCTGAAGATATTCCAGATCCACAGGAGGCATATAACGAAATAATACGTATTCTCCGATTCGAATGCAACATAAGTGTAGATGATATCACAGAGAAGCAGTATCAACACGAAAAGCATGGCGATACGGAGAAGATATTTTCAGAAATACGTGCGTATGAACCAAAGGACAAGTACACACATGTTTTCGTTAAAATAAAGATATTCATAGAGATGACACCTGCGAAACACAATGAATACGACTATGTGGGTGATATAGAGGTCAGCGGTACGGCGAGGGTTAGGACACATTACCCTCAGGAAACCTGGGTTCAGCAGTCTATGTTATGGCATGCCTTCCGAACCTTCTACGAGAAGATGATATATGGTGATATAAAACAGGTATTCATAGATGACTGTAACAAGTATATGAGAAAGGTGAGAGACGGACTGAAGAGCTATTTCAATATGTTGCCTACGATACAGTGAACTCTTTTATAGTTTTCCACTAAACTAGTTTTAGGCCCACCTAGATCAGTCCTGAGGAAGGTTCCGTAAGGACAATATGTTTCAGGATGTTATGGGTGGGCTAAATCTCTCTTCATGGTGGTAGGTATCGAAGATAGTCTAAATAAAGTTCTCAAGGACCTCGAATGTCCTGTCATAGTCGAAGGTAGATCGGACGCTGAGGTTCTAAAGAAATACGGCGTACAAAACATCGTATCACTCGACGGGAGACCCCTTTATATGGTTGCGAAGGAGACTGCAGAATACTGCCGTAAGGCTCTTGTGTTGACGGATTTTGATGCAGAAGGTGAGAAGATAGCAGGTAAGTTGAATGTTTTTCTTGATAAATTTAATGTAGTGCCTAAAAACTCTCTCAGAGGAAAGATAAAAAGAATAGTCACAAAAGAAGGCATATCTCAGATAGAAAATATACCTATACCTTCATAGACCTATCCATGGTTTCAACTATCTCAGCACCGTCCTCCTTTATCACAGCGATGTCCTCAACTCTTATTCCTCCTTTAGGACCATAGAGTCCGGGCTCTATTGCTACGACATTACCTGCCTTTAATCTACAACCACCCGTCTTTGATATAGGGGGTTTCTCATGTACTTCCAGCCCTACTCCATGGCCTGTCGAATGCTTAATCTTTATTTTTCTGGAGTCGGTTTCACCGTTTGAGTGGTAGCCTTTCTCCTCGATAAAATTACGTACAACATTGTCGATTTCTGAGGCCTTTATACCAGGTCTTAAAAGGTCCAAAGCCCTTCTTTGAGCTTCAACTATAGTTCTGTGTATATCACCCAATTCTTTAGAAACGTCTCCTTTTACAAAGGTCCTTGTCATATCACCACAGTATCTGGTTTTTCTGCCTACTGGGAACACATCCACTATTATAGGGACATGGGGTTTGATCACCTTTTCTTCGTCACCAGTTTTGTGGGGGAAGGAGCTCTCTTTTCCAGAAGATACTATAATATCCCTAGATTCGTGGTTTCTTTCTATCAAGCTGTGGTGTACTGTTTTTTTCAGTTTTCCCTGTGTTAGTTCACTGCCTTCGTAATGGAGCTCATTATTTACTATTTCTGAGTCGATTAGAACTTTCTTTACACTACTGATTGCAGATTTAGCTGCGCACTGGGCCTCCTTTATCTTTTCGATCTCCCCATCGCTCTTTATAGATCTTTCCTCGGAGTATGGATTTCTTATTACTTCTACATCTAGTTCTTTTGTGAGCTCCCTGAATATCCCAACAGGAAAACCTTCTGTTACCTTCAGCCTGTTCTGTGCACCTTCCCTTTTCAGCAGATGGATTATTATCTTTGCCTTTTTTTGTGTTCCGTCCAAATCCTTGAGTTTTTTATTGATACCAAGTTTTTTGGGAGTAATTATTTTGTCTACATTGCTTTCATCTTCTGCTCTCATCCTTTCCATGCTGCTTGTTACAAGTATTTTCCTGTTGTTTCGTTGCATGTAGATTACGTTTTCCGATGTAAGAAACCCTGTTTTGTAGTATATATCTGGGTCGTCATAGCTGTTTCCGTATATAATAGTTGATCCGGCTTCTGGATTTTTTTCTTCCATAAAACTAAAGGTGTCTTTCTCGTAAATAAAGGTGAAGAGAAGGAAACTGAAAACTTAAAAGTATAGACAGACAAATAGTGTACAGTATGTCGCAGACAAATAAAACGGATGATCCCGAGACAGGAGTTGTCAGAAAAATAGTCGAGACAGTGGACTTTAAGACAGATAAACTAGAAGAAATCCACACAAAGCTTAACGATCTTGATAGCAAGATGGATAGAATAGAGGATAAACTCGATAAGGTAATAACAGACGACACAAAGAAATCGGATCTAAAAGATGTTCATAAAAGGATTCTCGATCTACTCGGAAGCTGGCTGACCACCAAGAACCTTTCAAAGATAATGAACTATCGTCAGGAATACGTTAGCAGAAAAGTATCGGAACTCAAGAAGATGGGCCTTGTGAAGGAGAAAAGAGAAGGGAAGTCCATATTGTACAAGAGAAAGGGCGGCGTAAAGGAAGCTATGGAAGACAATGATTAAGTTTCTTTTATTTCGAGTTTCGTGGGAATAATCTGTAGTTCACCTTCGTACATATCTATATCTCCCGATACGGTTATTCTATCATTTTCCTCTATAACCTCGGGGTCAAGTCCCATGCCTTCCAGATTGTCAGCGAAAAGAGCAACATCTATCTTATCTCCATTTTTCTTCACGTGAAAGAACATATGGCCATCCTGGGCAACATATTTATCTTCTACAGTACCAGTAACTTCTACTTTGCTTCCTATATCTCCTGGGCCAATTTCAGAAATTTCTTTTACTTCTGGGTTTGTGGTGTATGAGAAAATAAGGAGTACTAGAACTCCTATCACTGATGTCAAAAGTGATATCCTGTAAAGTTTTTCATCCTTCATAGTCTGTATTCCTTTATTTTTTCGTATGTGGGACCGATTGGTCTTAGTTTGCTTTTAAATAATGTTATTCTATCAACTTTCATTTTACCAAAGGATCTATTATGTAATTCTTCTAATGTGTTTTTTATCATGTCTTTATTTTTCCCACTCTTTACCCTGGCTATTGTTGCATGTGGCACAGGACTGTTTTTACTGCTTTCAAAGCCTATTTTTGCTAGACTATCTTCTATATTTTTTATCAGTTCGACAAACATTTCATTTCCTTTGTCTATACCTACCCAGATCGTCTTGATATAGTCCGCTGATGGGAAAACCCCTACGTCTTTTAGTTTTATCATAAATGGATCAAACTCCTCTAGTGTATCGTTTAGTATGTCTATTTTGTGTAAATCTTTTTCGTCTGTTTTACCAAGAAACTTAACCGTGAGGTGTAGGTTTTCATTCTCGACTGTTTTTATATCGGCATCAATTTTTTCGAATTTTTCTCTTGCCTTTGCTACTTCTGAGACTATTTCTTTGCTTAGTTTTACACCGAGAAAGCATCTCATAGTACCATATTTTACATTTTGAGATGATATATAAAAAACGGGGCGTATTATTTATATAACTGGATTTACTGAATATGTATACACTGTTGAACGGTGTTCAATGATAAACCATGACAAACAACAACGACCAAAACGGACCAGATTCAAACAAAGTAGAGACGCTTGTAAGTACATTAAGGAAGTATCCTGACGGTATTTGGTTAAGAAAGCTTTCTAGAGAGTCTTCTGTTCCTTTATCAACTGTTCATTACTATATAGAGGAAGTTATTGATTCTATAGTCGAATCAAAGGGAGCAAGGGACGGAGATGGCAGATATTTTGGAATAAGGCTTATTAAGCTAAAGGATGGTATCCAAGATCAACTTAATTCTGGAAAACCAATTGATTATTTACTTAAGGCTAGAAATATTCTCACAGACAATTGAGAGTTACTCACATCTAAACTAATACTCACATTTATCCTCTTTCTCACGTTAATCTCACAAAAAAAGCCTCACAAACGGTAAAAATGTAGGATAATACAACAAATCTCACATTTCTCGATCTTCTAACACTCAACTAGTTGTCTACAGACCCCCACATGTCTCACATTTCTAACCCATTTTACGTTTTTTGTTGTTTATTCTCTTATTTTTTGTATATTTTACCTCCACAAATCTCACATTTTTACTATCATAGTCCAAAATACGGTTGAGATTCGGTAAATTAGCACAAATATTCGAAGATCACTACATTCACGGTTAAAACTTCATTTAAACTCCAAAACTATGTTGAATTTTTTTACGTGAATGTAAAATTAATGGTATGTGAATACTTAGTGAATGTTTATGAATATCACGTGAATATTATTTCATAGGTAACGTGAAAGTAATACAACATTCATATAAGTGTAATTTGGTTAATTTTAGTGTATTTTTGTTAACGTTACATTCACATGAATCAATGAATTAAACGTGAATGATAGAATGAATATATTAATTTGCGTGAATACAATGTTTAAACAACGTTAAATTAAAAGTTTAAATATGAAGTTAATATTAAGTTAATATTAAGTTCACAAATCTTTCACATGAGTAATGTATAAAATATAAAAGGAGTTGTTAATACTTGAAAACAATATTAAATCAATACAAAGAGGAGGTATCTGGATGGTTAGAGGAAATAGGCCTTGAAAAAAATCCCTTTACTCTGCGTATAGATCCAGAGCTTTTTGTTGGTTACGAGAACGAATTGAAGAAATTAAGCCACCACATACAGGAAGATAGAAAGTTTGCGATGGTTTCTGGAGCCACCGGAGCCGGTAAAACAACATTACTTAGGTTAATTGGGGAGAAGTTTTGTGATGATTTTGAAATTCTTTATTTATCAAAACCGCCAGAATACGGGGAAATTGTAGATATTTTCACTGATAAAGTGAGACCGTCGATATTAAAGAGGATCTTTGGTTTTAATGTGAGTATTCACGAGTTGCCTCACTATCTGGATGGAAGATTGGATGAAAATCTTCTGCTGCTTGTCGATGAAGCACATGAATCCGACGTGAAGGTCCTCCAATGGTTGCGTACTATAACAGATCAAGTCGACAGAATACAGTTCATATTTGCTGGACTTCCTGCAATAGACAAGAAGCTAAGAGAAAACGTTCAGACATTGAAGAGCAGGGTTACGACAAGAGTAGATCTCACTACACTTGATGAAAAAGAGACCAAGAACCTTATCAGAAGAAGAATAAAAGACGCAGGTGGAGAAGGTATAGATCCTTTCACAGACGAATGTGTGAAACAAATATACGAGAAGACCGGAGGTTTTCCAAGAGAAATATTGAAAATATGTGACAAAATGATAAACTGGGCCCTTGAGAACGATAAAAAGAAGATAGATGAGTTAAAGAACTTCGAGGATGACATGAAGAAAGAGGAGAAGAAAAAAGACAGGGGCAGGGACTTCCTAAAGGATCTTCCATATAAGCAACGGGAAATAGTCAAAATATTGTCAGAAGAGGACAAACTATTCCCGTCGGATGTGGCTGAAAAACTTGGCACAGATAGCTATAAGACAAAGCAACATGCTGTGAGATCCGTTAACAACATACTGAGAAGGCTATTGAAAGAAGGTCTGATAGTAAGAAAGAAGAGAGGAAAGGGTTATGTTTATTCTCTGGACACCAAAACGAAAAATTTATTAGTGGAAACCTGAAATAGACTACTTGATGTTGCAGGTTTTCGCGGGTTGCTTTCTTTTGGCACTCGTTACATGGAAGCTCGACGCCTTGTCAGCTTATGCTAGTGTTACAGCCTTTGTAATAGGTTCGCTTATATGGGCATTAAACGGAGTTTATTGGATATCTATACTCGTTTCATTTCTAGTGATAGGCTATGCAGGAACCAAGTGGAGATTTGAAAATAAGAAAGATATAGGCACAGAAGAGGAAAATAATGGTACTAGGGGAGTTAAAAATATACTTGGAAATGGTACGTCACCTGCCTTTTTTGCTGTGATTTCCAGTCCACCTGCATTTCTCGGTGCAATATCCACTGCAATGGCAGACACACTTGCTTCCGAGATAGGTGTTTTTTCCAAAAGGACAAGACTCATAACAACATGGAAGAAGGTTGAACCCGGCACGAATGGAGCTGTTTCACCGCTTGGAACACTGTTTTCGATCCTCGGGGCTCTTATAATATCATCGCTAGGGTACTTTCTGTTAAATGTGAACCCCATTGTAACTTTTATTGGTGGTTTTGTAGGATGTCAGATCGACTCTTTCCTCGGTGCTACCCTTGAGAGAAGGGGGTATATGACGAAATCCCAGGTAAACTTAGCAGCAACGTTTTCGGGAGGATTAATAAGCTTTCTGATTTTACTTGTTTAAAATTTAAATAGGGTTGATAACAATACTAAATGGTGATACCATGGCAGACATTAGAGGAAAAAAATTATTAGGAAAGGTAGTTGTTTCTGAAGAAGCTGGAAAGAAATTCGGGTCAGTTGGCGATGTTTCATTCATAACGGATTCGGGAGAGCTTATGAATATAGTACTGACAGAGCCATCAAAGCATGTTTCTGATCTCCAGGTAGAAATGGATGAACAGGGAAGACATCTGATTCCGTTTTCGGCAATTAATTCAGTGGGGGACTTTGTAATTGTGTCAGAGAACGACATAATTTAAGAAGTTAAACCACTATTTGTCAACTATGCCCTCTTCAGTTATTTTGAATGGGGCTTCGCCCTCTGGTTTGTAAGGGCTATCAACTAGCTTACATATCCTAGTTTCGCCTTTACCTCTCCTTAAATACATTCTGAAGGCTGCTGCATGGTGAAGAATATGGCCACCTATTGCTTCAGTTGGATCACCAAACATTACATCAGGCTTTGACATTACCTGATTCGATATGAAAACTGCTACGTTGTATACTTCAGCAAGTCTTTGTAGATCATGAAGATGTCTGTTTAGCTTTTGTTGTCTTCTTGCTAGGTCTCCACGCCCTGTATAATCGGCTCTAAACTGTCCTGTAAGAGAATCAACTATAACCAGGCCTACACCTTCGGTCTCCAGTATTTCATCGGATTCATTAGTAAGAACCATTTGATGGTCCGAATTATATGCTCTAGCAACGTATATATTGTCAAGTATCTCCTCCGGATCCATGCCCTCTGCTTCTGCTATCTCCTTTACTCTTTCTGGTCTGAAGGTGTTCTCAGTATCTATAAAAACACAACCTTTATTGAGACCGCCTTCGCCCATTTCCTTCTGGACATTTACTGCGAGCTGGAAAGCTAGCTGTGTTTTCCCTGAGCCATAGCTTCCATATACTTCTGTTATTGACTGTGTCTCAACACCACCTCCTATTAGACTGTCTATCTCTTCGGATCCCGTGCTTATCTGTGTGACATCTTCTTTGTCTTCATAAACTTTCTTAGCAGTTTCGAAACCCATTTCAAGTTCTTTTCTAGCACCGTTTATTATCTTCTTCGCTGTTGCTTCGCCTATAGATGTCTTTCCAACTATCTCTCCAGAAGAAGCAGCTGCCAATGACATAAGGTCTTTGTAACCCTCTTCTATTAGCTTCTCTGCGGTTTTCTCACCAACACCTGGCAGATCTTTTAAATCTATTTCATCAGACATTAGACCACTAAGCAATTACGTTTGGCTTCTTAAATACTTTAGACCGACTTCAAAACCATTTCGATTTCTTTTGATGTATCCACCTCTCCGATGGAGTTTACGAGCAGTTCAGGCATACCAAAGAAGTCGTTCATCTTCACACGCCCCTCCACAATAAGTTCTCTTCCCAAAAGTTCATCACATTTTTCTATAAAACCGTCCATCTTTTCTCCGTTTTCTGTCATGTCCCAGGCCTCATCTGTATCTATTCCCGTGACCTCTTCTGCCTGATCTCTGAAGAAAACACATCTTATGGACCCACTTCCATCATCTAATACTATTGAAAGTGCCATGTTTATTTTTACTTCTCCACACTCCTCGCATTCGTCTCCCTCGACCCTTTCCTCACATTCGGGACATGTTTTGTAGAAGGGACTTTTGCTAAATATATTTACAACAGTTCCTCTTATTTCGCCGTTTTGTCCTGGAACTAGGTTACTTATTTTTACTCTTCCCTGGTTGTTCCCACTGGACTTCGATTCTATCTCAATATCAAGTTCTTCTTCTGGTTCCTTTACCTTTCCTGATCTCCCAAGTCTGATTTCAGGTTCTCCTCTATTGTCTTCAGTTACATAACCGTTTTCTACCCGTATCGTATCTCCTACCCCTACCCTTTCTTCCTCCACAAGCCTTTCGGCCTCTTCGTTCCATAGAGAGAACCTTATTGTACCTGTCCTATCCCTTAAAACAAGATTAGCAACCTTTCCTTTTCCATCGTCTTTCTCAAACTCTCTCGGGCCAAATATATTTTGAATCTTTCCTGTTATGGTTGCACTGTTCATTCCTGACACAACGTTTTTTATCTCAAGCTCGCCGCTACTTTCTTCATCCATTAACTCAATACCTTCTTCCTTTGCTACTATATGCGCAGCTCCTTCCTTAGAAATAAGTCCGCTGTATTCCTGTTCCTTTTTTTCTATTTTTTCTACAACTTTGTCTATTTCTATATTCTTCTCTTCAGCTATCTTCTCGGCTAATTTTTTCACATCTTCGTTCATAGGACCACGTAAAAATAAAAAAAGAAGTTAGAAGCCTTTTCTACTTGCTAGTCTGACGTCCTGTCCCTTTACTGTTTTTCTACCTGCGTGCTCTGCTAATGCTGCGGACTCTGCTGCCAGATCAGCTGCAATTTCCTCAAGCACTTCTGAGAATTCTTTTGCGGCTTCCTCTGAAACTCTTTTTGCTCCTTGGCTCCTTAGAATCCTGTCTACAGGAGCTAATGGTAATTCACCCATTTTAACACCCACAGAGAAAAAGCGAGCTGCATGTATTTAAAATTTATGTAGACAACGTTACTCTTTTATTTTTACTTAATCTAATATAGGTTATGTCCGAAAAGATACTTGTTCTGGCCGTGGACAGAGATGACGATGTAGGAAGAAAAACAGATTTCAACGGTCCTGTTGTGGGCAGAGAAAAGAATCTCGAAGTTGCACAGGCTCTGGGTCTGTCGGACCCTGAGGATTCTGATACAAATGCTATTTTACAGGCTGTGAAGATACACGACGAAAGGGAAGATTCGGAGGTAGCCACCATAACAGGAAATAGCCACGTGGGGGTGAAAAGTGATGAGATACTTAACGATCAGCTCGTGGAGGTGCTTGACAATACGGGCTGTGATAGAGTGGTTCTTGTGGTTGACGGCACAGAGGATGAGCAGATACTTCCTATAGTTCAGAACCACGCGGATATAGTTTCGGTTAAAAGGGTCATAATGAAACAGAGTGAAAGACTGGAGGGTATGTATTATCAGATAAACGAGTTTTTCAAAGAAGTTTTATCCGATCCAAAGATGGGGAAGATATTCTTTGGAGTTCCTGCGATATTTCTTATATTCTATTCCATACTTGGTGTTAGAGGCTGGAGATTAACACTGGGAATACTTGGTGCCTATCTTTTAATGAGGGGGTTCCACCTCGAGGAGCCACTTAAAAGAGTATATGATGAGATCCAGACTTCTTTCACGGCAAGAAGAGTCACATTCTTCTTCTATGTGGTTTCTTTAGCCATAGCAGTCATATCCTTCAATAGTGGATATAACGCCATACAGGTTGAAGCAACGTCAGATCTTATAGAATCCAGTGCAGCCTTCCTTCAGGGATCAGTCTATCTTTTGTTTGTTGCTTTTCTTGTTTCGATGTTAGGTAAGTCTGTGCTTGCATTTCCCGACAAGTCCAAGATATTAAGACATTCTACTTACACGGCGTTTTTCTTAGGCTTTACGTTAGTTGCATCAGAAGCGAGTAGAGTAATACTTAGCCCCGAAGGAGGCCTCGCAAGGTTCGGGTTTTCCATTGTAATAGGCCTCATGTTTGTCTCAGTAACTCTCACATTAGAAAAGATTTTCCAGTAGTATAACATATATTTTATATTATATGTTTTTATAACTATACTATGATTAATATATTCACTTTATTATATTTTATATTATATCTTTATCCAAACATGTTATAAGAAATATTTTTCTTGAAACATAAAATTAAATATTTAAATACTTCTATTGATTAATTATATCCAGGTGTGGTAAGTGCCCATCAAAGAAATTTTCAAAGATTTGTTTTTACAAGAGAAACCAGCTGAGATGCTTGTTTTTCTTAAGAAAGGAGATGAACCTAACTATGCAACGGAGGTCAGTAAAGGGGTAGACTGCACGTATTCTCATACAATAAAGGTTTTGGATCAGTTCGAGGAACTTGAATTGGTTACATTCCGGAAGGAAGGGAGAATAAAGTTGATAGAGCTTACCGAGGATGGCGAGGAGATAGCCCACGATCTTGAAGGGCTGGTGAGAAAGTTTGAGAGAAAGGCCCAAGAAAACCAAAAAGAATCTGATAAAAAATCTGAAGAAAGCTCCGAAGAAAAAGACGATGAAAGTTCAGGAAATGAAAGTTCAGGAAATGAAAGTTCAGGAAATGAAAGTTCAGAAAAAGACTGATTTTCTTCTGCACAACGTTTTGATAAACTGATTTTGGTGGATCGGTGTTTGTGGGTTTATTTTGGTAAGTTCCCTGGGGGTTTCAATCAGTATTTTATTCCTCAATAACGATATGTTGTAAACTTTTATTTACTAGAATAACAATATTTATAACGAAATGTTGTGTAGATCAAAAAAACCAATGATGTGATATTATGCCGAAGGGAAATAAAAAACCTGTTCCAGTCAAAGGCGAGACACTCAAAAGTAAAGAAAGTCTTTACTTTCCTTCTGTTCAAAGCAGTAAATGGCCCTCTGTGGATGGGGATATAAGATGGGATATTGAGGATGTAATAAACCATATATTTCCCGAGAGTTATCAAGAAAGAAGTAACAAATATGCTACGAAGCTTATTGATTATGTTCTTTCTAATCCTGATGGGGTCGAGAAAAGTATGCTTTCTGAATTTCTCAAAAAGGAGGGTATACCATCTTCAACGGCTTACAATGTGGTAATACCGAAGCTAGTGAAGTTTGGACTTTTGAGGAGGGAGAGAGAATCGAATGAATCCGACCCCGGAAGGGGGTGGTTTATGGTGCTTAAGCCTTCAAGGTCCTTTTCATCGCACCTTGAGAAGCTGTCGAACGAGTGGAAAAGTATATATAAGACTGCACTAAAAGACAAATAATCTTATATATAGATCATTAAAAATTTGTTTAAATAGATTTTTTACATAAACTATTTTAAAATATATATTTCTTTAAATGTTCTTTGTAAAAAATATATTACAAAATATATTATTTAGTAAACTTTTGGAAAACTCACGAAAATGTGAGAGTTGTGAATAATACTCACGGGATTTAAGAGGATTAAATACCAAAATAGTAATTCTAATGGATTTAAATAAAAAAAGAATACTTAAAACAGATTTAAATTAAAAATAAAAGAGTTATGGGGGTTTATCCTATGTATCGAGCACTATCAGACTTCTTTTTTGCCTTGGGGAACCTAATTGGGGGTGGAATTTGCAAAGACTCGGATAAGTCTATGGCTTTGGTCAATGACTTCCTCATTATACTGTTTATTGTTGGGATTACTAGTTCTTCGGGCAAATCTTTGTTTTCTTCCCAATTTTCCACTATTCCCTTGGGGTCATCTGTCATGAAAAGCACCTCTCCTCCTATCTCTATCTCTGCTGCGGGTTCATCATCTTCTTCCTTTTTGTACTTGCAGGAATACTCAAAGTCTACAGACAAAGCTTCTTTGTCCAGACTTCCTACCTTTTTCAACTCAACATCCTTTATTTTAGGAGTATTGTTGACTTTGAGATTACCTCCTATGTCTTTTTCTCTTTTGGAGTTGATGCTTTTGAGATTGACGCCTATTACTGGCATGAATAACACCTCCTTGAAACAAAAAGAACTTTTATATTGAAGTTTATAAAAGTGAGTTTCAACTAAATATACGACAAGTAAGCTAAGCCCCGTAGTCTAGCGGTCAAATCTGTGGCTAAGGATGTGAGGTTCTGGACCTCATGACCCAGGTTCGAATCCTGGCGGGGCTATCAGAATTCCGGGTGAGTTAACAAAAATGGCTTTGACCAAACAACAGATAGGTGCAATAATAGTAGTCCTTCTTTTTGGAGGATCTGCAGTAGTTTATGCTATTTCAGCGGCTTTCCCTGGTGCAGAAGATGTTACTGGTCCTGAGGGCCACATGATTTTAGAAGTTAGAATATGTAATGAGGATAAGGATCTTCCTACAACTGAGTCTGAAATAAACGGGGGGTATATAACCATATCCGATGACAGTACTGTCACATTTCCTACGGATTCAACGGTAACCCTTGGTGATGTTTTTGATACAATGAATGTAACTTTTTCAGAGACTGAGCTCATGGGGTACGAAAATAATAATATGTGTGATACAGGCCACAGTAACGAAGTAATTGTTTATAGGGGAAGGGTCATTGAAGGCATGGAGGAGGAACTTCGAAGGATAGAGCAGTATAGAGGATATCAACTAGAACATGGGGATCATATAAGGGTTATGTACAACTAATCATTTTAGATCGAATCCTTTTAACAGACCGTTTTCTTCTTTGACTACATCTGCTTCCTTTTCCATCTCCTTTCTGATGTCGTGATCCGAACTACTCCCCTTGGATGCGACAGCAGCCCGTTTTCCACGGATAAGGACAGCCTTTTTGTTTTGTTTTTGTGTTTCCTCTTCGACAGCTTTAATCAACCTGCCAAGGTTTTCTACAGGAACATCCTCCTTTACGAAGTCTTTTTTTGATTTCCTAATCCTATTTTTTGCTTTTTCTATGATAGCTCCTTCGAGTTTGTCTAGGTCCTTGTCTCCTTGCTTCCATTCTTTGAACAGTTTTTCCGGGTCCCGGGGCTTTTCCCCATATGTTGGACCTTTCCCATCGAGAATTTCTTTTAGATTTTCTATTTTCTCTATTTTTTCTTCCCGTTCTTCTGAGAACCTGTTTACTACGTCTATAAGTCTGTTCACAGGAACATCAAATATATTCCCCAATTCTTCTAAGTCATAATCTTCTACGTCTATCGTTTTATCAAGTTCTTTTCTTATAGCCTCTCTTTCCTTTCTGTACGTATTCGCCGCCTTTCCTGACTTATACTCTAGACGTATCACACCGTCCTGTATCTTTGTATTGTTTATAAGTACAATATCTTCTATTTCGGATGTATTGTCAACATGGGTGCCTCCACATGCCTCGACATCAAGCCCATCTCCTATATTTATTATTCGAAGCTCGTTTCCCGGGGGAACTCCTCCTTGATATATCTTAAATCCGTAGAGTTTCTCGGCATCGGATTTTTTTAGTACAGATTTGTTGACCTTGTAACCTTCTTCTATCCATTTTTTTGCAACGGTTTCTATACGCTCTAACTCATCTTTACTTAGTTTTTCGTAGTGTGTTATGTCTAGACGTGCCTTGTTTTCGGTTTTCTTTGCACCTGCCTGTGATACGTGATCTCCAAGCACCTCTGTTGCCGCTCCATTGATTATATGTGTAGAAGTGTGATGCTGCATAAGTTGTTTTCTCCTCTCCCAATCTATTCTGCCTTTTACAATGTCACCCTTTTCGAGATCAATGTCGTCTACTTTATGGAGGATTATACCGCCTTTATTTACGGTATCTATTACTTCTGAGCCGTTTATCGTTCCGGTGTCGTTCATCTGTCCACCCTGTGTAGGGTAAAAGCAGGTCTGGTCTAGTATCACATATTTTTGACTGTTTTTTTCAAGTATATCCACAACTTTCGCACTGAAACTGATCTTTTTTTCGTCTTCCAGGTACAGTTTTTTGGTACTGGGTAGGTTTTCGAGGTTGAACCCATTTTCTTCTATCCTCTCTTCTCTTTCTTCATCATGTCTTTCCGATATCTTTGAGTAGAAATCTTTGGGTTTGGTCACCTCTACTCCGAACCTCTCCAAAAGCTCTGGGGAAATGCCATACGTATCGTAAAGTTCTATGAGCTTTTTTTCGTCTAGTATTTCGTCGCCTAGGTTTTTTATTATGTTTTTGGCCTTGTTCCTTGCTTTTTTGTATTTTCTTTCTTCGTGTTTCATTATCATTTTTGCTTGGCCTAAATTTTCTTTTAGTTCTGGGAAAAGACCTTTTAATTCTTCAGCATGCCACTCCATGATTTCTTTGAGATCTAGATCCCAGTTGTTTTTGTCTACTATATCAAGGGCACGCCTTGTTATTACACGCAAAGAATGTTTTTCTCCTGTATTTGATGGTAGTGCACCGTCGACGAATGCAAACAGCAAAGCTCTTGTATGATCGGCTACTGAGTATATATCTGCCGATGTCTGTATTTCATTTTTCAGCTTGTTCTTATCAATATTTATTTTTTTCGATATCTCCTGCCATTTTGCCTCTGTGTCCTCTACATCGTCTGTATTTAGCAGTCCAGAATATGGTAGGAACCTTTTTCTTATATCTTCATCAGGCTTGACTCCTGTTTTTTTGTAGAGCCTTTCCACGACCATAGGCATATTTGCTTCATAAGAGGTTTTATCACCTTTGCTTAACCACACAATTCTTTCGTGGCCCATGCCCATGTCTAGTACTTTTATATCCAGTTCTGAATACCCTTGTTCTGAACTATCTATCTCGTAGAACATGTATACCTGATTTAGGAGTTCGAGGCCTCCTACAAAAAATTCCATGGAAGTGCCCAAATTACCTCCGCCTCCCCAAGCATCTTCGTGTATAATTATCTTTTCTTCGGGTACTCCCATTCCATCCTTTAACCACTCGAGTATGTCTGTAAAATATCTTTCCTGGTCGTAGTCGTCAGACTCTTCGAAGGCATGCTGTCCTATGTGATCGTGTAATACATAATGCCCGCCCGTTATTCCTACATTGTCTATGTCATTGAACCGCAAGGAAGGTTGTGGTATTATAAGAGGATTTGCAGGAGGATCTACCTCACCGGAAACTACATATGGTTGAAAGTCGTATATGGACGCTCTTACGAACTCTGTGTCTTTTCTCCATCTTGCAAGTACAGGATACCTATTTATTGCCGTGTAGCCCCTTTTTTCCATAAATTTTTTGAACTGATTCCATGCAGAAGTATAGCTGAAGCTTTTTTGCGTCGGTGGACTGTCTATAAAGGTATATCCTCCCGAACACCTAGCTTCTCCGCATACTTCTCTACTTTCGTCTGTGGACCAGAAATACTTTTCACAGGCTTTACATCTGCTTCTTTCGAACCCTCTTTCCCTTAAACTTTTTACAGGGAAGAACCTTTCAGGTCTACTGGACGCTTCCTCTAGTATCTGGGCCTTTAGCTCCTCGACTTCTCCCATAGCAACCAACTATAATTACAAATAAGAGAAAAATAAATCTTCTGGTTTTTATCCTTCGAAAAGGCTTCCTAACCCTTCTGCAGCTTCTTCCTCATCTTCTTCATCGTCTTCCTCTTCTTCCTCTTCTGCTTCTTCCTCTTCCTGTACTTCTGCTGTCGGTGCTGGTGCGCCTGCTGCTGGTAGAGCTGCACTTTCGATTGCTTCCTCTATGTCAACGTCTTCGAGCGCGGCTATTAATGACTTTACTCTTGCTTCATCTACTTCTACACCTGCTGCTTCCAGTACACTCGTTATACTTTCCTCTGTGATATCCTTTCCTGCAGAGTGAAGGAGCATTGCAGACTGTATGTACTCCATCTTAAGACACCTCCTCTACCTTCGATTTCAGTGATTTTGTTTTTTCTTGAGTCATTCTCAATAAATCCCCTATATTTTCCTTGGTCGGGTAACCACTTTCCAAGGCCAGTGCTTTGGACTCAGACCAGGCCTTCGAAATAAGTAGCTTTATATTTTCTTCTGTAACGTATCCTGCGTTTATTGACAGATTCAAAGCTCTCTGGTATGATAACTTTATATCTTCTTTGTATTCGTCTACATCTATATCCAAATCGTCTGGATTAAAGACATTTCCATCTTCCCATACTACCTTGAGGCTTAGACCTATTTCCATCGGCTCCATTCCGAGCATCTTTAAAGCACCCGCAACTTCCTTGGATATTGTTTCGCCTTGTTCGACGACCTTACTTTCCTTTACTATTTTTATTTCACCGTCGTCTATCGATGTCTTTAGGCCGGCATTCTGAAGCTTTCCTATGGCAGGTCCTGGGTCTATTCCTGTTCCACCTTCTTTGATGACTATATCATTTGGAGCTATATCACCTGCTTTGGCAGGTGCAGAGCTTTTGTTTTCCTTGAGGTACGAATAAAGTTTGAATGGGTTCATATCGGTAAATACGAATGCAGCCTCTCCTTCTAACTTGTCCTTTAACTTATCTATCCCATTTCTATCAGCTTCTTCTATCGCCCTCATCATCAATGTTTTTCTTGACATTCGTATGTCGGCCTTTCCGTGCAGATCTTTTCTCATATCCTGTAGCTGTGGTCCTGGGATCTTATACATGCTAGTTATCCCTATGACAGGTTTCTCTTCTAGAAGTTCCGTGAGTTCTTTGACGTCCTTCTTTTTCCATTCTCTTATCATTATATCAACCTCACGGGTTTTGACATAGTTAGTTTTAGATATACAGAGCCTATTTGTTTGGGTCCCTTGGGAAGGTTCGATTCTATTTCATCTATAACTGCCCTTACATTTTCCTCGATCATTTCCGAGTCCATGTCCTCTGTACCTATGGGAAAGTGAAGGGTTTTATTTTCGCTTATCTTAACAGCCAGCGAGTTCTTTTTCTTCTTGAGGATTTTTTCCAGGTTTTCGTCTGGTTGGAAGGGACCGGGCATCTTTCCTCTTGGCCCTAAAACAGGCCCAAGAACCTTACCTATCTTTGGCATAAGAGGAGCTTCTCCCAGGAATGTGTCGTTTTCTTCAGCTATTTTTTTGGCCTCACTTCTATCGCCCTCGAGCTCATCTAGATCATCCTTTGTGATTAGATTTACTTCGAGCTTCTTTGCCTCGCTAATTTTTGAATCGGCTATAACACAGACCTTTATGTCCTTACCTCTTCCATTTGGAAGTATTATATTAGTAGAAAATCTATTTTTTGGGTCCGAGAGATCTATGTCGTTAAGATTGATTATAAGATCAACTGTCTGAACGAAGTTTCTTTCTTCACTTTCATCCTTGAGCCTGTCAACCTTTTCAACAGCTTCTTGCGAGTCCATAATTTCACCTCCTACCACCAGAATCGATGGTAGTAACGGTATCTGTCCAATCTAGTTTAAACTATTTAAATTTAACCCTCTTCTTCCTCGACCTTCTCCTCCTCGCCACCTTCTTCTTCGTCTTCTTCCTCCGGTAGGTATTCAACTATTATTTCATATGGTATTTCCTCTGCTTCGAGTCTACTGACCTTATCATCTCTATCAAGTTCTTCCTCTTCCCCTTCCATCTCTTTGAGTAACTGTTCAGCCTTGTTTCTGAACTCTTCTTCTCTTTCCTCCATTTTTTCCTGTAGTTCCTTTCTTTTCTGTATAAGTTCTTCTTTCTCCTCTTCAGTTAGTTCCGTCTTCTCGTTTTCTATTTCTTCATCATATTTGCCGTTGTCTATTTCCTTTAAAACTTCTTTTGGATCTTTGTCTTCTACCATTATACCAGAGGAGACACATGTACCAACTACTTGCTTGACGGCTGATTTCATTTCTGAGCAGTTTAAATCAGGAAGTTTGGATTTGGCTATCTTTATGCATTGTTCTATGAATAGGTCTGCTACTTTCTCTTTTTTTGGATGGGGGGATAAGCTATCGAGATCGACCTCATCCCTTATCAAGGCAGCCGTAGGTGGAGTACCTATTTCAATTTCAAAGTCCTTGGTATCTTCATCTATTTTTATAGTAACAGGGATTTCCATTCCTTTGAAATCCTTTGTTTTCTCATTTATCTCCGAAACTATCTTTCCTATATTAACTCCAAGTGGTCCTAGCTGGGGTCCTAAAGGCGGACCTGCGGAAACGTCTCCTGCATCAACAAGTGCGTTTATTTCAGCCATTTTAATCACCGCTACTTTCCTGAACCTTTACGGAACCTACGCCTACGGTTACTGGTATTGGGACCGTAGCTTCAAGTAGTTCGAGCGTAACTTCGGAGTTTGCCTCATCTACTCTTGTTACTTTGCCTTTTTCACCTTTAAATGGACCACCTATAACCTCTACTATATCGTCCCTCTCAACTTCTATCTCTATTTCCTGTGATTCAAGGAACTGGCTTATATCTTCTATGTCCACATCCCCTGATATTATACCCTTGGCATGTCTTGTATTTCTGACAATCTTTCTTATATCTCCTTCCTCTCCTTCTAATATCACATAGCCATCTAATTCTCCTGGATGTACCATTGCCTTTATGCCATAACCCTTAGATCTTACTCTTTCTCTTATGTCATTCATGACTGTCGATTCACGTCCTATAGTTGTCTTTAGTGTCATAAGTACCATATTATCACCATACAAGCCCCGGCAACTGGAAAAGGAGGAATATACTGAATCCTATCGCTCCTATTAACAGTATGCCTATTGCTGTAATCTTTGCAGTCTGGAAAAACTCCTCTGATGAAGGCTTTGTTGCAACCTTCAAAACCCTACTGCAGCTTTTTAAAAAAGACTTTATTGACATGTCTATCACTCTGTGTCCAATTCTTAATATAACCCAACCTTTAAAAAATTGTCTATTGTTTTAGACAAAAAAATAAATAAAAATAGATGAGAAGGAGGGTTTTGTCCTTCTTTTACCCCACAACCGGAAGGACTACTCTACGAACTCGATTCCGAGGATCTTCTCGATCTCACGTTGTTTTTCCTCTGTGTATTTCTTCTTTGGTCCGTATATCTGTGATGACTTTACTCCTGTAACTATGAGCATCGTCCTGATTGATTCACCAAGCTCCTCCACGATCTGTGATCCCCAGATTACCTTTGCTTCGTCGTGTAGTTTGTTCGATACTGCTTCAACAATCTCCTGTGCTTCACTGATCGTACTGTCTGGTCCTCCTGTTACATTGATCAATGCACCGTCTGCGCCTTCTATATCTACATCTAGAAGCGGGTTCGTCAGTGCCTTTTCAACAGCTTCGAGAGATCTGTTTTCTGTGTCAGATTCTCCCATACCTATCATTGCTAGACCACCGCTCTTCATAACTGCCTTTATGTCTGCGAAATCCAGGTTTACCAGACCAGGCTTTGTAACGAGCTCAGCTATTCCCTTGACTGCGTTCACTAGGATTTCATCAGCTACCTTGAATGCCGTTGTAACCGAAACATCCGGTACGATCTCAAGCAACTTGTCGTTAGGTATAACTATCAGAGTGTCTACTGCATTTTCAAGTCTTTCGAGCCCTCTCCTTGCATTTGCTCTTCTCTGCTTACCTTCCATTGTAAATGGAAGCGTTACAATCCCCACTGTTAATGCTCCAATCTTCTGTGCTGTTTCTGCAACAACAGGAGCGGCACCCGTTCCGGTTCCACCTCCAAGACCGCAGGTAACAAATACCATATCGCTACTCCCAAGCTTTTCCTTTATGTCCTGCTTGGACTCTTCGGCTGCTTCACCCCCAATCTCGGGATCGGCACCTGCACCTAGTCCTTGTGTAATCTCTCTTCCAATGAGAAGTTTTTCGTCAGCGTCTGTGTAAAGAAGGTCCTGTGCGTCTGTGTTTACAGCTATCGACTCTGCACCCACGATTCCTACCTGTGTCATCCTTGAGATTGTGTTGCCTCCTGCACCCCCGACTCCTATTACCTTTATTTCTGCTTTTCTCGTTTCAAGAATTTCCTTCAGGTCTTCATCAGCTTCGTGGTCAAGTTCTGTACTTCTCTGGCTCATGTTTTCGCCTTGCGCTTGAATTTCATTTGATTCTGCCATGTTTGTCACCTCCACATATTTTGCCTTTAAACCAATGTTTAAGCTTAAAATGATACATTTGATGTCAAACGAGTCAAATAAAGCCTCTCCAAGCCCCTTTGACATTTTTAAGGCTCCCAGTGGCTTTATACACAAAATAAGAAACTTAAAGGTATTTAAAGTTTTTGCTTGATTTGTCTTGGGTCTACAGATCTGTTATATTATATGTCACGCAGCCGCAGACCTCCTTTGGCGAGTTGTAGGACAAACCATCTATAAGTTCGTAAAGCCTTCTTCCGGATTCCATTTCTCTCATTTCATCTTCTTCCATATAACATCCGTTTTTTCTTGTAAACTCTGCGCAGTTCTCCTCCAGTTCGGTTCTGGGTACTCTGAGCGAATAGAAAGTTAATGAAGCAATTAGGACTATCCAGAAACCTACTATGGCCTTGTCTCTTCTACTCAGATTTTTCATCCTTTTCTTCAGGTTCATCTTCTTCTACCTCCTCGAAGGATATTTCGTTTATATCTAGGAACTCCTCGACCTTTTCCTCTATTCTTTCAAGGATCTTTTCATTGGCCTCTCTCGGAACCTTTATGATCGTTTTATCGTTTTTTATATCGACATCAGGTTCCTCGCCAAGGTAGTATCCTGCAACGGCCTTTAATTTGTCTTCCTTTCCTTCGATCTTTTCCTTGATTTCAATATCGTACTTGAGGGTTCTGCCGGCAAGGGGGTGGTTCATGTCTACCCTGACACGACCTGAGTTTACTGATAGGACTCTTCCTACCTGTTGATCTACAGTGACACGCATACCGGGATAGGGGTTCATGTCCTGATTTTTGAACTTGCTTTCCGAGAAAGTTTTTATAAGTTCTCCTCTTCTCTTTCCGAAGGCCTTTTCAGGAGAAATTTCCACCTCTTTTTTTTCTCCTACATCCATCTTTTTGAGTTCTTTGTCGAGGCCTTCAACTACCATATCGGCACCGACTATGATTTTAATCGGTTCGTACTTTGCTCTATCATTTACAGCGTTTTCTTCTTCTGCTACTTCTAGTATTGTGGTGTCGAATAGTTCATCGGATTCCTTCACTCTGCCTGTATAGTCTATAGAAACTACATTGCCTTCTTCCATAATACCAACCAAGTTTAATCAGTACTAACTTATAAAAGCTTTTCAGTTTTTCAGAACTATTGCAGGTTTTTCAGGCCTTGATTTTACCGCCTTGTCTTCTTTACTTTCGGATTCTTTTTCTATAATTACGTCGGCTTGGAATAGTTTTTCGAAATGACCCTTCATTTCTCCCAGAGCCTTTAGTTCTTCTTTGCCGCTTATTACCCTTTCTTTCTCATGTTCTTTCTTCAGCTCCTGAAAGTATCGTACTGCACTGTTTCCCTGTTTTCGGAACTTGTTTTTCTTCATGAGTTCTGAAAGCTCTTTGTTCTTCTGGACAGCGGTTTTCATATCTCGTTTCCAATCATCCGACACGATTATTTTGATCTCCTTTGGCTTATCCAGGCCTGTTATGTCTTTGATTTCTCTGACGTCCTCTTCTATCGTGTCCCCCAGTTCTTTTCCTTTCTCTGCTGTCTCGTCTATCAATTCTTCCTCTACTTTCGGCCACTCTGCTTCGGAAACAAAACCATCGCCACCGGTTTTTTCCCATAACTCTTCACAGAGATGTGGTGTGAATGGAGCAAGTATCCTTATCCATGTTCGGATTACATCTTTGAAAACATCATGGTTAAGGTTTTCCTTCTTGTTTACATAGTCCTTGATATCGTTGAATGCGGAATAAAAGGCATGGTTGACAGCTTCCATCAGCTCCAGTTTATCGAGTGCATCCTCCGTGTTTTTGATATGTCTTTGCATCTTCGAAAGTATCCAGCGGTCAAGAACATCTCTTGTTTCCTTTGATGCCTCATCGATCAGATCTACATATTTGAACAGCTTCTGGAACCGCGACGAGACATTTTCTATAGTTTTATCGACTTCTTTCTTTCCGAACTTTATATCGTCCCAGGGGCTGGATTTGGCGTACATTCCAAGTCTCATGGCGTCGACCATCCCACCTTTGGCAATTTCTTTCATATTATATCCGTTGCCCTTTGAGGCCGAAACCTTGTTGCCGTTTTCGTCCAGGACCATGCCGTGGATTGTAACACCCTTCGGCCATTCCACTTCGTTGAAGAGTGCTGCATGATGGAAGATCATAAATGATAGGTGGTTGGATAGATGTTCGGTGCCGGCAATCCGCATGTCCAGTGGATACCAGTATAGGAACTCCTTGCGCATATCTTCTAGGACCCCAGTTTTCACTTTACAGTTTTCCGGATTTCCTTTACCCCAGAATATATAATCGAATACAGAGCTGTCTAGCTTTTCTCCGTCGATATTTTCCTGGTTGATGGTCTTGGATATTGTATAGTAAGCCATGTAGATTGTCGAGTCCGAAAGTGGTTCAACCATCCAGTTTTTATCAAAAGGAAGTTCTGTTCCCAGTGTTTTTTTACGGGCACATGGCTTATCGCCCATCCATTCATCCAGATAGTAGTTCAACTCCTTCCGATACTTTTTCGGTATGACTTTAACTCTTTCTAGTAGATCCAATGATTTGTTCTTCCATTCACGGTCCGAGTACTTGAGGAACCATTGGTCATCGACCAGTTTTATTACACCTGATGCACCACATTTGCAAAGGACAGGTTTGCTTGTATCATAGTATATTTCAGCCAGACCTCTGGCCAGCATATCTTCTTTCACCTTTTTCTTAATTTTGTCTACCCTTTTCCCTGGATAAGCAGTGTTTTCTTTGAGAGTACCTTGATGAAATTCCTTGCGATAAACCTCCTTGGTTGCCTCTTCCAGTCTTTCTTCATCCAGTTCTTTGATATCCATTTCTTCTGCGACCTCAACTGCAGGGTATTTTCCATATCCTTCCAGATCGATGAGGCTGATATAATCGAAGTCAAGCTCTTCCATCCCAATCCCATATTTTTTCAGAACGTCCTTCTGTTTTCTGAGCTCCTCTATGGCAATATGATCGTATGGTGCATGGGCAGGAACCGACATCACAACTCCGGTTGCTGAGCTGCCCTTGACGAAATCGGCAGGAAGTATTATAACATCCTTTTCTGTGACAGGATTTTCGCAGTAGCTGCCGATGATATCCTCGGAGGAAAACTCTTTGACAAATGATACATCCTCCCTTTGGTATTTCACTTTCTCGTATGCGTCATGGCTGAGCAACCACTTTTCGTTTCCTAGTTTAGCTATGACGTAGTCCAGATTGGGATTCAGAAACATGTTTGTCACTCCGTATATAGTTTCCGGTCTTAGTGTTGCCGCCGGAAGCAGTATTTTTTCGTTGTCTATTTCTATCCGGAACTTGTAGGCTATGTATTCCTCGGATTCTGCTCCCTGTGATTCGTCCTCGACATCGTTGTCGCCCAGAGGCATTTCCTGTTCCGGGCACCATATGACAGGGTATTCTTTTTGCTGTACGTATCCAAGTTCCTTGAGGCGGGAGTACTGCCATTGGATGAACTTCTTGTAAGTCTCGTCGATGGTCATAAACTCGCGTCGCCAGTCGATGGAACAGCCTACCGTTTCGAGACAACTCTTGTAGCTTAGATCGGATTCGGTGGCAAAGAAACGGACATATTTATGGGGGTCCTTCAACTTTTTGACTTCTTCTTCAGGTACACCGGCTTCTTTAAGTTTCTCAATGGTATCCTCATCCCCGTTTCTAATTTTTTCGGCCTTGATCATTGCTGGGTTACCTGTACAGTGCCATCCCATGGGGTAGAGAACATTGAATCCCTTCATCCTTTTGTAACGGGCTATGGCATCGTCGAACAGATAGGCCCTTGCATGGCCATGGTGTGTGGGTCCAGACGGATAAGGATATGCATGCGCAAGAAAAAATTTCTCCTTGTTCTTATCAACATCGGCTTCAAATATACCTGCTTCTTTCCATTTTTTCTGCCATTTTTTTTCTATTCCTTTTAGTTTTTCGATGTCCATCGTATCCAACTCTTTACAGTTGTGGTTTAGAGTTAAAAAGAATTAAGAAAGTAGAAAGACTTACTGGTTTCAAACCAGTAGTACCAGCAGAAGAAGTGCCATGCCGGTCGAAAGGCAGATTGCTTCTTCCTTACCGAATTTCCTCTTTTCCATGTTACCGTCCATAGGTATTGTAGGACGCATTTATAAAACTTTACCGATAATACAGGAAAGGTAAAAGATATAAGTCATCCAGCCACAACTTTAGTCCTATGGGCGCGTAGCTCAGTCTGGACAGAGCACTGGCCTTCTAAGCCAGGAGTC
>PWEA01000027.1 GCA_003553905.1 Candidatus Aenigmatarchaeota archaeon
CTGCGTCCATTTCCATGGTCGCGTTCAGTATACTCTCCTTGTTTTTAAGTGTTATACTTTCTGTTATGTTGCCATCGCCCACATATCCCCCGAAGAAAACGTAGACATTTTCCAGCCTTGAATCGGCATCGGTAAGACCTCCTCTGGCGACGTATCCCTCCGGCTCTTTACCTGCCTCATAACCAGAGGCGATCCTGCTGGCCACGGATACCGTATCTCCTTCTTTACAACCACTACCTATGGATTCACCAGAAAACTCAATCTCCCAGCATCTTGTTGTCAGGTTTCCAACCGTGGCTTCCAGTATCCTGCTCACGTTTTCCGTATCGTTCACAGCCCAGTAGGAACCCACGAGCTCCAGTACAGTCTTATCTTCCTCCTCATCACTTACATCTATTCCATGAACCTCGCCTGCCCTGGTTGTTGATAGAAAAGACATTATATCCTCTGCTTCTGTGTGTTTGTCCCTGTACTCTAGCTCGGGCGAAACGGTATAATAAACACCCATCCCACCAACCATAACTAAAAAAACAGTAAGTGCCAGGATAGCATCAAGACTAAAAAACAGTCCTCTAACATTATTTTTTCCTCTCACCATACCACCAACCTCATGGAAATATCTCCCTGACCAAGTACTGCTGCCTTCCTCTCGACAACGTAAACTTTATCTGCAGACCTCCAGTCCTTGTCCCCCCTGTTAAACTCAACCCCATTGTCGGTTATGACCTCACCGCCCTCGTTTTCAACGGCAAGATAAAAATCACGCCCGTGGAAACCAAGAAGTTCCTCTGCTTTTTTGTCTTCCATACTAAAGTATTCAGAAAGCTTAGTGGCATTGAGTTCGTTTGGTTTCCCTGTAGAAAATCCAAGTATTTCCACGTTTTCACCGCTCCAGTCTTCCGGATAACCTTCGAAAAGTATCAGTGTGTCCATTTTTGATGAAAGACTTTCTTGAAATATCATCTCCTCTTCCTGCACTATGCTTTCCATGACCCGAGAATGGTAGGCCTGTAAGGATGTCATGATGAAGAGAACAACTATGACTCCTACGAGGAAGTCTGATGAAAATACCTGACCGCGTTCGCTGTTTTTTGTAATATCTAACTGAATATTATCAACCCATCTGAATTCTCTATATTGTTTTCGCCCGGTTTTGGATATCCACCGATTTTTGTGGCTATAAGCTGCCTGTTTTCCACACCCTCGCTCCACTCAACTTCGAGAACTTTACCGTATGTTCCGTTGTATATGGTTATATTATATTCGTGGTTTGAAATTTTTTCAGGGACTGTGAATCTTCTTGTATAACCATCGCCAAATCTGACAGCGCTGTTGACTTCCCTCTCAACAAAGGTTGCTATCCTTCGTGATTCCATGGCCATAGACTGTTTTCTTACCTCCATTGTTTGATTAAAAACCACAGGGCTAAAGGCTACAAAAATCAACAAAAGCATTCCAAAATATGCCATGAACTCAATAGAAACCTGCCCAAGGTTATTAGAATGTAACATTCACAACACCGTCCTCTTCCATCTTCAAAGATATTCGGTAGGAACCCGATGAGTCCGGTAGATCACCCGTTAGATTTGCAGAGGACATTGCTGAAAAATCATTAGGACCCACCGAAGACTCAACCCTTACTATGAAATGGTTTTCTGTCACGTTGGTATAAGAAGTTCCCTGGGGTAGGTGAAGGCTTCTTGTTATCTTCGCAGGATAACCCTGTGATTGAACCATGTCGGCAGAGTCTGCAAGTCCCCGAAGAGAGTCCCTCAAAGCTGCCTGGCCCATGTCCTCTCTAGATCTGGAAGTCTGGGAGTAAACAACAGAAATAAGAGGAACAAGTATAAGCATGGCTATGATCATTATCATCATATACTCCATGGAGGCTTGTCCTGTTGGACTGAGTTTCATAGCAGACAACTGTACTTTTTCGTTGATCTAGATTAAATTCTCACAGTATAAATACTTCATTACTACTGCTTGAAAACGCAGTATTACCCAGGTAACTTTTAAAACTTTAGAGATAAACTTGTAATAAAGTTTATTATTCAGAGAATCTAAAACTAAGAGGAGGTGGAAATATGCCGGAATCTGGAGCCCCGTACAAGCGTGGCTACACACAAACAAAGTCGAAGGGTTCAAGACAGAATGTGCGCTGCAGTTTCTGTGGCAGGAGAGTGCCTCGTTTCAAGTCTTTTAAAGTAAAGAGTGGTATGAGGATAACAGACCCTGAGATAAGGAAACAGGTCGACCAAAAAGACATGCACTTGCCCGAGAAAACGCAGTGGGCCTGTCCGAAATGTGCACGCTTTAGAGGGATTGTTCAACCAAGAAAGGGACAAGGGTGATTGGAATAAGCTTCAAGGAAAAGTTTTCGAGTTTTAAGGAAAAGGTGGTTCCTGAGAGAGGTCTATTGAGAAAGAAGATCAAGGAGTATAGAGAAGCACCCGAAGAGCTTATAAGAAAGTTGGGTAGTTTTGAAATAGGTGAGCCAAAACATCTCCTTGTAATACCCGAATTCGATAATGTCGAGGACGTAGAGCTACAGTACCCTCTTCTTAAACCCTTTGCCTATGCTAACATAATGTGGAGTGACAGCCAGGAAACCCTTATATATAGGGTTTCTGAGCCTACCCTGACAGAAAGAGAGGAAGAAATCTATGAAAAGATGGAGGAGTCGCTTGTAGAACTTGTAGACATCAAACTATCCACCCTTAAAACCGAAGAAAGCGCAGTGGACTATCTAGAGGAGAAGATAAAGCAAATACTAAAGGAGCTAGATATACACCTCTCAAAATCAGAATTCTCTAAAATAATGTACTACATATACCGGAACTTCATAGGAATCAACAAGATAGAGCCTCTCATGCACGATCCATATATAGAAGATATAGGCTGCGATGGGACAGGAACACCGCTATATATAATACACAAAAAGTTCGGTTCCTTGAAGACAAATATAGTTTATGACGATGAAGAAAAGTTAAAGGAGTTCATAGTAAAACTAGCCGAAAGGTGTGGTAGATATGTATCTTACGCAGAACCTCTGCTCGATGGAAGTCTACCGGATGGGTCCCGTGTACAGGTAACCTACTCTGAAGATGTATCTACGAAGGGGCCCAACTTCTCAATAAGAAAGTTCACAGAAGAACCGTTCTCACCTACTGAAATGATAAAGATGGGTACCGCCAGTCCCAAACTTATGGCATATCTATGGCTATGTATAGAAAATGGGATCTCTACGCTTGTTTGTGGTGGTGTAGCTTCGGGCAAGACCTCTTTTCTGAACGCCATCTCTCTGTTTATACCTGAGCAGGACAAAATTGTTTCTATAGAGGACACAAGAGAACTAAACCTTCCACATGAAAACTGGATACCCTCACAGATCCGTTCAGGGTTTGGGATGATATCCAATAATGAAAACTACGGGGAGGTAGACATGTATGATCTATTGAGGGCTTCCTTCCGACAGAACCCCGACTACGTTATAGTAGGTGAAGTAAGAGGTGAAGAAGCCTACGTCATGTTTCAGGGGATGAGCTCGGGTCATCCTGCCATGTCCACGATGCATGCGGGTGGCGTGGACACAGTCATAAAAAGACTCGAATCACCACCGATAGAACTGCCACCTAGCCTTGTTGAAACGCTTGACCTAGTAGTAAACATGGTACATGCAAAAGGTATCAATGAGTCAGCTCGAAGAGCAAAAAGTATCGACGAGATCGCAAAAATAGACAAAGAAACGGGCGAGGCAAACAAGAACGAGGTTTTCACATGGATTCCTGCAAAGGACAGTTTCAGATTTAAAAGAGAATCCGACTACGTAATAACCAAGATAGCAAGAGACAAGGGACTTGACGTTGAGGATATCAAAGAAGAAATCAGAACACGGGAAGCTCTTATGAAATGGATGTGCGATAACGGTGTGACGGACTGGAAAGACGTTTCAAGTATTATATCGAACTATCTAAGAAACCCAAAGGAAGTTCTCAAAGAAAGGAATATAGACAGAGAAGTATATGTAAGACCGCCATCGACTCTAAAAAGCGGGTCGTTTGTTGTTCAGGAAACTATAGAACCGGGCGAACCGAAAGAAGAGACCGAAAGAAAGATCAAGGAAAACGACAAGAACAAATAGTTTTACTAAACTGACAAGCATCTCCTCGATATTTATAAATAACAAATTGTAATTACAATTATTGATAACATGAAGAAAGGAATATCACCGTTGATTGCTGCTGTAGTTCTCATAGCTTTTGTTATAGCTGTATCAGTGATCGTATCCGTATTCTTCACAGATATCGCAGAAGAATGGGGAGATCAAGTAAGTGAAAGGGATCCGATAAACTGTGCAGTAGCTTCTCTATCTATAGACGAAGGAACATGGAACGGAAATGTCACGGATGGCCACGGGAATGTCACAGTTTACGTCGAAGGCAGTGACTTAGCCTCGGTTGGACTTACAGTCCAAGATATAGATGGAAACACAGAGTACACAGCACACGAACCGGAAAACGAATACTTTGAAGAAGGACACTCCTACAGACTTACTGGAAACAGCATACCAGGGGAACAAGAAGTTGAGAAGCTAACGTTAACGACACCCGACTGTCCTGGAGTAGAGAGCTCAGTAGAAATCGAAGAATAGAAAAAGGAGATCCCAAATTACTGGGCACAACCCTTCCTTTAATTTTATTTTTATTTATCATACTAAACTCAAATGTTTATAAATAAGAGATCATAATTACAATTATTGATAACATGAAGAAAGGAATATCACCGTTGATTGCTGCTGTCATTCTTCTGGCTTTTGTAATAGCCGTGGCAGTTCTTGTATCAACATTCTTCACAGGGACTACCGAGAGATGGGCCAGAGATATCGAAGATGAAACTCCCGTCGACTGTGCATTGATGAATCTTGAAATACTATCAACAGACGCAACTCCAGAAAGTGTAACAGTTGATTACTGGAGCATGGGCTCAGAAGTCAAGAGTGGTGTTGCAGTAAATATCTACCAGAACGGTAGTTTCATGAACAACACAAGATCCCAGGAGTCATTAGAAATTGGAGAAGTGGGTACTGTTACAGTTGATGGATTAGGACTTGTAGATGGAGACGAAGTAGAAGTAAACGTAGTATCCCTTGACTGTGGAGAAGTATCAACGGAATATGAGTTCATAGCAGATTTTGAGATAACAGTACAATGACTCAAAATTTGCCGGATAAAAGAGAAGAAAGATGTGTTTAGAATGAAGGTTAAGGGCATATCACCATTGGTTGCTGCAGTAATATTAGTTGCACTAGTAATGACAATAGCTGTCCTGTTCAGCGGTTTCCTAACGGGTTTTGTAAGAGAGAACATTTTCGAGACGGAACAAGAAACAGGAGAATTAATTGACTGTACGGGGATGTTTATAGATATAGATTTGGACAGCGTGGACGTAGACGAGGAAGAAGATGAAGTTTCATTTATACTTGACTACAAAAACGGTGTTAATCTAACGGGAATTATAGTCGCAACCTATAACGAAGAAGGTGATGTCGAATCGGACACAAACCCGGAGCCTTCTGAAATACAGTCACATGTACCAAAAAGGGTAACAGCAAATGTAACTGTTGATGATCCCAATAAAATAAGGGTACTCAGTGAACACTGCCCAGGTAATGAGTTATTTATTGCAAAAGACAACGGAGATTGGACCTACGAGTTTTGATATAACCATAGAAAGCTTCTAAAGCCTTCTTATTTCTATCTCAGCTTTATCTCCATAATAACCCCTATTTGCTATAAGCAGATTATGAGTCCCTGTTGAAAGTCTCATCGATTCTGTAAAATTAAGTCTATCTCTTTGTAGATCCATGACTAACTCTCGTGATTCTCCTATACTTTGTCTCTGATACAGGTTCTCGACCTCATTTGTAGTTAGCTGTCTATCATATATTCTTATATTGTCCAATATACCTGCAAATTCACCACAGCCAACACAGATAGGATCATCAGCATGTGCCATGCCTCCTAAAGATGAATTCTCTCTCCGGGAATCAATATATAACTCAATCTCGTTACCGTCCCATGTCCCTGTTAAAAACACCCACTGCCCTTCATCGAAATCTGTATCTGCAGTAACAGACTCCTTCTGGCCTTCGTCGTAAACACTCCATTCAAAGGTCATGTTTTCACCACTCACTGAAAGACTATATCCTGAACTACCATCGCTCTTTTTCACAATGTCCCCCGAACCACCTTCTTTAAACCAGACAGAAACAGAAATACCACGCTCTGGTTTCAAGCTATCGTCGTCGGAAATCTCTACGTGGCTACTGTTCGTGATATTAAGAGACTTCCCATATCTACTGTCTGTCCAGTTTATTCCTCCCGTCGTACTCCCATGGTTATTATAGAAGCTGCAGTCATAGACCTTGTTTCCCTCGCCCTCATCCAAACGTAAATCAAGAAGACGCCCGCTCCCAAAGGTCCTTGTCAGTATATTGCCTCTGCTAAGACACATCTCAGGAGGTAAGAAATCTGTGTCCATATCATACCTAAATTTTACCGTATCATCAGTATTATCAACTATGTACTCGCCTCCGCCCACATCAATAGACACTGTACGTGAAGTTCCTTCGCCGCCGTACTTTACGGTATCCAAAGTTTCGTCCAGTGTTCCCATGTTCCGACGTGCCTCGTCGTAAAGGGCGTTTTCCTGTGCTCTATCTATCGCAGGCATGCCAATATTCATCACAAGTGCTATACCCGCCATGGATATGACTAGAATGAAAACTGCAGAAACAAGCGGATTTATTCCCTTGGATAATTTTCCAAACATATACATCTCCACGATCTCAAAAACTTGTCCGAACTAACAAATGAACTCCTCACTGGATATATCTCTGGAAGCCGTGTTGGGACAGGTACCCGATATAAATCTCCCCTCTTCGATTTCATCGATTTCTCCTTCTTCGAATGTCTCATTGACTGTAAATACTCTGCTGCTATCGGCTACGAGAACTTCATCGCTTTCGTTTATCTGATATTTCTCCCATTGTCCCTGTTTCAATAGCTCTATACGAAAGTCCGTGAGGTCCTGGTGACCACTGTTAACAACATCTATTGTCAAACTCTCCTCTCCGTTGGCATGGCATGTTATGTTCCTGATATAAATGCCTGCCCTTCCACAGTCTATGTCATCAAGAGATCTTCTTGTGGTTTCCTCGGTACGATCACCCACGAAGGTCAATATCTCAGGACCGATCAAAACAGTTATGCTTATCACAATAGAGAGAAGTAATACAGTGGCTATAAGAGGAGATATACCCTTGTTCATAGTTCTAATCTTTGGTTCCATACTTAAAAAGTTGCCACAGAACAACGTATCCAGGAAAACAGCCTGACTGGACTATACCTCTTTGAACTCATACCATGTGAAGGCATATTCGAAATAAACAGGTGAAATTAATCCTATCTGGTTTGTTTCGCCTGGTCTCAACAAAGGCATGGTTCCTGTGGTTGCGACATCTTGTCCATCAGCATCGAGTACATCCCCGGATGGAAATACTCTTAGTTCATCACCAGGTTGGAGACTATAACCTATAGAAAGCTCATGGGCCCTTCCAGAGATTTTAATCTCGCCGTCTTCTACAAACCTCGCAACCAAATCTTTAGTTTCGTCCATCACAATTTCAATCTCTTCTTCGGTGGAATCGTAACTACCCGACCAGTCGAAGAAATACCAACCTTCCTCGGAGTTAGCTGTTATATTGAAGACATCCTCAAATTTATAGGATTCTACATGAGGAAAGTCGTCTATCTCTGAACCATTAACAGTTACAGATCCCTGACCTTCGGTGTCAACTGTAAGATTAAACTCTTGTCTAACAAAGTTTGGTGTCAGGGTCTTGTTTTCATCTATATTCAAGTCTATGTCTTTCTCGTGTTGTTTATCGCCTGTTATGTCTCCCTCCCAATGACCGAACTCCCATCCGTAGTCCGGGTCTGCAGTTATACTCACCGTGGTACCATCAGGATAGCTTTCCTCATAGGGCAATTCGGCTGTATCTCCATCGATCTCAACTGAACCTTCTCCCACCGGCTCGTTTATAGTAAGCTCCAGTAACTGTGATATTGCGTAGAGATGTTTGTCGCGAGATACTACATAAACTGTTCCGTCCGAGCCTATAGCAGGGGAAGAATGAACGGTATCTCCCGTTTCGAAGCTCCACTTCTCGGTTCCGTCTGGATTTATTGCGTACAGATGGTTGTCCCTTGAGCCTACGTATACTGTTCCGTCTGAGCCTATAGCAGGGGAAGA
>PWEA01000002.1 GCA_003553905.1 Candidatus Aenigmatarchaeota archaeon
ACTTTGCCACATTAGCATATTCTATAACCGATTTTCTGTACCTCTCAAGATATGGAATGTCGGACCTCGTGCCTTTCAATTTATCAATTCCTTCGAAGAAGCTCATACTTCTACTACCTGTCGAATCATGATAGACCAGTACCTTTTCATCACCTTCTTCGTTTTCGAGAATTGCCACCTCCTTACTACCCTCATCAATCTTCTTAAAGGTGAAATTTCCTTCAAGTTCATTTTCTAGTTTGCGGATTAGCTTGAACAGTGAATAAAGCTCGAAAAGCGTTGGTGTATCACCAGGCACAATCAAAGTCTCCTTAAGCAGCTCTTCAAGTTCCTCGTAATCATACTCTCCTCCCATGAACTCTCTGTATTTTATCAGAAGCTCTGAAGCCTCTTTGTACAGATCCTTCCGAGAATTCTCAGCTACAGAAAGATGTCTATCCGTTACATTATACAACTCAGGATCCTTTATCCTGTCTATGTGGACATTTCTTTCATAGATTCCCTTCAATTCATTTACCAGATCCTTTTCACCCCTTAGACCGCTTAACCAATCGTATTCCTTTTCAATAGGCTTTTCAAGGAGATCATCTAGAACGTAGTAGATTTCTGAAAGCAGTTTCTTCAAGACAAGATTCTCTGCAACGTTGTAGTTCTTGGTGGAGTTATGGCTTACAAAAATAGAATCATCGGACATGGACTTTTGCTCTACTACGGTCCTCCCCCAGTTTATTCTCCCTCTTATCTCACCCCTTCTCCTTATCTCCTCTCTTTCGGACTCAGTCCTGATCCTCCTGACCCTCTGAGGGAGCTTCTTTAAGAAACTAACCACATCCTCAGAAAGAACAAAATGTATCCTCAGGATCGTTTCCAGGTCCTGTATTTTGTCCACACCTTTGAAATCAAGGTTGTTCTCAGCAACCCCGGGATTGATTTCACCGTTACGAAGAAATGTGGTCAACTCAGAAGCTACTGACTTTACAAACTCTTCACCCGGAGTCTTACTCACCTTTCCCCACCGCATCATCGATTTTACTTTCAGATATCTCAAATCTCTCCTTCGCTATCCGCTTCAACTCTTCTTCGGTTCCTATCCCTCTGTCGATAAGAGAGGCAAATATCTCGGTCTGGTTCTGCTTGATCATACCTTCGAGCTGCGGTAAGACGTAAAGCTTGAGTGCGTTGGACATGGGGCTCTCTCCCTCGTATTCCTGTAGGAATAGAAGCATATCTCTGATTATAGCAGGACCTATCGATCTCTTTTCCTCATTGAGTGTGGTCCATATTTTAATTATATCACCAAACAGGTCATCAACTTCATCCTCGTCGACACTGTCCCATTCTTCTATATACCTGGATATCAAGCCTTCGTCTATATCCTCCTTTGGAATACTTACATCGATAAATGCAAACCTCCTCATGAATGCGTAGCTCATCTCGTAGAGTGAGGACTTGTCGTAGGTGTTCATCGTGGCAAGAAGCCTCCAGTTTTCTGTAACGTAGTAGTTGTTGTCAGAATAACCAATTTCCTCCAGATTGTCCTCTTCAAGGTTCTTTATTCTGATCTTTCTGTCCTTTTCATCCGAAAAGGGAAGCTCAACACTGTCACCAGACAGAACGGAGAAAAGCTGGCCAAAGGCTTTGTCGATATCTGCTCTGTTTATCTCATCTATTATCAGCCACTTGTTTACAGGCTTTCCTTTCTTCTTAAAGCACTTCAGAAACTGCCCGGGCTTAAAGCTAAGACCGTCGCCCTTCTTTTCGGGATGGTAACCACCTATGGTGTCAAATGTAGTCCAGTCTGCGGTGGCAGTGGTGAAAACAGGATCGTCTACGCAATCACATCCATCAGCAACCTTCTTGGCCACATTTTTAGCAAGTTTTGTCTTGCCGGTCCCAGGGGGACCTGTAAATATGATATTTTTACCCGACTTCAATGCAGAAATAACGGACTCCTCTATGTTTCTCTCCATCTCCTCAGGAAAGAAAAGTCCCTCTGTAATGTTTAAATCTCCAACCTCCAAATCGGCTTCATTAATCTCCTCAAGTTTTTCAATCATGTCCTTTCCGGCTTCAGGCCCTTCTGGTTCCAAAGCAAGTATAGTTTCATACTCATTCTTTGTCAGTTTAAACAGACTTCCCTGCGCTTGGTTTCTTATGGGCTCTGAATCCTCAAGCTCCGGGATATCTGCCAATTGATCCCAACTGATTTCATCCATATATCTCTCAAATCTAATGCTGATTCCTTCAACGCCTTCTGGTTGATCGTATCCTGCTTCATCTTCTTTGTGGAGACCTTGAGTAATCTCACCCTCGGCTACTATCTTCTTAACGGGGGTTGATTCATAGAATATTACCTTGTCCCCGGGACTTGCCTTCTCAAAGTTCCCATAGACTCGTCTTTTGTTTCCTTTCTTGTTATATGCAGTATAAAATACCTCACCACCATCTTTGATCTCGGAAACCTCCCATATCTTTGGATTGGCAGTTATCCAGAAATAGTTCATCTTTCCGACATCCGATTCCACTTCTCTTCCCATTATCCAATTGTACAACTCTTCCTGGTGGAACTTACCGTACGGGGAGCTTTCCCATGACTTAAACTCCCGCCTCGCAAATTCCACGGCTTCCGCCCACGCTTCCTCCAACTCAGGATGCCTTTCAAGTATTCCTTTGTTCCATTCTAACCTCACTAAATTGTAATCCTCTCCTCTGGCAAAACCTTCATATTCCTCTACAAATTCCTCCCATTTTTTATATCCCTCGGTTAAAATAGACATATCAGCGGCAAACTGTGCCAAATAACCCACCGCAGTTTTTTCAATCGAAAACAACTTCCATCTTCCGAAGTTCACTGATACCATCTTCCTGTTTCCGTTGTAGGTGACGCTCATCTGAGATTTCAGATCATCCGGATCACCTAAAAAATCAAAGAGCTTCATAAAGTAATTTCTAGCTTCTTCTATGTCTTCACTGTTACGGAAAACCTCATTCAACATTTCCTCTGCAGGAAGCTCCTTCTCCTCCAGAGAAGTGTCTTCTCCGACTTCCGGAAGTATTTCATCCTCTATAATCTCCACCGACTCATCATCGTCTATAGGCGTAATTGTCCTTCTACTTCTGAGCTTTCTCTTGAGCCTTTCACCGTACTTTTCCGGATCAAATCCCTCCTTCAAAATCCACCTCACGTCTCTTCTGTTACTGTAGGTATCGGCCGCTTCATTGTAGTAGTAATCGGAAACTATTTCAGCCACAGCAACATTTCCATCCTTCCTTGGAACGAAAACTATATCCCCTTCTTCCATCTCCTCCATTATGTAGTCAAACATCCGCTTGATATGATCATAATCTTCACCTTCTCTCACCTTCCGAGCCTGTTTTATTATATCCCCTTTGGGATCAATCTTATCCCAGCCTATTGCAATGAAGTCACCTTCCAGCCAATCATCAAAATACTTACCACGCGACCCCGCCCAAATCTTCCAGTAGTTTCTGTCTGCTTCAGAAGACATTTTCTCTACGTCAGCACCACTATTGATCTCGTAGAACTCTTCTCTGTCCTGTCTAAATCTTTCCAAAACGTCATTTAGAGAAACCTTTTCATCATAGTCCTTCTCTAGGTCCTTCCTCCCGCCTTCAAACCTTCCTCCAGGACATAGCCCGTATCTCACGTATTCTGGATGAATAGCTAAGAACAACTGCTGTGAGTTTTGATGTCCTTCCTTTTCCTTCGGATAAATAGCCAGCCATGACATTGTACCTGGAAAACCGCTTGCACCTTCGAAGTTCACTGTATGATATTTAAGGTCTTCTTCCTGTAGCTCATTAATAATAAACTCAGAAATATCATCAAGATACTTGTTAATTCTGTTCTTTGAGTAGTCGATATAGATCTGTGCGAGTATCTTAAAATCATCCCAACTATGGAGTATATCCTTTTCGTACTCAGAAGAAACACTTTCCTTGATATTTTCAAGCTCTACTTCTTCACCATTAAGAATTCTTGTTAGAACTTCATGTCTTATTTTACTTACCCTTTCTCTGTCTTCATAATATTCCTGTCTCTCTTTAAGATGATCCCTCGGTAAATTTTTGATAATCTTCAGGAGTACATTGGGATCCTCCTGATATTTTTCAAGTTCTCTTGAAAACTCTCTCAAACATTCAAGCTCTATATCGTACTTAACGTCGTATTCGGTGACGGAATAAATAAAGTTCTGAGCGTCCAAAGCTCCAACATCTTTACCGGTCTTCCTAGATATAAAATCAGAAATTTCCTCACAAACGTCCACAAAGAATTTATATTTTTCAGCAATTGAAAAATCGCCCAGTGATGGATAATCACGATTCACAAAGTTCTTTAAAAAATCTTGAAATGTGTTGTTCTTATAAGGACCGTATTTCTCAGAATTATAAACAGAAAGTATAAAGCCAAATAATGAAGTTCCACTTTCCAGGTGGTTTCGGAAGTAGTTGATTCTTTCTTCGAGATCCTTATTTTCATCAAAAAGTTGATTAATAATATTTGAGGCTATCTCGGGATTTTCCTTGGAAAAGTTAACTAAATTATCTATTTCAATCCAGTGTGTAAGCGGGGCATGTTTCTGATTCTTTTTCTTCAATTCCTCAATAAATTCAACAACCGTCTCCTCGTTTACTTCATTCTCGGATAACCAATCATTAAGTTCCCTAATAATCTCCCATTTGTAACTTTCATCATACTTCTCAGAATTCTTAAAGTCCTGAAATTCAGAAAGGGCTATACTCAAGGCCTTCTCATCGAAATCATATCCCCTAACTTCCACTTTATCTAACCCCACGAACTCCCAATATACACCATTATAGGCTCCGGAAATTTAAATATCTCTGCACTTCAGAGAAAATCCTTATAAGTTTCTCTGACTATTTTCAACTTAACCGGGTGTGTGGTTTGCAGTACAAGATCAAAGATCTTCCTGAATCAGAGAGGCCAAGAGAAAGACTGAGAAATAAGGGTCCGAAATCTCTGAGTGATGCTGAGCTGCTGGCTCTGATTATAAGATCGGGGACGGAAAATAACAACGTTCTGGAGGTTTCCAGACAAATACTTACTGAGTATAATCTTGAAAAATTAAGCAACGCCTCGTTGAATGAACTGAAGGATTTTCATGGTATAGGCGAAGTAAAAGCTGGTCAAATTAAAAGCCTCTTCGAGTTCTGCAGGAGATTTTCTCAGAACAGTCAAGAAAAAGCTGAGAAAATCAAAACCTATGAGGATGCACTTGATTATTTCAGGCCAGCCTTAGCCCACAAGGAAGAAGAAAATCTAGCTATGATCTGTCTGGACAGCAACAACCGTGTCTTAAACAAGGACATAGAAAATAGCATCATAGCGAAGGGAAGTATAGATAAGGTCAATGTGGAATTCAGAAGAGTCGTGAAGAAGCACTACCTGGTTTCAATTAGTTATCAATTTTCTGACTTCTTAGACCAGTCATCAAGTGTTTCATCGTCTACCCAATGTTCTCGTTTCAATTAGTTATCAATTTTCTGACTTCTTAGACGGAAATCCTCATAGACGGGGACTACCTGTATTGCCACGTTTCAATTAGTTATCAATTTTCTGACTTCTTAGCCCAGCATCACATCCTTCCCAACAAGATACCAGTTCCAGGCCGCGTGGGCAACTATCGGCGGCAGTAGGTTCCTCTCCGAGAGAAGGTATACGGCACAGAACAACAGAGAGGATGAGAACCTGACGGCGGACTGGAAAGGTCCAAGATTCAAATGAGAAACCGTAAATACAAGTGAAACTACAGTTACACCGATCATATAAGTTGAAGCTTTCTTCCAGCCCTGGAGGCCGAAGGCGTAGACCGTAAAGGCAAACATATTAAGGAAGAGTCCTCTCGCAAGAAGTTCTTCTGCAATGGGATTTAGAAAGCCGGCCGTAAGCGAGGAGAACCAGATTGCTTCCCCGTAAGAGCCTAATTTCCATCCGCTGACTGCATCGAAAAGTAGTATCAGGCCAAGGCCTCCGGAAAGAGCCAGTATAATATGTTTCCTCTTCGCCTCCAGACGGAGTCCTTCAACGAAGAAATCACTCCTCAGAAACCCGAGGTCAGATCCCCGGCTCCCACTCCTCTCCTCCAGCCGGTCAAACAACCTGCCCAGAAGCCTACGTAACCCAGGAGAAAAGTAAAAGATCAGGTAAGAAGTCGCCACAACCCATGGAATCAACCACCTGTTCAACCAGCTCGGCCCTAGCGGCATAGAAAAACTAAACAATAAAGGCTTATAAGTTTACGACCTTCCAACCCAAGAATAGTTTGACTTTTTCTATATTAGTATTATTTTAAGCATTTATAAATGCATGGTATAAAGTATTAAAATATTGGTGAAATTCATGAAAATACAGGAATCTGACTCTCAATTCCGCATCACGATTCCTAAAGCCATAGTCAAAGCCAAAGGCTGGGACAAGGGGACAGAGCTTGAGCCCAAGTTCGATGAGGAAGGCAGGCTGGTTTTTGAAGAGAAGGAAGTTTAATTATGACTAAAGTAGATTTGACAGACGAAGAGGAAATCGAAGACGCTGTGGTGGAAAATTTAGAGGAAGGGGGCTGGGAGAGACAGAAAGAAAATAAAAAACATGGCGTGGATATAAGGATGTGGCACAATGAATGGAGAAAATACTGGTTTATAGAGGTAAAAAGAAAATATTCAGATAGGTCAAATACATATAAATACACCGCGATGGCTATCGCTCAGGTAATCTATAGGATGAATCAAAAGAAGGCAGGTAGATACGGAATAGCAGTACCCAATACAAAATTATTCAAGAATGAGTTGTTAAAAATACCACTATGGATTAAGGAAAAGTTGAAAATTTACATATTTCTTGTAGATGAAAACGGAGAAATAACTCGGATAACTCCTGCTGAAGAAATCGAATAAGTGGAGTAATCCCTTCTCTAGATGTCGGTTTATCCTTGTATTTCACCACTTTGCCTGGGGGTAAGAGGGGGTAAAATGCCACGCAAGATGTTGAAAGTTATTATTGATATTAAAAATAAAAATATAGAGGCTAAACAATAAAGTGAACAGTGGTGTTGTTATTGGGAGAAAAAATCTACTTTTATGGGTCCGATGGTGAAGTAGTGAAATTAATGGAGGGTACAAAGTTCTATGGACCTGATGGTGAATATGAGGGCATGCTAAAGGATGCAAAGTTCTACGGGCCTAATGGAGAAGTAGCAATGATGATGAAGAATGGAAAGTTATACGGGTCTAATAATGAATACAAAGGCGTGCTAAAGGGTCAAAAGTTCTATGGGCCCGATGACGAAGTAGTGAAGATATTGAAGGCTGGAAAGTTATATACGCCTGATGGTGAATACCAAGGCATGCTAAAGGATGGGAGGTTCTATGGACCTGATGGTGAATACAAAGGGATGATAAAGGATGGGAAGCTATATACACCAGATGGCGAGTATCAAGGGAAGATGAAAGAAGATGAAAATTAACTTTCTTTGCCAGGAGTATAGCTTCAGGGTAATAGTATAAATCTTTACTTGACTTCCTGGAGGATGTAGTGCCTAAAAATCAATCTTTCTGGTTCCTCTTCCTCCGCACCTTCCAGAGGAGAAAGGCTATCATAAGGTTGAATCCACCCAGGTAGATGTAGTTCTGGTAGTCTGCAGCTATGCCACCGAAGATGAAGAAACCCGCACAGCAGAGGTTCAAGTAGTAGGCGAAGTCCACGAGGCGGTTATATATGTTCATTCTCTAACCCCTTTGTTTCACAGTCTTCGTTGAGGACATAGGATTTACATTTGGGATTCTCCGGCTATAGCTTTGGTTAC
>PWEA01000005.1 GCA_003553905.1 Candidatus Aenigmatarchaeota archaeon
AGTGCTATCACGGTTACAAAGCCTATCTGATGGGCCCGGTTGTCGATCTTGCCCATGAAGAAGACGGAGAGGAGTATAGCGAGGAGTAGGGTTGCAGCCACCTCGTTTACAAGGGACGTGTAGCCCCAGAGGACTCCTAAGACTGGGGCCAGGAGAGTCGCCTTGTCCTTGTCGAAGGCCCTCTCGTCGAAGGCGTCGTCTATGTACTTTACACCGCCTCCCAGGATGGCGAAGGCTGCTAAAAAGAAATAAATATTATTTTGAAAAAACAACAATCCTTCGGTCTCCATATATGGATAGCACCAATAGTTAAATAACAAGGGTTGTTTTTAAATCTGCCTTACTGAAGCAGTATTATTCTATAACTATACCGTTCTCTGTTATACTCATTTCATGGCTTTTAGTACCGTGGTTAGTTCTTCTCATCTTCCTAACAGCAAGACTTCTGGCACTTTCACCCAAAGAGAGGATTCCTAGTTGTATAACACCATCAACGAGATATTCCTCGACACCGAAACGTGTTAACTCTTCTCCCTGTGGGGATTCTGTAGTAAGAACTGCAGTAACATCGGCTTCTTCTATGGTTTTCACAATCTTAAAGAGGTTTTCCCTTACCTTGTACTGGTCGTCGTAGTAAAGCGACAGTATGGATGTCGAGTCCATGACAAGTCTGTCCACATCATGTTTTTCCAGCTCGCTGCGGAACCAGAACAGTTCGTCGCCCTCTGCTGTATCGAAGGGGTCCTTCTGTCTAAGAATAAGCTGTCCTTTTTCCTCATACTTTCCAAGGTCCCATCCAAAGTCCATTGCCTCCTGTTTTATCTTTTCCGGTCTTTCCTCGAAGGTTATGAACATGCAGTTCTCTCCGTTCCGAAGTCCCTCCCAGATAAACTGAGAAGAAAATATTGTCTTTCCTGTGCCCGCAGAACCTGTGACCAAAATGGCATTATCCTTTACAAATCCACCTTCGATAAGTTCATCGAGACCCGGTATTCCGGTACTTATGCGCTCAATGTTTCTAGACATCATTTAGTAGTTGCCAGTCCTATCTTATAAGTTTTACCTATAAAAGGATCAGCAGTTATATTTAAAGCTAAATATAAGCCTTTGAAGATTCATCATAAACCACATCAACCAGCCTACCGTGGAGATCTTGGAGATCTCTTTCCATAAACTCCAGGCCCTTCTCTAAGTTCTCATCCTTATTATCCGCTAGGTTCTTATACGTGCTCCACAAATCAGGTAGGTCCATCATTCTGGCCTTAACCTGATACAAAAGTTTTAATTCTCTTCCCTCGTCCACAGCCCTTCCAACCTGTATCTTATTTTTCTCCTTATACTCGTCTGTTTCTATAACATCAAGCTCCTTCCTCACCAGATCCAAGAAATGGTCTTCAATCATTTTCCTTTCATCTTCCACAGAAGGGTTTTTGTCGTTGTAATCAGATCCAAGGTCTTCTTTTCCACACACAAAGATCTCATCGTGAAGGTCCTTTGCTTTTTCGACGAGTTCGGATCGTTTGCCTTCGATCCCGGCCAAAATATTGAACCCTTCAAGCCTCTGGTAAACCATAAAGGGGTCGTCATCGTCCAAGGCTGCCTTCCTCACCTTCTTAAAACTTTCTAGATCTTTGTCCTGTGACATGACAAATAAGAAAAGGGTGTGAAAACATTTATTTGTTAAACTTTCCGTCTGTGGGTAGGATTAAAACCTTTAAAGCTTGGTGTGAAATAAAGGTGATAGCATGGAAATCTGTAAAAGGGTCGTTAAGATACTGGAGAAGGGCTACGTGTGTAACAACTGCCTTGGTCGGCATTTCGCACAGCTACTCACGGGTATGTCGAACGAAGAGAGAGGCCGAATTCTGAGGAAGTTCGTGGCCATGGAAATAGATGCTGGAAAGGATATAGACATAGATAAATCTAACTTCGCTGGTGTTGAGTTTAGGAAAAGAGATATCGAAACAAACGAAGAATCAGAGTGTGTGGTCTGTGAAGGACTTTTCGACGAGTTGGGTGATTGGTGCGGTAAAATTATGAGGAATCTACAGGGATATGAGTTCAAAAACTTTTTGATTGGTACAAGGTTACCCGATAAACTAGTGAAAAGGGAGGAAGAACTATGGGAAGATGTCGGGATAGAATACTGCGAAGAGATGAAGGCGGAGTTCAACCGGGAGCTGGGAAAAAGGTTAGAGGAAAAGACCAAAAAGGTGGTTGAGTTTGAGCTTCCAGAGATGCAGGTGCTCGTGGATGTGGAGAAGGATGAAGTGGAGCTTAATGTAAACTCAGTCTGTGTATACGGCGAATACCAGAAAACAGAAAGAGGTATACCGCAGACGGAATGGCCCTCTGGAAAATATGAAATCTCACTGGAGGAGATAATTGCCCCGGCTTTTTTACGGGAAGCGGACTCTGCAGACGAGAAGTTCCATGGCGCAGGGAGAGAGGATATAGATGCACTTTGCAAGGGATGGAGGCCGTTTATTCTTGAGCTGCTGGGACCGAAGAAGAGAAAACTAGATCTGGACAAAATAAAGGAAGAAGTAAATAAAAACCGAGAGGTCAATATCAGAAACCTTCAGACTGTTGGTAGAGATAAGATAGGAGAACTGAAAGCATGGCAACCCGATAAAAGTTATAGGGCTCTAGTGGAAATGGAAAAAGATGTCGATGAAGAAGATTTGGAAAAACTGAAGAAACTTGAGACTACCCTGACACAGAGAACACCACAGAGGGTAGAACATCGCAGGGCTGATAGATATAGAAAAAGAAGGGTAAAAGACATACATTGGGAAAAAAGAAAAGATAGAAAGATAGAGATTGTGGTGAAGGCGGAGGCCGGGACATATATCAAAGAGATGATTTCAGGCGACGGTGGAAGAACAGTACCCTCCGTAGCTTCCATTTTTGGTATGGATGCTGAATGTATAGAGCTGGACGTAATAGAAATCCATGGTAAAGATGATCTTGCATTTATTACAGAGTAATCGCTTTTCCTGTAAATTTTTATAAATCGTGCTACAGAATGAATAAGTTATATAAACGTAAAATGGTAATGGATATCGGGTGTGTTATATGAAAGGATCTAAAGGAAAAATGCATGGAACCAGAAGAAAGTTGAGGAAGAGAAAGGACATAGCTCCAAACCAGTATCTCAGAGATTTCTCTGTGGATGAGAAGGTTCAGATAAATATAGAGCCATCTTCACACAGGGGTATGCCAAGTCCTAGGTTCCAAGGAAAGATTGTTAGAATTTTTGAAAAGGAAGGGGACACATATATTGTAAAGTTTAAAGAAGGTGGCAAAGAAAAGAAGATTAAAACAAAACCCGTCCATCTAAAAAAGATAGAATCAGAGGATTGAGGTAATTTACATGAAAATCAAAAATGAAAAGCCTGTTCCGGCTGCAGAAGCCAGAAACACTATGTCTAAAAAGAAGGACGAAGACCTTGCATACGAACAAAAAATATGTATGGACTTCCTCGACAAAAACGTAGATATAAACGTCACAGATGCAAGAAAAGCGATGGATGAACTGCAAGAAGTTGGGAGAATAAAACCAAGACAGGCAGCAATACTAATAAACATACTACCAAAGGAGAAAGGTGACATAAGACTTATATTTTCCAAGGAAAGGACAAGTCTTTCGGAAGAAAATATGGAAGATGTCCTCGAGATTCTTGACAAATATAGAAAATAGTTCAACCAGTTCTGGGGTGCTCAAATCATGCACAAAGAAAAAAAGGACGAAAATGCCGTAGTACTTGACTTTATGCCTCAGGGAAAACTATCCGACAGTAGAAATGAACCAACTGCACAAGTACTCGGAGATAAATATTTTTCACTACTTGAGGTTGTTCTTCGAAGTGGTGAAGAGGTAGAGCCCGGGGATAACATCTACATCGGAAGCGGAAAAAGGGATAAAGTAAAATACATAAAGAAAAGTATAACTGTGCCGGATCTATCCACCGTAGGAAAAGAAGAACTCGACGAAAGACTGGACGAACTCATGAACGAAAATGAAGAGATGTTCGTGGAATTCTTTAACAATTCAGGGCCCATAACACCAAGGATGCATCAACTTGAAGCACTACCAAGTGTCGGTAAAAAACACATGTGGAGCGTCCTTGATGAAAGAAAAGTCGAGGAGTTCAAGAGCCTAGAGGATATAAAGGAGAGAGTTCCTTTGCTTCCAGAGCCCAAGAAGATAATAAAAAAGAGGATAATGGAAGAATTGGATGGTGACGTTAAGCATTACCTTTTTACGGTTCCGAAGAACGAGGAATAACTACTTACCAAACCTTCTTTCTCTATTTCTATAATCATCGACTGCTTTTTCGAAGTCCTTTCCCCCGAACTCAGGCCAGAGTTTATCCGAAAAGTAGTATTGGGAATCTGCAGTATCCCACATCATAAAACCTGTGCTGTTGTGTGGATCCCCTCCTGTTCTTATCATAAGATCTACTTTGGGTAGTTCCGATGTAAATAGATTTTCTTTAACGATATCTGCTGTAACACCATCCTTCCTCTCAGATATATTTTTTATAGCCCTAAGCATCTCGTCTTTACCAGAATAGGCAACAAGAAAGTTGAGATGGTATTTGGAATAGTTTTCTGTAGCCTCGATTGCCCTTTCTATAGATCCAACAACTTTTTTAGGTAGAACCTCTTTCCATCTCCCCAGTACATTGATTTTGACTTCGTTTTCGTGTATTCTATCGTCTTTTCTGATCTTTTCGAAGTTCTCATAGAAAAGATCCATAAGGCTCTCAACCTCTTCCTTTGATCTTTTGTCGACATTATCGAGAGACAGTGCCCAGAAAGTTGTGTGTCTTATACCGAGATCCAGTGATTTTTCCAAGACCTCTTCTATAGCTTCTTCTCCCTTCTCGTGTCCCTTGAATGGTTCAAGAGACCGGGATTTGGCCCATCTTCTATTTCCGTCCATCACCACTGCTACATGTTCGGGCATCGGGAGCAAACAAACACCTAAGATTTGTATTATACAAAGATTTTTATAAGCTTTATATCCACCAAAAGTATATTTAAAGTCGTTCACAATTTAAAGAACATGTTTCCCTACATCACTGTGGCTGTAGCAATGGGAGGCTCTATCCTGGCCGGAATCTTTGATCTAAAGACAACAGAAATACCGGACAAGATATCACTGGGAATGGTAGCCACAGGACTTTTGATAAATCTATTATGGTCTATAGTTGCGTGGAATCCTACGTATATCTTCCGCTCTGCGGCCGTCGGTTCTGTATTTTTCACATTCGGATTGATAATGTATTTGGGTGGTCAATGGGGTGGAGGCGATACAAAGGTTCTGGCAGGTATCGGAACTCTTGTTCCTTCTTTACCTGCATTCAGTACCGCTAATCTTTTATTTCCGTTTAGCGTAGCCCTACTGATAAATACTTTCATAGTAGGAGCCGTATATATGATGCTATACGCTGTAGTGTTTTCTTTTACAAAAAAGGAGATTTTCGATGACTTCGGAAAAAGGACAGTTTCCTCTTGGAAGAAAACTACCATCGTTTCGCTTATACCTCTGGCACCTGCTCTTTTCTACTACATAAATGTCGGTCTGAACTCCACTTTTTTCTATATACTTGCACTGGTCCCTGTCTTCGCATCCATATTTATACTGATGAAATTTCTTAAGTCCGTGGAAGAAACCGGTTTCGAAAAAGAGATAGATGCAAAGAAACTCCAAGAAGGTGACATGCTCGCCGAAGAACTGGAAGAAGTAGACACAAGCCACGATCCAACAGAAGAACTGTGGGATCTTTCGAGGTTCCTTTTGTTTTTTGCCATACTACCAGTTTCGATGTATCTTTTCAACTCAGCTCACGGACTGTATTTTTTTATGAGTCTTCCTGCACCTGCACTCGGACTTGTACTCGGTATGATTTATCTTCTCTACAGATCATCTATTGGAATCATGAGCTCCATATTTCAAAAATCCAGCACCAGGATAAGAGGGCTCGAAAAAGATGAAGTTAAAAAAATACAGAAAACAAGGGACAAAGTGAAAATAAGAGAGGGCGTTCGGTTCGTTCCTGTTTTCCCAGCAGCACTTTTGACCACAGTCTACTATGGAAATCTTCTCATGTTTATTCTCTGAACCAAACGAACCTTTTTAAAATTAGACCTTATTAGAATATATGCGATATTATGGGAAGATATGACTTTCTTGATGAAGAGTTGAGAAAGAAGCTGGAGGAAAAGCAGAAAGAGCTCATAAGCAACAAGAAAAAAGAAGAAGTGAAGAAGGGCAAAGAGAAGAGGGAAACAAAAAAAGAAGGACCAAGTGTGTACACGAAAGAAGATGGAAGTATAGGAGGAGTAATATATCCCGAAGGAGAAGATAAACCCAGGAAGAAAAGTAAAAGCGCTGCGGATGAAATACTAGGAACAGAAAACGATAAAAAAAACAACCCGGGTAAAGATGAAGACCTCCCCGTACAGCTCCACCACACAAAAAATACTAAGGTAGGCTGCAAAGACAGACCCAAACCCAAGAAAAAGGAAAATCCAACCAAGCATCAGAAGAAAAATAAAAAGGACGAGGATGTCGAAGGAGCAAGAGAAAGTATATGGCAGTAGTTAAAAGACTTTTAAAAAACTACTAAGTCTAGCTGTACTCTCTCCAACGGTGGTCACACTTCTTACACTTGTAAAACCTTGTAGGAGCTTCATCCCCCGCTCTAGTTTGTTGTGTCCACCAACCAGCTTTGTCGTGTCCACATTTGGGGCATTTTTTTTCTGCAACGGGTAATGCATCAGCACTTTCTTTGCTCTTCTCATCCATAACAACAACACTATCACCCTCTTTGTCATGCTTTTTGCTTACCTTGAAATTGTTCCCAGAGATTTTTTTCTTTTTACCACATCCCCTACAAACTAGATACTTTTCGTCACCCTTCTTTTTAGGAGACATTACTGTATCACATTCATCGCAGTATTCCATTGTAATCATCTCAAAGATATGAGTGGCTTATACCTTCCATTAAATGATATTTAAATGTTTTGGTTAACGCCGATGCTGTAATCAAGTAAAGATATTAACCAGCCTGACACCACCGAGTTTAATCCACCCAATATACGGAACTCTGAATATCTTCTTTCCATGAATATCCTCTTTGAAAACCATATCTGCTGTGCCCTCACACTGATCACAGACCGGATTGTTATCCCCTTTGGTAACATACAAAAAATCTACATCATCTTTGTCATAATGTATCTCCTTCAGTTCGTCAACGGTTATACCATCGAAGTCTTTCCATACATCAACCGAAATGTTCTCCTCGGTTCTCTCCGATATAGAAACTATTCTGTGTATTATAGGAGTGACCTTCCAGCCATCAAAAACAATTATATCACCCGACTTGTATTCCTCTACACTTCTTACAAACACTATATCACCGGGATATAGAACTGGTTTCATTGAATCCGATTCAACTGTAACAACAGGATAGTCAGTCGAAAGAACAAAGGAAAGACCCACATTAAGAAGTATCGCAAGACCCACACCGATGGCTAGATATATGACCCATCCGATGGGTCCCTCTGTAACATCATACCACCATTCTTTTATGAGCTTAAGCTCCACCAATTGATTCACCTTCCTTTATTCCAGATGCTATAAGATGGGATATTCTTATAGGTTCGGGTGTCAAACTATTTGATGTACTCATCTTAAGTAACTCCTTTGTTTTCTTCTCGCTTATTCCTATATTTTGAAAGTATAACTTTCCATCGGGCATCGAAAGTTCTTTGAGATCACCGGCCCTTTCTATGCATTTCCATCTTCTTTTAAACCCAGGCAGTTTCTCCATTGCCTTCTTAAACTTACCGAAGTCTATGTTCTTTCTTGTAACCACTACCACAGGAAGATCTGTTTCTCTATGTAGTTTCTCTATATCAACAGTATTAAAACCAGCAAATGTTATTCCATCAAGCATTATGATACGGAGTTGGTCTCTGTGCTTAGTATTCTTCGAAGCCTTGGCAATTTTTTGGGTTGCATCAAAGCCATCGACGGCTATATCTTCAACAAGAACACCATCAAGATAGGGTTTACCACCACGGACTACACTCCCTACAATAGGTACTCTTTCATCCTCTTCGCTGAAAGGAGAATCGTCCCAGCCCAGGATTCGTATTTCCTCCTTGATTTTCCTTATAGACATCAAAAATCGAACCAGCAGAATAAAAAGAAGTCACAGATTCTCTGTCTGTTTTTTGAACTCTCCTGCATCGGACTTTATCTCTTCTGAAGCGTTTATGACTTCTTCGACAGGATCTCCTTCGGTTGTTTCAACTAGTAACTTTATGTTATCTAAGTAGGTGTGACCTTTCCTGAACTCCGCTTTTTTTATCTCAGTGCCGGATTCCCAAAGGTTTTGTCTAAGAAGGTTCACAAGAGAAAAACCTTCGTCTTCAAACTCAAGCTTGAGTTTATTCTTTCCCTTTCCTCTAATCTTTATGCTCATATTACCACAGGTTTATTTTAAGAACAATACTTTTAAAGTTTATTACATCTTTAGGTTCTTAAAAACATTTTTCAGCTCACGGGGGTTGAGTATCGGACATCTGAAAGCTGTTCTGTGCTCAACTGCAATACGGGGACATGCTGTATTGACAAAACAGTCAACGTCTATACCTTCGAGTTTCTCCGGGGTTATTTCATCCATAACAAACACAGAAACATTCCTACCGGCCTCCTTAAGCATATCCTTAAGTTCAAAGGCTAAATCAGGCCTTGACTGTCCTTTTTTTGTGGTCACAAGAATACCAAAATCTTCTGCTTCCTTAGCCTGTTCTTGGGCAACTATACACTGTCTCTGGAATCTATCAAAGTCTACCATCTTCAACGACCCTTCTTCGAAATCCAGTCTAAATATAGGCTTATCCGTCTCTAAAGCAAGACCGAGAGGATGAAACATACCGGAACCAATGTATATGAAACAGTCGACGTCTTCTTCAACCGCCATGGCAGAAGAAACATCGCAACCAAGGATCTGACCCTCCTCGACCCTTTCCCCAGCATCGCTAAGGACAGTAAATCCATTAGACTCAAAAAATTCCTTTGCCTTTTCAAAAGAAGGTCGGAAATTTGCAGCGGCAAGTAGGCCTATGTTTTCAAAGTCCTGAACAGTTTCGATGGAAGACTCTAATATCGGAACAGGATCTTTTTGATAATACCAGGGAAAGTATATGGTCCTTATCTTCTCGTCCTTGCAAAATCGTGTGTGACCTATATGAACAAGAATATCGCAGCCGAGGTCCATGGCTTCTGTGTCCTTTATATCACATGCTCCATAACACGGTTCCAGAGACACAATAGAATCTGTATCTTTCTTATCAAGTTCGTCCTGTAATACCTTTACCTTTTTCTTGAGGCCTTCCGGAACCTGGATAAATACTCTCTCGGGGTTATCTTCCAAAATCACAGAAACCAGTTCTCTTATCCGTTTCATATTATCTCAAAAGGTTTGATATTATCGGCAGATACGATATCTCTCCAAATATGGACCACATGTAGGGCATTACAAGAAGTACAGCAAGTAGGACTGCAACAACGATTAACCCCTGCTTACTACCCCCTTCTCTGAAACCAAAGGCTATGCCGGATACCATACCACCTATATGTGCTATATGCGCAACGTTTCCGTGTCCTCCTGTCATAAAGCTAACAACTTCCGTAATGGCCATAAATATACCTATAAGGGCTAGAGGAAGGGGGAGAGGTATAGGATACGGTATAAAATCAAAGGGTGTGAGAACTATGGCAGTTCCCATTATAGCAAAGACGGCACCGGAAGCACCTATAACTATCTGATCCATTGGGTATGTAAAGAGGACAAAAAGGTTACCGACTATACCTCCTATAAAGAATATTATTAGGAATGTTTTTACAGATAACTCCTCCTCGAGCGCACGACCGAAGAAAAAAAGAGCTATAGAGTTAAGGGCAAGATGAGCAGGGTTTCCATGGAGAAATATCGAAGTTATAAGGGTCCACACTTCACCACCCATAAGATTCTCACCAGAAAATCCAAGGTTTTGGGTAATAATATCGGTCTGTGGGAAAAGCCAAATAATAGTAGATATAGCTATAATGATTAAAATCATAAGGTAGGTAATTCTTAGTTTCATGGGGCTACCTCATACGTTCCAATAGAAGTTTTTTCTCGATCCTTGCGACAGTGTTCTTTACATGGGCTACTTTGTTAGGTCTAACTAGGATAGTATCGACGCCGTTCTCTATAAGCTTCATGAGAAAGCCTTTGTCTGCCACATCGGAAACCGCTACCTTTGAACCTTCCTCTCTACAGGTATCACAAAAGTCCTCAATAGAACTCCAGAAGGGCTTAGACGAGAACACATTTCTTCCCTTGGTGTGTCCAAAGAAAAGGTCCACTAAACTCTCGAAATCAAGCAGGTAAAGATCAGCCCCTGTGTCCCCCAAACTGCCCAACGAAAGAAGCATCTCTGGGGTATCAACAACCAGACCTACCTCTGTCTCATCAGGAATCCCAAGCGAGTTTATTTTTTTATCAAGATCTTTAAAGCTATTTACAGACAGCAGAACATTCGTATTTTCGGGACTTCTGTCTATGGTCCCAAGAAGCTCAGAGACCCTACTCATACCACCATCACTATCTTCAGGCTTTAACCAAAGCTCCTTTTCCTTCGGCCATCTTGAAAGCTTGTCCGAAAGTCCCCTTTCCCTTGAAATCCCAAAATTCATAGACGATACATTAGAACCATCAACCAGTACAACACACCCTTCTACGTCGTCGAATCTCTCGGGATCAAAGTTTTCTGAGTTTGTCAAAACAATCAGTTCGGTTGCAGTTATAGAATCTATATTGTGAGCCATCAGACTCCCACCACTGGAAGTTTCAGAATCCCACTGCATTCCATCGGCCTCATGTTTAGTTCTGTTGTGAGAAAAAACAACTCCCTCAACAGTATCCACTACCACTTCCTTACCTTCGGACAATGAAGAATAATCGGGATCTTCAATTATCATGGAAGGTATTTCCAACTCTCTTGTGATCTTAGCCTGCCTTGATGAAAATCCCCCCGATGTCGTCAGGAGTGCACTAGGTCTTTTTGTTAAAATATCAAACACTGAAGTCAGGTTTTTTACCAGTATCTTTTCTTCGGAATTCCTTTCTGATCTAGTAACCTCACCGGAAACCTTTCCTGGGCTTACACCAAATCCTTTAGAAAGTACATCACTATTCTGTCCTTCTCTTTCCATTGTATTGGTATTTTTCAATGTCATCACATCAAGTACAAAAAAATCACCGTTGCGCGTGCAGAACTCCACAGCTACCGACGAACCAAATCTTGAAGTTACCTTTCTTAAACTTGACGCAAGTTCACTTGCTTCTCTATCCTTTAAAACAGGCCTATCTTTCTTACTGGAAGAAGATGGTTGTTTCTCAATGTCACCAGTCGATGGGTTTTTCTCCTGTACCCACTCCCTCCTATTCGTTTTCTTATCTACCAGGGATCCGTTTTGGTCAAAAAAGTAAATATCAGGAACAACCTCACCCCTGAACATCAGCTCACCGAAACCGTATATACCCTCCAAAACCGAACGTTCTGGATTACAAGGATCTCTTTCGAGGTATGCAAAGGTTTTATCTGGAACTATCATCTTTTGGACAAGGACCCCAAAGGAAAGATCATGTGGATATCCCCTCTTTTCTCTATAGTATATGGCCCCAGGACTAAAGAAGCTCTTCCACGACTCCTTGATTTCTTTTATTAGATTATCATTTCCCTTTACATTCATACTGCTTCTGTAGATAGACGGTGAAAGATTACCATCCCTTTTTGGAGAAGATCTAACCACAACAGGCGGATTGTCTCTACCGGCCTTAATTAGTTCCATGGCCTTACGACCAGCCTTTTTGGCCTCGGAAGATATGACGAAGTTTTTATATGCTTCCTCTATCTCATTTTTTAGCTCATGTGATATATGAAAGTTCTCGAAAAGATTAAATATCTCTCTGCTGGCATCTTTTAGTTCTCTCCTATCATCAATTTTTGTTCTTGAAAGAATAGAAAGTATCTTATCACTTATCCCATTTCTTTCGAGAAAGTCTTTCATGGCTTGGTCTGTTACTACAAAACCCTGAGGTACCTTGGAAGTCTCGGAAACCGCAGCCAATGAAGCTGCCTTGCTTCCTACATCATCCTCTTCGTACGCATCTTCAAGAGAAAGTATTTTCTTCATACTATCAATACTTTGGATTGTTAATTAAATAACTTAGGAGACCCGAGGCGAAAATCACGAATACTTTTCGAGACCCTTGATAGTACAAGGACATGGAAGTTTATGTTTTGCCCTTCTGAGTGTTTCCTTTGCGATATCCAATTTGTTCTCTGGTACTCTGATAAGCATAAAATTCTGTCCTTTATCCATCCTTGCGGCTCTTCCTATAGGATTACCAAATGCCTTCGTCATTCCTTCCTGAAATCTATCGGCTCCTGCTCCCGTCGCAAGGGGATTTTCACGAAGTACGTGGTGAGGATAAACAAGAAGCTTAAGGAAATAATTTTTCTCACCGAGTTTGTCCTTCAGATATTTGTTAGCATTCATTCTAGCAGCTTCTATGGCGTTATGCCTTATCTGGACATCCTTATCAACGGAAAGTTTAAGCTCGATCTTATAGTCATCCTTGTTCTTTAGATCGCCGTTTTCAAAGTCCCTTGTCTTTATAGCTGGAACTCCTTTGATGTAGCTCTTCCTGGGGTTTCTTTCACTTACCCTTGTATAAGGCTTCCCGTCCTTGTCACGGTAACACCTTCCTGGTCTGAGTCCCATAATTTCACCTTTTGCCTTGAGAATTTTACTGAGTACATTTAAATATTTTTGCCTCTAAAACAAAGAAAAATAAAAATGGGGGTTCGACCACAAAGATATGGGTCATTCCTTTTCTTTCCAATCGCCTGTTTTCTTAAGGTATTCTACTTCGCCCGAGTTCTTGGCATCGTAGGTTACGCCGGTTTCGTGAACCATCTTTTTAACTACCTGATTAGTCACTTTATCCTTTGCGTACTCAGATGCCTCTTCGATGTCCTTGCCAATTTCTTCAATGTCTATTGTTGTCGGTTTTAGAATATCTGGCTTATCCTCGGACTTGTCATACCCCGATTCTTCATCAGCCATAGAATCACCAATAATACTTAGTTACCTGAACTTTAAAAGCATTATATATCGCAGAAGGTTACTGTTTGTCGTATTTCTGTATTTCGTCATTCATTATCTCAAGTGCCACACCTGCTTTCTGGAATATACTCTTCGTATCCTCGGAAGCATGATAGTCTCTTTCACAAACCACCCTTTCTATCCCAGCGTTGATTATCATCTTCGCACATGTATAACAAGGAGTCATCCTACAGTATAGGGTCGCACCCTCTATGGATACACCGAGTTTAGCTGCCTGTACAATTGCATTTTCTTCTGCGTGGCTTGTTCTTACACAGTGTTGGCTTGAAGAACCATCCTCATGAGTAACTTCCTTGAACTTATGACCTACCTCATCACAGTGCGGCATTCCAGAAGGAGCACCTACGTATCCTGTGGTGAGTATCCTTTTGTTCCTTGCTATAACACAACCACTCCTACCACGGTCACATGTCGCCCTATCGGCAACCACATCGGCTACCTTCAAAAAGTATTCATCCCAACTTGGTCTTTTATCGGTCATAGTATCAAAAGGGAGTCAGCCAGTCAGAAATTTTATCTCCAAGGCTTTTGCTTTCTTTTTCCTCCTTTTCTTTCCTTTCCATCTCCTTTATATTTTTCTTTATAACCTTCTCCGCTTTCTTCGCCGCTTCACTGTCGTTTCCGACACCTACCGATATACCAACTCCAACTACGATTATATCGCTTCCTTCGGGTGATCTCATAATAGATTTTTCAACTAGCTTCTCAACTTCAGGAACTGCTTTGTATATCTCCTCCTTCATTGGTCTTACTACATCCTCCATTGGATCCTGATTGATTCCAATTGACTCTATGGCTATGTCTTCTTCTACAGCTATATCTTCTATCCAATGTCTTTCAGCATTTCCCCTTGGCCCCATGGCAAATCCTACACCTTCAACTACACTACCTCTCTTCTCTCCCTTCAACATTCCTTTGGCATCTATCGGTATTATTTTATCCACATCATTTTCCTCGGTGATTTTTTCGACCGCTTCGTGAACCTCACCGAGAACTGCAGCAGGACCGTTCGGTTTTATTATAAACACGTTCCTTCCCTCAATCTCCCTTTCCGCACAGACCTGATCCTCGGCTATTTCCTCTACATCAGCATCGCCTATCAAAGATGCAGCACAAAGAGGTCCTATAGAATCACCTACAGGCTCTTGGTTTGCAAGACAAAGAACACTTTCTTTTAGCATCTTTATCTGTTTCTCTATAAACGGTATCTGCATCTTAAGAAGCATCCCTATCTGTAGGTTCTTGGTTTCTTTAACCAATTCGAGCATATGCCTAACAATCTTAGAAATCTGCTGAACCGCAGTAGCATGAACAGTTGCCGCAGCAAAGCTCTTTTGTTCTCCTGCCTCGAGATCGGAAACATCGCCTATAAACTGCCTGTATCTTTCATCATGTATATCATACATCTGTTTTATCTTCTTCATAACACCAGAAGGATCCGTCTGCTCAGGAGGAACAGTAAACAGGTCCACAATCCTATCAAAGTTTTCTCTTAGTTCGCTACTGGATAGTTCGCTCCTTTTTTCAAGTAACTCTACTAGCTCGTCTCTCGCCTCTTCAGACATCTCTTCGAACTCTTTAACCTTCTCCTGTAGCTTCTGAACCAATTGGTATATCATTAGCTTGGGGTAGAACATGAAAAAGGATATGATTAATGCAAACCAAAGAATTCTAGTCCACCAATCACCGTTACCAAAAAACTGTGCAAGAATCTCCAACATAAAACCCACGAACTTATTTTTATCTTTGGTCCTTTTAAATGTTCACAGCAGAATCTAAGGAAGCATTTGACCATGGACCTTAATTACTACATGGTCGATTATTCAGCCAACTTGTCAAGCTCTTTCTTGACATCTTCAGGTAGAATATCCTTCCCAAACTTGTAGAGTGGTTCCGAACCTTCCTCACGTTCCGGATCCCTTAGATTGTAGCTATCGTCTGTTTTCTCTACCTTTTTGAAGGAAAACTCCTTTGTAGAACCATCCCACATCTCTTTGTAGAGTCTTGGATCTCCCTTTTCATCGTACCCGAAGTTAATGTCAATTTTTCCATTCTCTTTGTTGTCGTCGTTTTCCATACCTAACACCTTTACTATGTAACCTGAATTATATTTATTTTTGAGCTTAAAATTACTTTATCTTCTCCTTGACTTTTCTAAAGAATCCTATAAGTACACTTGCTTCCTTTCTCGATATCATCGATCTGCCTAATATGTTTTTGAATGAAAACTTCAATGATTCATATCTGTAATCCTCAACGTCGACGGAATCAACGATATCCTTCAGTTGGTCCATTAGAACCTCTCTCTCCTTATGACTAGCAAGTTCATAAGAACCGTCCCCCTCTGCCTTACTTAACTCATATAGTATTATTGCAGTGGCATGTGAAAGATTGAATACTGGATACTCGCTGTTAGCCGGTATATGGCAAAGCAAATCCGTTTTTTTGACCTCGTCGTTATTTAGTCCCTTTGATTCGGGGCCGAAGACCAAAGCTATGCTTCCTTTGACATCGGAGATCTTCTCCTTGATATCACAGGGCCCAAGTGCATTTCTGAGTATATTGTACCTTCCACCTGTCTCTGAGGAAGTCGAAATGACTATATCGAAGCCCTCCCAATCCATACTTTCCTCGATGACCGCATCGTCGAGGATGTCTCTGGCATGCTTGGCTCTGTTTCTTGCCTCGGTTCCAATATCACAAGGATCCACGAGCAAAAGTTTTTCGAAGCCGAAGTTTTTCATGGCTCTGGCAACGGCGCCTATGTTCCCCTCTGTTTCGGGTCTCATCAAAACGACAGTTATATTTTCATTCTTCATACAATCACTCAACAGTATATCCAAACGTGGAAATCCCTTTGATCTTTAGACTTTTATTATTAAGAGTTGGATGTATAGAGTCGTTTTTAACAGAGTATTTAAATCTCCAGTTCTAAAAATTTAGACAATGAAAAAAGGCATCAGCACTTCTGTACTTTTGGCAGTGATAGCTGCAACGCTGCTCTTAGCAGGAGGTTTAATAAGAGATGTTGGCGGTGAACTCCCAACTGAAGAAGGTGTAACAGTTCTGAGAAGGGTAATAAACTTTGTATCGGACTCCATATCAAAAGGTGTCACAGTCAGAAGAGATATAGACATAAATGGATCTCTGACCCATAACGGAAGTTTTGAATTCGAGAACATAAATCCTGAAAAGATGTCTATAAGGTATCTACCCGCTGAAACCGACGTAGTATCAGATGACAAAAGTATAGTTGTCGACGGCGATGTAGCAGATATGGAAGTCGTTGATTTCCGTGGTTCCGTCGAAATTGACCACGAAACTGTGATATTGGAAGGTGAAACAACCTCACTCTCTTCAGGAGGCACGACCTTCGAAGGCGATTTTATAGACGTCACAATGAACGGTACTTTCAAAAGAGTGGAGATTGGAAAAGCAGAGATAAAGGAAATAGGCTTCGGAGATCCCCATGGAATACTTGATGTAGGTAGATCTTTATCAGTGACCTTGGATGGGACCGAAACAACAGTACACGCATTCTCTGGGGATATTCAGTTTGAACCTCAAAAAGTATTCATAACCGGAGAAACGAGCAAGATAACCTCAGGAAACAAAACCATAAGCGCAAACTAAAACTTTCAGTCATCCTCGCGGTTCTCTCTTAATTTCTTATCGAGATCGTCCTTCGTGACAAAGTCTTTACTCTTCGAAAACAACTTCCTTGCAGGCCATGTAACTACCCTTAAAATCTTCTTGACTGTGCCTATGAAAACATATCCCAGATAAAGGATAAGTGCGAACAGGCCATAGGACAACATCGAATCAATCCCTATGGCTATGGCGGTACCGAAAAAATTGTTGGCAAAAAGAGGGAAAAGCGCCCCTGCAACAAAAACAAGCATCCCATGGAAGGCTATCTTTAATGACTTGTATATAAGATACACAAATATAACAAATACTGCTACAGGAAGCAAACTATAGAGGTTGGACCCTATGCCTATGAACTGATCGGGGATAACGGACGATAGAAGCGAAACTATAATATCTACTAAACCAGATAGAGGCATATAGAAAAATACTCCTTATTAAATAAAAATGTTTTAGTTTTTCTGTGTTTTTGGGGATATCTCAAGAACAAAGAGTGTTTCCCATGGGATCTTTTTCTTTTTAACAACTTCGACCTCGAATCCACCATCGACAAACAAATCCTTTGTATCCCGAAGACCCGTAACCGATGAAATTAAAAGAAGTATAGTTCCACTTTCGGAGAGATGGTTTTCAACCTCTTTGGAAAAATCTCTAATCACAGATATACCGTCTTCGCCACCGAACCACTGTTCGCTTCCGGGTATTTTTTCATCATAACCGTTCCCTGGTAGGTAAGGCGGGTTGAAAACCACAAGATCAAACCTTCCTTCAACTTCCTCGAAAAGATTACTTTGAATAAACCTGACGTTCTCTATTTTGTTTTTCGATGCATTGTGTTTAGCAAGATTTACCGCTTTATCGTTTATATCTACACCAACAACCTCTTGACACATCTCCGCCGCAAAAAGTGCAATCAGGCCCGTACCCGTCCCTATATCGAGTACCTTGTAATCATCCGAAATCTTATCCTCCAGAACATTCAGAAGAAGATATGTATCCTCCCTTGGAACATAGACATCGCTCAATAGATCGATATCAAGACCAAAAAAATCCATATATACCTACACCCCGGTGGATTCTATTAAAGCGGCAACCACCAGAACAACCAGCCCTATACCAAAAAACAAAAAGGAGTCTCCCATTAGCTTCATGGCGTAGGCCTTATCTTCCCACTGTACAACTGACCTCACTTCATGGGAAAGGAAAAAACCCGAAAGTCCTGCTATTATGTACGCTGAGATTTCGAGAATGCCGTGTGGAAGATATGAAAGAACCATGATGGGCACGTCTACAATCCCTTTTGAAATTTCTGAAATGAAAACACCAAGTATAGAAGCGTTCCAAACGAGAACAAAAATCATACCTGCAGTAAGAAAAAAGGACAGTATAAAGGTAACAAGAAAAACTGATAGGTTGTTTGTCAGTATTTCCGTGAAAAAGCCTGGTGAAAATATCCTCCCTGTGGCTACATCCGGTCTTATTGATCCTATAACTTCGTGTTGGACCTCGAAAGACTCCGGAATAAAGGCATTCGAAACTCCAAAGGCAAGAGAAACACCAAGGAAGAAAATCAGATATATTTCAAGTTCCGATTTATGTCTATCGAGTAGATCAAACATGCTACTAGAATCCTTCACTTTCCCTTCTTCAAATATTTCCTGCTCGTCCTCAAGATATTTTATAAGTGGATATGATGCTGCAAGGGATGTCAAAACTACAGACATAAAACCAGTGAACTCATATCCAGAGACCTTGAAAGGCACGATATACCGGGCGATAATAATAGAAGCAAAGGTGAAAATTGTTGAAAGTGCAAAACAAAAGACAAAGTTCCTTTCTCTCTCTTCCCGAATCCAAAGTTTTTCAAGCATAGGCTACTCCCCCAAATCTATTTTTTCCTCAACCCCGAGTCTTTTTATCTTGCCGTTTTTAGAAAGAACAACGGTTAGGGTTGCCCTATCTACGGCACACTTCTTCATATTGAAGACCTCTCCACAACTGTAACATTCAACGTCAGAAGCCATATCAATTCCATACCATCCCGACTCTGCAACAGGAGTACTGCACTCGGGACAAACAGCTACAGCCATATCAAAAAAAGTTATTTTCTCAGATTCTGATTTAGACATACTTTATTCCCCGATGAAAGCATTTACCTTTTCTATTATCATTTTCTTTGTATCTTCCAGAGATCCGCTATTATCAACAACTACGTTATAATATTTTTTATCTCTGACATCTATACCATACTTTTCCTTGTATGTTTTAATATCTTGTGAGTTCCTTCTCTCCAGTCTCTCATCTGCCTCATCAGGTGTCATTTTTTCCCTTTCAGCCAGTCTTTCTACTACAACGTCTCTAGAACACTCGACAAGGATCCTAACCTCTGCTATGTCGCACAACAACGCTCCTGTAAGTCTTCCCTCGATAACAACATCATCCTTCGTAAAAGCCAGTCCGAGCACCCGTCTGTCCCACATAAGATCCGGATCTGGACCAACATCAGGATTTCTATATTTGTCAAAGAAATCAGGAAGATCTAGGTCCTTTTCTTCTGCCTTCCTGCGAAAAAATGTTCCTGAAGAAATCAGATCCATTCCAAGTTCATCGGAAAGAATCTCTGCAACAGTGCTACTACCAACCCCAACCAGTCCAGAAACTGTAACTACCCTTTCTGAAGATGGACCATGCTCATCTCTAAGCTTAGTCTCGTACTCTTTGAGCCTTTCAACACACGTCACGGTCTACCACAGTATATTTCATGTTCCGATAGTATAAAAATAGGCCTTCGGAAAGTTTTAAATAAATACTCGATGAATAATTTTGATACTTAAGGAGGTAGATTTCATTGATAATAACGTTAAGGGATCTTGCAAAGTGCAAAAGATGTGGATCCTCAAACACAATTGCTGAGATGGTTATTCCTTCAAGGGACTTGGATAAACTAAGGGGTAGCGCTGAAGAAGAAATAGTAGAGATATCATGCAAAAGCTGTGGAAAAATTGATAGAAGAGATCAAAAGATAGAGATAGAATAGTTAATCGTGGATATTCGTAGGTGTGGAAATGAAAAGCATAGAAATTAAAGAACCAGATGTAGTTGTAAGTGAATTTCCATCACACCCGGAGCACAGTGACTGGGGCCCAAAGGAGTCTGTTGTTTATAATACGAGAATATCAGGCGATCCCAAAGGACGTTCTGCGATTGAAATATGGAAAAACAAAAAAGAATCCATGGGAAAAAAGGAGCTGTTGGAAGAGGAGGAAGGCTTTCTGGAATTTCTAGCAGAGAGGGGACACATATCTGCATTCTACAGGACCAACGTGGGAATAACCTACAAAGTCCCAAGGCATACGACACTTTTTTTCTGCTCCTTCGATCATCCAAAATATATGCAGCAGTCACAGAGGTATACAAAGGCTAAAGAGTTCATAAGCTTGATAGATTCCACTGAAGCTAAAGAGATGTTCTCAAAACAGTCACAGTTATATAACAAGATGATAGAAAACAAGTCCATACCAAAGGAAGATGCTAGATATATACTTCCGCTAGGCACAGCAGCAACACATCTACATCAAAACACAAACATAGCAGGACTTATGAATATATACCGCGTCCTTAGATCCAATGGATCCGAGGTACCTGATATGACTGAAGATATATTCAAAGACTGTATAGGAAAACTTGAGGAGCTGGAACCCAGTCTTTTCAATGAAAAAATAATGAACCTGCTCATGGGTGCAGATAAGGGATACCCTGTTGCTAACATGTTCTCACAAAAAAATGAATGGGTCGATAAGGCACTAAAGAATCACAGGTCCTGTGATGTAGTATCACGTTTCACATACGAAGTAACAGAAAAACTGAAAAACAAAGCAGATGGGTTCAACGATGAAGCATTGAGTTTTCTAAACCTGAATAATAGTCCTCTGAAAGTCGAAGGCTATGTTACAACCATGTCGATATCAGCCTGGCACCAGTTTATGAGAAATGACACTGTAAAGAACTCCGTAGAATCCATATACAGTGCAGCAGATAGAGGGAAGATGGTTATACCACCAAAAATCAAAGATTCGGAATTTGAAGAGGATTATATAGATATTTTCGAGGAGTCTTTGAAACTATACGAATCATTGAAAAAACAGAATGGGAGAAGCACTGCGATCGAAGTCCTACCACACGGTCTTGGTATAGGTGTAGCATTCGGTCTTGATGGCTTCAACAGGATCAAAGGATTTTTACCGGACAGAACACAAGAAGCTGCGCAGTGGGAAATAAGAGCCATAGCAAGAAAAGTAGCAAAAGAGCTTTAGAAAAATATTTTTAATCCAATAAGAAGCTATCGTCCTTGAACTGATTAAACTTCCTATCGGGCTCTTCTTTTTTGAGTATAGCATCCGAAATATCTTCACGGAGCTTGTTCAAACTTTTGTAATATTTTCCTACTTCCGGAACACCTTTAGATGGATTCTCTTGATTATCAAGAAAACCATCAGGAAGGTTTTCAAAGGCCTTGTTGTAGTCAAGCAGATCTTTATCGATCTGTATTTCGTCGTGACCCACTCTCTTGCCTCTAAAGGGTATCTCATAACAGGAAACCTCCACACTACTTTCTTTGTGTTGTCTTAGCTCAACGTTCCATCTTTCTGCATCTCTGTATATTATAACTCCTTGATCTCTGCTTGGATTTGTAGCATACACCTCTGCTAAAAAACTATCCGTGTCCGTGTCACTATACTGCTTCTCCAAACCCTTCTTTACTGCATCATCAACATCTTTCCTCATAGATCCAAGTCCCTGTGTCATTTTAATTACCCCATAGTAATAATTTATAATAAAATATTTATATATCCCACACAGAATTGAAGACTTAAATCCATAGAAAAGGAAATTTTTCTGGGTAGGATGACAGATAAAGCAAAACATATTGACTGGGGAGTTTTCGACGTAAACCAAGGCCTCGATCACGCGGCCGCCTCTGAAATTGTCTATGTAATAAACAACTATAGACCCGTAGAAAAAACGTTTGCCTATGCAGCTAAAAACAGAGAGTATAGAGATATCCTTCGTCGTGCAGGTGAAGTTGATCGGGATATAGAAAAAGAAATAGGAAAATCTTACAACCCAGAAAAAAGTATTCTTGACAAAATACGTTATAAAACACACAGATTTGTCAGCGGACTTTTCGATTCTTATACAGACGATGTCTTCTCAATGTTAATGAAAAAGAGGCCATATAAAAAGGGTGCTGTGATGAATACTGTATGTGAAAGTGCTGTGGAAAGTTTTGATGAAAACCCTGAAATATACAGAGACATGATCGAGGATCAGTATGTGGATTCAAAAAAAGTATCTCATATAGCACTCGGGATTGATGAAGAAACGGACAAGAAGACCTTGGAACTTCTAAAAGAGCCAGAAACCAAAAAACTTATGGACGACTATAAAAAATACACAACTCCATCCGTCCTAGACGTAAGACTGCTTTCCATCGAGCCAGAAAGATCATTTGAAAGACTTGAACAGATAGAAGTCATAAACAAAGAAATAGTAGAAGAAGGATATAATATGGATCCGATGTTGAAGTCCGTTCCAATGATGACATACAAGGCCTTTGAACTTGAAATCGATGAAATACAGAACTTTGTAAAAAATACAAGCTCTATGGACAAGTTTGTCCGAAATCTAGACAAATTTCTTCTGGAAAGTGATGAGAAAAGGGCAGATTTAGCCATCGAAAGCGCAACAAAGCTTATTTCAGAAGACCTGGACACATACGATAAAAAATCAATCAAAATGGCTTCTACGGCCTTGCCCTATGATATGGATAAAGTAACTGAAATGATGTATGATAAATACAAAAACCCCACGAAATACTCAAAGAAAGAAGAGTTATCGGAAATGGATTGGAGAGGAACCGTGGAAAAAATAACAAAGGACAACGAACATCCACGGGTTTTTTAGAACTGAACCCTATGAAACCAAAGTATAAATTTTTTTCGTGTTAGTTTACTACTATGTCAAGCATAAGTGAAGAGAGTAGTCTGTTTTACACTCAAATAGAAAAAGAATGTGAAGATATAGAAAAAGATCTCAAAAAACTAAAAGAAAGGCTGTACTCTGTAGGACACAAACTGGACAGCTTTGACATCTATTTTGAAGATATGAAGGAAATTTCGGAGGAAATAAACGAAAAACTGAAGAAGATATAGACCGATAAAACTAACTACCTGATTCATCCAGTTTCCTATTACACAGAAAGTCCGCCCTGCCTATCATTTTATGTTCGCGGTTTCTGTGAACAAAACTTACCTTATCAAAAAAACGAGTAAGTCTTTTCACCTTCCTGTACAATGGTTTTATATTACTGCTTTTGACTCTCCATTCCCCTTGAAGTTGTTTAACCAAAAGATTGCTATCTGAGTTTACTTGAAGATCGCCATCTGTGTACTCCTTTGCCATTTCCAATGCATTTATAACAGCAGTGTACTCTGCCTGGTTGTTTGTTTTCTTCCCGAGGTACTCTGATCGTTCCTGAAGAACTGTCCCTTCTCCATCGGTAATAATAAAGGCTGCCGACGCAGGACCGGGATTACCGCGTGAAGCACCATCTGTATAAACTTTCAACTCATCTGACATATTTTTTCATCTCCTCTGCAAACTTTTTCGCATTATCCAAATCACTTTCGTTCGGCCTGCTCATGTGAAGTCCTCCAAAAAACTTCAAGGGACCGTATCTGTCGCTCCCACGACATGTGAATGATCCAAGAAACTCAAAGCCGTTTTCCTTCAGTCTTTTCCTCATTTTTTCTTCATAGTTGTGGACAAAAGGCAGTGGTCTGAAACCACTTGTAGAAAGTAGAAAAGCTCGCTTTCCGTCGCCGTCTGTGTTATCTACGAAATCCTTGATGCTTCTGTGAAAATCACCGTAGTATACACCAGAAGCAAAACCAATGAGATTATACTTATCTAGATTTTCTACTTCATTAGGTTCTTTAATCTCACAACCAATCACATCGGAAACAGCTTCAGCTACCTTTTTTGTATTTCCCATGTGGATAGACTTGTATATTATAAGAGAGTCCATGGTATCATCAACAGAGATTTGAAAGTGAATGCAATATGGTCTTCGCAGCTAGATGTGCTGTCCTGTTGTTAAGCCTCTTTGAAGCTACCTCACATAAATCCATACCAACGACTTCCTTCTCAAAAACAACATCTATAAGACTGAAAACCTCACGTGGACTCATGCCATCTTCCTCCGGGAAACCCACGTCGGGGGCAAACGATGGATCAAATACATCCATATCCACTGTCAGATATATCGGACCCTTTGCCTCCCTTATATCTTTCTTCACACCGTCTTCGTCCATATAACTTTTACCTGTTTCCTGATCCTCCGTATAGCTTCTACATCCAACTCGGATAACCTCTGTGTCGTCTTCACTTACATTCGAAGCCCATGTATTATGTGAAAACTTGTTGCCTTGGTAGTCTTTGGCCATATCAAGATGTGCATCCATCTGGACAACGGTACTAGGTTCAAGTTCCTGAACGATTGGAAGGGTTATAGAATGTTCTCCTCCTATGAAAACGAAGAATATATCAGAGTTTTCATCCAAAATATCACAAACTGTATCCTTTATCCTCTCGGACGTCTTGTCAAAACACCCAGGTACCCATTCAATATCACCTATATCAGATATCTTCAAATCTTTCAAGGGATTTTTCTTTTTGTCGGGCACATAACTCACCTTTGTTTTTAGGGCCTGTCGAACTGTAACTGGTCCAAATCTCTGGTTTCCCTCTGCAAGGGCGGTGGAATCAAATGGGATTCCAAGAAAACATACATCGGCCTCGTCTAATGGATATCTTGCTGTAAACGAACTTCGTGTATAAAGCATATCATTCATTTTATTACCCGGAGAACTGTTTAAACGGAAGGTTAATAACTTTTACGCAGCTCAGTCAGATGTAAGACTTTTCAGAAATTTTACGTACTCCTTTGAATCTTCTAATGCATGTTTTCTGTCTTCTATCATCTCTTCCTGAGAAGAAAATCCATTTCCCTCGAGGCTAACACCGACATCATCCACCTCTATTTTTACCTTGTATGACTTCTCTTCATCCTTCTCAAATTCCGAGAAACTGTCTCCATAGATCACGCCTTTGACACAGTTGCGTATATACTCACTTCTGTTCATGCCAAGTAACTCTGCCCTTTGATCTATATCATTCTCAAAGTCCTTCCCTAGACGAAGACTTATCTTATTTCCCATAAACCAACAAATAAAAACTAAAGCTTAAATTAGTTTCCTTTAGAAAAAGAAATAAGAAAGGGGTCGAGGCTTGCTACTTCTTTTCCTTGAGAAGTTTGTCACCCATGACCTCCCAATATTCTACTTCATCTCCTTCGCCTAAATCACAGCTGTAGTCGTCTGGAATAGCCATTTCAAATGTATCGTAGGTTTCGAGGTCCATCAGTTGAACAGAATCACTTTTTATCGAAATGACCTGACCAACCTTCTTGTCTATTATTGGTACTTTGATCTTTGCATCAGAAGGTTTTACGATCTGCCTTTTCTTTCCGTCCACAATTCCCTTTGTTCTCAGTCTGACTTTTGTTGAGCCATGTTTCCCAGCAGAAGAAGTTTTTCTCTTTGTTGCTACACAAGGCTCTCCTTCTATAACTATGTAGTCGCCTTCCTTTACATTCTTTATCTGGTCTTGTTTCGTTGGCATCACTTATTACCTCGTTACCAGGTCAACATCCTCTTTCTTTACTGTAACTCTTCCTGCGTGTTTTGTGGCAGTTACTGCATCCTTAGCAAGATCCTCTGCTATGTCCTCAACAACGTCCCTAAGCTCTTTCACAGCTTCTTCGGAAACTCTATCGGCTCCAGAGTTCTTTGCAATCCTTTTCAGCGGCGCAAGTGGTAATTCACCCATGTTTTCACCTCTTTGTATTGTTTTGAAAGAAAACCTTAAAAAACTTAACTATAAACCAACGGTAGTTACATCAACTTTCTTGCTGATTTTATCATCTTAGGTCTCTTAAGTAAAAGCCTTCCGAGTTTCGATAGTCTCTTTCCCTGAGTAAACTTCATAAGATCATCACCATCGAGCTTCCGTGATAAATAATTCAGGTCTTCGTCGTCAAGATCCTCAAGAACTTCCCTGAGACTTTCCACATTCTTGAGATCCTTTCCTCTCTCTTTCCACCATCTTTTATTATACTTCTGTAGGTTCTCGCTTGTTGTATCACCCTTTTCCAAGGCCTCGGTGACTACATCCGAAGCTATAACCCCCGCCTTTATGCCTTCTCTTATTCCCCCACCGTGGATGGGATTTACCTGGTTCGCTGCATCACCGACTGCCAGAAGATTTTCTGCTGTCATGTCGTCAAGAAAACCTCCCACAGGAATCAGTCCAGAATTGACCTCAACCACCGAAGCTCTTTCAAATCTATCGTTACTATCTATAAACTTATCGAGATAATGCTTTGCATTTTTATCTGCATCTCCCGATATCCCGATACCAACGTTTGCCTTGTTCTCACCCTTTGGAAACACCCATACATAACCACGTGGTGCAACATCATCTCCAAAGTAAAGCTCAAGCTTATGTTTGTCCTTTAGGTCAAGGTTCACCATCTCGTACTGATATCCCGAATCAACTAGATGCATCTGTGAAGATCCTCTTACCCCTCCCTTTCTTGCTATCAAAGATTCGACACCGTCTGCAGCTATTACCATCCGTGACTCAACTCTTTTTGTCTCGCCTTCGACCTCAACAACCACACCTCTGTTATCAGGTAGAAGATCAACCACATCGGACTTTGCACGGACCTTTGCACCGGCATTTGCAGCTCTCTCCGCCATCCATTTGTCGAACATCTTTCTTTCAATTATCCAACCAACGGTTTCATTGGAATGTATTCTTACATAGTCTCCGTTGGGCGAGAAAACCAGGGCACCGTTCATCGATTGCATGCGGCAGTAGTCGGGTATATCAAGATCAAGTTCGTCCATGGCACTCAAAGAAAGTCCCTCGCCACATCTTTTTGGCGCTCCTATCTCTTGTCTTTTTTCATAAACAACAACATCGTATCCTTCGTCTGCAAGTCCCTTTGCAACCGAACATCCCGCGGGACCTGCTCCTACAACTACAACATCTTTCATCTGTTACCACCAACGGTTATAGATCCAACGGGGCATAGTTTCTCACAGTTACCACAGCTTATACATCTCCTTTCGTCTATTTCAATACCGTTTTCCGTGAGGACGAGAGCATCTACAGGACACACTGCAACGCATCCGCCACATCTCAAACATTTCTTTCTTTCTATTTCCCATGTCATGCCAAGATACCTCAGATCACAATTTTTAATTATTACGGTTCAAGTCTATCGGGAGTCCTGGGGAAAAGCACAGCCTCCTTTATGTTTTCTATACCAAGAACACTTGCTATAAACCTATCCAAACCCATTCCAAAACCTCCGTGTGGTGGCATTCCATATCTAAATGCATCGAGATAAAACCTCATATCACTCGGATCCATACCCTGCTCTTCTATTCTCTTCTTTAAAAGCTCCAGGTTATGTATCCTCTGTCCACCGGAAGACAGCTCCCATGATCTATAGTTTAAATCAAAGGTCTGCGAGTATTTTGTATCCTCAGGATCTGGTCTGTAGTAGAAGGCTCTTTCGTCTGCAGGCCATCTCTTTATAAAATAAAAGTCGTGTCCTTCTTCCTTAAGCCTATCACCTATTTTTCTCATGGCCTTTATGTTTATATCCTCCCCCCATTGTATATCCTCTCCCTCCTCCTCTGCTATTTCTAAAGCTTCATCATAAGTTAACCTTTTCAATGGAAGCTCTGGTATTTCTAGACCTACATCCAACTCTTCAAGCTGTTTGCGGCCTTTTTCTTTTATCATATTTACCATATCTCGGACAACCATCTCCTGTACCTCCATGACATCTTCTTGGTCCTCTATAAATGACATCTCCATGTCCACAGACCATGATTCTGTAAGATGCCTTGGAGTCCGACTTTTTTCGGCACGCCACTGTGGAGTTATTTCGTATACCCTTTCAGCACCACTCGCCTGCATCAGTTGTTTGTAAAGCTGTGCAGACTGAACCAAGAAAGCTTCTCTTTCGTAATATATTATAGGAAAGACTTCAGCGCCACCCTCGGTGCCCGAAACTGTTATCTTTGGTGTGTGAACCTCCATAAACCCGTTCTCCTCTAAACATTTCCTGGCTCCACGGCAGGCAAGGTCCCTGACCTCGAATATAGCCCTTCTATCGACCTTTCTTAAATCCATAAAACGGTTGTCAAGTCGTGTAGCAAGATTGGCATCCTGTTTTCCGCGTGGATCCATAGGAAGAGGTTTTTTTGCCTCGGAAAGTAGTTCAAGACTCTCGGGGTGTATTTCATTCCCGCCAGGTGCCTGTTCGTTTTCTTTTACAGCACCAACGACTGATATAACTGACTCACGGGTAAGTTCCTCTGCGAGTTCAAGTAGGTTCCCATCAACCTCATCCTCTTTAACCGTTATCTGAACCTCGCCGTATCTATCCGCCAATATAAGAAACATTATACTTCCGAGATCCCTCTTTTCGCGTAGCCAACCCTGAACCTTCACGCTACCCGAGCTACCGGCGATATCCGAAGTGTGTATTCTTTCCATGGTAAATCCTCAAAGATTGTAGAAAAATACTGAGAAAACTGCCCAAATAAGTATAAATGGCACTGCTCCGTTGCTAATCCACCACTTTAGTCCCCTTTCTTCATCCTCAGAAACAAATATCTTTGCCGCATTGCCTGTAACTAGAAGAACTGCGATTGCTACTCCGAGTGCATGCGTAGGTTGACCAGTAAAGTTTGAAAGGTATCCTGCAACGGCACCTGATAATGCATGTACTGATGTCAGTAGTTTGTCGTCGTCCATAATACCCCCACAGTTTAAGCTACACTGGTTTTTATAGTTTGTACTTAAATAATTTATTTAAATCTAGGAGAAAAAGTTAACTCCATGAAAAGGGTCCATGGATACGTATCCATTGTTATCGTGTCTTTTCTTCTCCTTGGCAGCATTGCATCGGCGGACTTCTTCAGCGAGGATCTAATGATAATTGTTGGGATAGAAGAAAGGATGGACATAGAGGTAACGGACTGTACGGGTTACGGAGACGAAACAATAGAAAAGAAACTAGGTGAATGGGGTCACTGTAATATAAGTCTTAGAAACGAAGGAAATACCGACTTCACCTTTAACATCACAGCTCCCCTTGACCAAGGAAACAGAGACTGGACAAGATGGAAGTTTGAATGTACCGATGACATCGGAACGTGTAACGGTGAATCAGATTCAGAAATGGAGCCCCTGGATAAGGATCCTAAGGTAAGCAACATAGAACTCAATGCCGGTGAAAGTACACTGCTTCGATTAAATACCTCGGTTTCGTTATCAGGAAAGAGCTCCATAATAGGGCTTGTTATGGTCTATGAAGATCAAGAAGGTGATCCCGAGGAAGTAGGTAAAATTACCGTTATAACCGAGGACGAAATGGGTGATGAATATGGCCCCTTTGTAGCGCCTGGGTACACAGAAACTTCAATCATAGCACTCTTTATACTATCGGTTTCACTGTTTTCGTTAACAAAAATCAGATAGATTTCCTTGGTTCTTTTCCTCGACCATTCTTTCTGCCGTTACCCAACTATTCCTAACTACATGAGGAAAAACGCCGTCTCTTTCAAGAACTCTATGAAGAAACTTCTTTGTCCTGTCATCACTGGGATACCCATTTCCTATCTCCTCGTCAAGTTTTCTTTCTATATCAACTACTGAACTATCTCTTGTTACCTTGGCAAGAATAGAGGCCGCAGAAACAACCGGATAGTTTTCATCTGCCTTGTTCTCTGCAACTATTTCCACAGTCTTTCTTGCTTCCTCGCTCAGAAGACTTTGTATAACCCTTTGAACCTTGTCCGTATTCGCTTCTGTGGCATCAACTATTGCCCTATCTGGTCTTAAAGTATCTATAAGATTCGCCATTCGTTTGGCTTCTATGAGGTTCAGACTCATGCTCCTCATCTCTTCATCTATTTTGCTGGCCCTTATCTTTATCACAGCAAAATCATGAGCAACCTCTTTTACCTGCTCTTCCAGCTCTTCCCTTCTCTTCTTACTAAGTTTTTTAGAATCATCGACACCCATATCTTCAAGAACCTTCTCCTTTCCCTCCTCGACTACAACCGCAGCTATACAAAGAGGACCAACTACGGCCCCTCTACCGGCCTCATCAACTCCCAGAACAAGATCAGACACCTTAGCACCATAGAAAAAATAGTTTTTGAACTTATTAAGATTCGGATACTAATCCAACAAACTTTAAAAGCTTACTTCACAATTCAATTAAGGTAGTGAAATAAAGCGGGGTAGAGCAGCCTGGAGTGCTCGTCGGGCTCATAACCCGGAGGTCGGTGGTTCAAATCCACCCCCCGCTACTATTTTCTAAAACAGCTCTGGAACAAGGCAAGGTATATAAATTTTTGTATTGTAAATAGTTAGATATGTCATCGAAAGAAGATGCTCATGCTCCTGAATATAGGGTAAGAGGTGGTGAATTGGATTTTCCCCTCGATCCCGAAGAATTCGCTGAACTCCTTAGAAATGTAGAACTTATGGAGCTTGTTGATAAAAAACCTATATACCCCGGTGTAGAGAGATTGAAACCTGAAAACTCAACCAGAAGTAGAAAGGTTATAAACGGGTCGGGTGTGGGTGAAAAAACATCAGAAATTCTTGGTCTAGAAAATGATCTAATAGGTGAAGTATACTGCATAGAGGACAACTCCATATCGATACTTCTGGGAACAGAAACCCTGGGCAGGGGTGATGGCTACAAGAACCCTCTGAATTACAGTGTAAGGAAAGAAGGTAAAACACTGATACATTCGTTCAGGTGGAAGGGAACGGACTCGCCCGATACAGAAACCGATTATGAAAAAAGGATACTCGATGCTTACGGTGATATAACAATGTCAAACAGAGATGATGTAGCAGACTACATGGAAATATGGACCGATGGAGAGTAGAACTGCTTTTCTTGATAAAATACTTTAAAACTCCAAAAGTATACACATCCATGCTAACACAAGAACAAGGCTCGAAGGTACTGGAATATACAAGGAAAGTCTTCGAAAACTACATAGAAGGCCAAACTATACCCGATCCTCCCGACGAAGATTTCTTCAAAGAAAACAAAGGTGTTTTTGTAACGCTGAAAGGGGGAGATAATTTAAGAGGTTGTGTTGGGGTTCCCAGTCCCCGATTCAAACTTGGAGAAGCCATAAGGAGAGCTGCTATGTCTGCGGTAGATGATAGAAGATTTCCCCGGGTAGAAAAACACGAAACCAAAAAGATCGATATAGAGGTAACCATACTGACCGAACCTAAAACTATAGAAGTACAGGATCCATCGGATTACTTAAAGAAGATAGAGATAGGTGAAGATGGACTGATAATAGAAAGGGGGAGTAAAAGCGGTCTTCTCCTTCCCCAGGTTCCTGTTGAACAGGACTGGAACTGCAAGGAATATCTTAGGGGTCTGTGCAAAAAGGCTTTACTGGATCCAGATGCCTGGAAAAATAGTTCGACAGAGATAAAATCCTTCAGGGGTCAGATCTTTAGAGAATAGATACAATGACCACACTATATATACGATTTCTCGACATACAACGAGATAACCTTTATATATAACACATATCAATTGATATCATACGTGGTAAAATGATTGAAATAGCATTCGTTCTTGTCTGCCTCCTAGCTCCTGTACTTGCTAAGTACGCAGGAATAATGGAGAGGGCAAAAAGAGGATTTTCATTGATCGCTGGAGCAGGTATACTTTACCTGCTTTCTGCTTCCTTCGCAAGAACAGAACTTGTAGTTGAAGAAGCAGCTGAACTAGCAACATGGGGTTCCTACCTATTTGGTCTCATTGGATGGATCTTCGTACTTGTGGGATCCCTTATGGTAGCATACAAATTTGCGATCGAGGAATAGTAGAGACATAAAAAATCTCTACACCTTTTCTTATTTTTTATCTTTGAAAACGCAGTCTACACATATCTTCCATTTTCTAGGAGCAAACGGTAAGACCTTTCTAGTGTCCTTTATCTCTGTTTCCTTGTTGTTTCTTCGTCCTGCCTCAATGAGGTTCTCCTTGGCTTTGTCGTAAAGTCCATCTTCTCCACTCCAACTATAGTAATGTACGATGCCTGTATCTTTCAAACACTTCACAGCCAAATCTAGAAACCTATCCGAATCCTTTGGAAGTGGCATAAGAACCCTATCACACATTCCAAAATATTCGGGACATATATCCATCACATCACCTTTGAGAGGAACCACAGTATCCTCAAGCTTGTTCAGTTTTATGTTTTCCTCGAGATAATCGCATGCAGCTGGATTTAACTCAACTGCATATATCTTATTGACATCCTTTTCCCTGGCTATTACAATTGGGAATGGTCCAACACCTGCAAACATGGCCATTATAGTTTCACCCCTCTCGACCTGCTCCATTATCCTCTGCCTTTCCGTTGCCTCCTTCTCAGAAAAATAAACCTTTGTTGGGTCAAGTTTAAACCGACATCCATGTTCTTTATGTATGGTTTCTATATTGTCCATCCCTGCTATTAGTTCATAGTCCCTCGTCCGAAACTCTCCTTTACGACCCGAAGTCTCTCTCAAAACCGTCCTTATATGACTGTTGAGTTCCATCAGTCTTTCGCCTATGATATCCTTCCTATGTTCAAGTTCCTCGGGAACCTCCAATATAGCTACATCACCCACTACCTCAAAGGACTTGACTAGATGGTCAAGCTCGTCGTCGTCAAGATCGTCTTCTAAAGCATCCTTGAGATCCATAGTGAAACACCTCTAAAAAAATCATCTAAAACCCTGGCTGTGTTTTCGACAAAAAGATCCAAAGTTCCTGGTAAGGTTGGGTCCTCTAGCACACGTCTCTCTTCTATATCTATTTCTTCTTTTCTAGCGTCAAACGTATGGTTTAGATATATATCTTCCATGTCGAAGGTCTGGTTATTTATACGGTCCAGACAACTATCAAACTCAGTCCTGCTTTCATTATAACATGGTCGCATGTCGACTATATCCTCCATAATTCTAGCTTTTTCGCCGGGATCTTCGATCCTTCTCCCGATTTCAGAAAGCTCACTATACAAATCTCTTAACGAATCCATACCCTCGTTCTTTACATGATTGCGTATAATAAGCTCTGAAAGGGCATAACCAAATGTTCTTGAATCCTCGTACTCTTCGTTTCTGGGTGACCAGTATACTATCCAGTCATCACCCTCCGAATAGTAGTCCCATAGTTCGTCGGAAGAAGACTTGGAAGGTATCCTATACCTCGAGCCATCTTCGGTGTAGTCCACTGCCTCTCCAAACACTTCGGCTCTAGGAAAACCAACGACCTCGGAAAAGAGAAGTTCTGTGAACTGCGCAGTCCCCTCATCATAGTAGGCTGTTCCTGTTGAATCCCAGTTGAGAGCTCGATCGTTAAACGCATGTGTTGTTTCATGTAAAAGTGTACTTATCATATCTATATGGTCCATCTTTTCACGTATCGCTACAAGTCCGCCTGATTTATACATACCATCACTCCACGATCCGAACTCGTCATCGTAGGAATCATCAGAAAGCACCACAACAGGAATCTTTTCATGTGGGTTCGAAACTCCTGTAACATGCTCGACAATTGGAAACATCTCCTCCGCTTCTGAGAAGTCATAGTCCTCAGAATAGTAATAATTATCTGTAGATTCGCCTCCGTCGGAAAGGTATCCCAATAACCAGAGATTACCTTCCCCTTCGAACTTAAGAAGACCATCGGAATACTGTGATTTAAACAAAAATGGTTCGTTCCATGAAACCAACCGGGTATCTTCTACAACCACGTTTGTCTTTCTACCATCAAAGCCAAAAAGCCCCACATCTAGCCTTTTCAACCCGGAAAAGGGTTCTGTAAGAGCCCGATTCTTTGACCAAGCCACCTCTATATCATGCTCTCTTCTTGAAACGGACGAATCGACCTCCAGGACCAAGTTACCGCCATCATAGCTATATGTAGCTTCTCCAACCTGACTGGATACGTTGATTACATCTATATCTTCTTCAAGTCCAACCGTAATCCTTGCCCCACCAACGGCTTCCTCTGACTCCAGTAGGAGAAACGAATCCACTAGAGCTGAACCGCCGTCCAACTCAACATCATGTCTAACAAAGGCCGAGGTCGTCGACGAAACAAGCGAAAAAAATAGTACAAAAGCAACTAAAGTACAAAAGCTCTTCGTGTATGGACGCATACAGTCTACTGATGGGCCCAGAGATAAAAAACTTTAGAAAGTAAACGATAACTCTTCCTGCGCCACCCAAACCGATCGAAACGATGATCGGTGATGGGATATTTAAAGTTTAAGAAACCTACTTTTTCCATGCTCACTCTTATAGGCCTCGGTCTTATAGACGAAAAAGACATAAGTATCAGAGGTCTCGAAGCATTGGAACAATCCGATGAGGCCTTCCTTGAGATATACACCTCGCCCTGGAAAGGTCGGAGAGGCCTCGCGGACTATACAGATATTGATATAGAAACCGTTAGTAGGAGCGACCTGGAAGAAAACGTTGATAGAATACTGGATCTGGCTGAGAAGAAGGATATCGCTGTATTGATACCCGGTGATCCTCTTGTAGCTACCACACACGTAGAACTTTTAATCCAAGCCAAGAGAAGAGGTATAGATACAAGTATTGTGCACTCATCCTCGATCTATTCGGCTGTAGCTGAAACAGGCCTTCAGATATACAAGTTTGGAAAAACCACTACAATACCAACGCCACAGAAAAACTACAGACCTGAATCACCATATGAAGCAATAGCTGAAAACAAGGCCATGGGTCTTCATACTCTTGCCCTTCTTGATATAAAGGAAGATGCTATGAAAGTCAAAGAAGGATTAGAATATCTTTTAGAACTCGAAGAAAGGAAGGGTGACGGTATAATAGACAAGGATGAAAAGGTTGTGGCATTCAGTATAGGAAAAGGTAAAAAAAGCATAGCTTACAGAAGGCTGGGAGAAATGTTAGAAATGGATTTTCCAACTCCGGCAGTAGTAGTTTTCCCTGGGAAGCTCCACGAAAAGGAAGAGGAGGCACTCGAGCTACTTTCCATTTGATGGTGTTAAGATGAGAGAAACAGAAAAGCTACTCGTGAAGGAAACAGACAAATGGCTATCCAGATTAAAGAGCAAAGAAGTGATCTCTTTAGGTAAAAAAGGCGACATGATCAAAGAAAATATAGAAGCATACACGGAGGATGCAGAACACTTTTTAGACAAGGATGACCTCGTACGAGCGTTTGAAGCAGTTGTTTGGGCATGGAGCTGGCTAGAGATAGGTGAAGAACTGGGGAAAGTAGAAAGATCCGAATAATTTTCTCGAAGTATAAATATCTTGACCTGGAACTATTTCTCGTCGAGCAAAACCTTGGACTGTGTGGTGAATATCATCGAAAAAAAGAATTATGTAAAAAATCATCCAGGAGAAGATGCTACCGAAGACGAATGGGTAGAGATGTACAAGCAACATATCAATAGAGAAAAAAACGAGGGTATAGAAGGCTTTGTTACAGCCTACGAACTACTCGGAGAAGACAGACACAGATGGTTAAAAAGGATCTTAGGGATAGACAAGAAAATGAAGAAACCTCCCGAAGAACACAGAGAAGAGGAGGATATCTACAGGATACGAAACGAAACTGGAAAGTACGGAGAAATGCTGTCTGAGAATGAAAGAAAGCATCCAGGAGAAGAGAATTCCGACGATATCTGGTTAGAAAGATACGATGGATCTAGGTAGTTTTTCGGATTAAATGAAGTGTTGTTAAAAACACCTGCAGTTTTACTACTTTAGAGTTACAAATAACCCAAACCTTTAAATAGTAGGAATGTTAATTACTAATTGGTGGTAATATGTCAGAAGAAAAAAAGTTGTACGATAAAGATAATGTCAAAAAAGGTGTCACAGAAGGACTGATGGACTTTGGAGATTATCTGACAAAGGGTTCAAAAAGCTTTCTGAAAGAAGTTTACGAAGGTGTCAAGTATAATCCAAAGGGAGAAGACTGGTATCCTGATACCTACGATGAAATCGATATAGGAGAAGACGAAGAAGAACTCTATATAGATCTAGAAAGTATGGTAGATTATTGGAAGGACGTAGAAACAGAGTACAAGGATCTGAAGGATCACAAAGATACCCTTGTCGAAGACTTGGAGTACCTAGACTCCAACGAAGAGTAAAATTTCTCAGGTGATTATATGAACGAAACAGAAATATATGAAAAACTTATGCGTGGCGTGGAAACCCGGGTAAAGGTAAAAGAGAAGATTAAAAATATTTCTCCAGAGTCCTTGATAAACAAAATAAACGGTTTTGAAAATGAGCTTGATGAAGGATACAACGAGTTTATAGGACCATGTCTACAGGAATACTGCAGCGTTCAGGAAAGACTGGAAAAGGTTCAGGAAGAAATAAACCAAGGAAGCGGGGACTGTGAGGAGTACAGGGATATTGAAAACAAAATCGAAGGTTCTTTTGGAGGACTACCCTGGGAACCCGAGGACATAAAACAGATTGCAGACGAGGATGCAAAAGCCTACAACGATGCCATAAAAGAAAATGTTGACTCCGAAATACTTGAAAGAATAACTAATCAGGTAGATGTCTGGGAAAGTATGAAGGATTTAGTTAAAGAAAATCCAGGCGAACTGGAAAAAAGATTAGACCAAGCCCTTGAAGAAGAAAGGGGTCTGCTCGTTGAAATAGAAGAATCCATTGATCCTATATACAAGAAACAGGTGGAAATCGTTCGAAACTTAGAGGAAGCCGGTTATATAGAAAACATCCTTGAAGATGCTGATAAGACGTACAATACAAGAGCCTACACAAAGGAAAGCAAGGCAATAAAATACCATGAGGGTCTATTGGACTTGAACGTTCTAGAGCAGAAAATGTACAATAACGGGAACAGAAGGGGGAGTGTACTGGATGACGATGATTATAAAATAGCAGACAGGATAAACGATATGACTATAGACGACATCAACGACTGGAAGGTAAAAATAAATAGAGCTATGGAATCAGAAGAAAAATCGTACCTAGAACCAACAGAAGCACTCCAGGAAACAGTGAACGCATACGTAAATGAAATACTGGGGGGTAAAGACAGGAAGGGTGCAAAAGAAAAACTGAGAGTCGCTTACACAGACATAAGAGAGTGTACTAGCAAAGGACACGGAAACGGTATACCCTGGCAGATCGTACAGGATATATAAAAACCTAGTTTTTTATATAGGAGCCTTCAATTAATTACTGGTAGCATGGACCTTTATCAGTTGATATTCAGAGTAATTTTGGGGGTGGCCGAATGTTCCAGAGGTTCTGACTGGGGCTGTCTAACCGGAGATCCAACACATGATTTCATATATGCATTCCTACTTCCACATATTGTTCTGTTCATTTTTCTATTCATATTTGCTCAACCAATCCATAAACTACACAATGGCCTGGGGGTTTTATTCGGGGTAGGTGCATACATATTCATAATATACGAAGGATGGTACGGAGCTATCCTCGCTCCTCTGTTAATCTGGTGGTTTGTATTAAGTATCATTATGGGACTTGGATACTTTTTCATCACGAAGTTCATGGGTGCCGGTGAACAAAGAGGTAACGTAGGTAAATGGGCAGGTGAAAAGATCAAGAAAGGAATGAAAAAGGAGAAGGTTATACAGCAGCTTGAAATGGACATCAACGATTACAAACAAAAGTTAAAAAACACAAACAACGACGAACAGATTAAGATTTACACCCAAAAATTAGAAGAACTAAGAGAAACAAAGAAAAAAATAATGAGAGGAAATCTAGACCCCTGAGGGTGAAAAAATACCATGAGTTCTCCCTTTGTTCAGCTACTTCAAGACCCGACTGTACAGCCGTTCCTGCCATTTTTCTTTACGTTGGCGGTTGTTTACGGCCTATTGTCTATCATGGGAGAAGGTGATGAAGGACTTTTCGGGAAAAACTCTGTCAACCTTATAATTTCTCTCGTATTTGCTTTTTTTGCGGCGGGCTACAGCCCCTTTGTAAATTTCTTCATAAACTATTTCGGCATAATACTATGGTCTTTCATAGGTCTCTTTTTCCTAGCCTTTTTCAAGAAAGCAATATCAGCAGGAGATGCAAATAGACAGGACAAAATAATAATAGTTGGTGCAGTTCTACTTGTAGGTGTTAGTCTGGCGGGGCTTGGTACAGGTTACATAAAAGATATGGATATACCGATAATAGGATCAGAGAACTTTATAGTGCTTATAGGACTTTTCCTTGTGATGTTCGTATTTTACAACGCATATAAGTTAAAGGAGTGAAAACTTAGTCTGAATATTTTCAAAAGTGGCAGTACTGGTTGAAGCTTTAAATAAGTAACCTCGAAAGAATAAAATGGTAAGATGTCAGGAAGCATTATAGGACAAATGATACAGAACCTCGAGGGTCTAGGCTTCTTTGCATATCTACTACCTTGGTTACTTACTCTGGCAATAGTATTCGGAGTGCTAGAACATTATGATATGCCCGAGTCAACTTCAGCCAGAGGTGTAATAGCAATAGTTGCTGCATTTGTTGTACTTCCTGTAGGCAATATAATAGCTCCATTTTTAAAGAATATAGTCACGGGACTTGTAGCTATAGGAGTCGGTATTCTGGTTGCAGTAATCTTTATAGAACTCCTGGGGTACAAGGTCAGTGAAAAGGAAAATATCTTCCTTGCAAATCCTATGAGCTTCGGTGTAATAATGATAATACTTGCTGTTATGGTATTCATCGGTGCCGGTGGAATGGACCTTGTAGGGTTTAGCATAGATATTACGAGCGAGCTTGTAACGCTACTTGCCTTCCTAGCTGTGATATCGCTGGGTGTTTGGTTTATGGCAGCAAAGGAAAGTTAATGTAAGCGAAAGGCTTAAAAAGTTTAAGGAGGAAAAGTAAGGTGTGAAAAGATGAACGGAGTTGCTTTGGATCTTTTTGGAATGGGAGCTGCAGATTCTTTCTTTATATATGCTATGCCCTGGCTTCTTGTTTTTGCCCTTGTATACGGGATACTTTCACAGTTAGGTGATGGAGGACTACCCAAAAGCGATGCGTCCAGGGTTGTGATATCAGTAGTACTCGCTTTTTTCTCCCTTCTGTTTGCCCAGCCACTAATGGCTTTTCTTCAGGCAATGGGAGGAAGCACAATCGTGGTACTCACAGGCTTCTTGTTTTTCCTTATATTACTCGAAATAACAAGTGAAGATGGCGCCATGAAGTTTGTAAGCCAACGTCCAAAGGCCTTTGGTATAGGTATACTGGCCGTTATAGTTGTTTTATTCCTTGGGTCGGGTGGCATGGAAATGATTGGATGGGGAAACATAGATCCCCAACTGAACCCTGTAACTGTGTTTTTCCTTGTCATAGTTGCCGTTTCGATATGGTGGATGGTAAATGAAAACTAAAAGGTGATATAAATGTTTAATATAGCAAATGGTATGACTGCCTTGATGGCGCAGACAGGACCAATCGACGAAGTATCACAGATAATCGGGATAGACTTCTTCTCAATGGTGCTTCCATGGCTTCTGACCTTCGCTATAGTATACGGAGTACTTTCACAGTTAGGTGATGGAGATGGACTACCCGAAAGTGATGCAGCCAGGGCGGTAATCGGAATAGTACTGGCATTTGTAATAGCACCTGTTCTTTCGCCTTATGTCATACAGCTCGCTGCGCTTTCAACCGGATTCGTAGCCTTGATCGCCGGAGTAATTCTGCTTTCAATATTCGTTCAGATAGCAGGCTTCGAAGGTGGTGGAGGTGGAAAGAAGTTCTTCGGGAAGTATCCGACATTAACAGGATTCACTGTCTTCGTACTCGCGGTATTGATTTTCATAGGATCAGGTGCACATGAAGCCCTTGGTATAACAATCCCAGGATACATATCACAAAACTATCCGCTGTTGTTTTTCCTTGCATTCATGGTTATGATTGTACACTGGATGGTCAAGGGAGACGAAGACAACAAAAAAAGCGGCGGTAAACCAAAGCAACAAAGACCGAAACAACAGAATTAAAATCTTTTCTCTTAGTCTGTTGGAATAGCTGACATCCCGTCCTTTTCGTCTTGATTTTCCTCCAAAGAATCACCACCTACCATAGCCAAAGCCTTGTTTCTGTTGTCTCTCGATAGTTTTGGTAAAAACTCCTTAAATGCTCTTTCCAAAGAACTAACTCTGGATTCGATGCTCTCGACCCGAGAAAGTGCTTCATCTGCATCTTCTTCTATGTCTCTTATCTTTTTACGCTGGCTTTTTTCAAGATCTTCGACCTTGTCTTTGACGCTTTCAAGTTCTGTGTTTATATCACCGATATCATCGATAAGACCACTTAACTCGAGTTCTACGTTATCCCACTTTTCATCGATTATCTCTTCCACAAGTATTTCGAGTTCTATCTGATCTTCATCTGACATCCCTGTCTTGTTACTGGACGGCTGTGAAAAATCGCTGTCTTCCTGATTTTCTTCCTGATTTGTAAAAGATGATGACGGCTGGGGTGCAATGAAGTTTTTATCGGAGATACCATCACCTGAACTACTGTAATCGGCTGGAATTTCTTCGTCGAAGTCCGGTGAACCACGAGCAACCCTTTCTTCTCCGGAGAAGCTTGAAACCTTGTTTTTGAGTACTTTGTTCATACTCCTCTCTATCTCATCGTTTGGATAGCCCTTGGCCTTGAGTTCATCGATTATCTCCATCTCAGAATATCCTCTCGAAGCAAGTCTCCTGACCTCTCCTGTAGGAGACCCACCCCCAGAAGAATCTAAACTATCACTCCTCTCACTACCTCCGTCGGTGTTATTACCCAAACCAAGAACCATGTTACCTACTTTCTCCTTTGAAACTCCTCTTTAATAAGTCTTTTTACTTCTTCTTCGGTAAGAAACTCCGTCTCGAGGGGAGAAAAAAGATCTACGAAGCTTTTCACCTCTTCGAACTCGCCTCTGCGGGGAACGTCCTCCAGTCTTTCCTTGATCTTGGGTATTTTGTTTTCTACCTTCATTATCCTCATTAGAAGTTCGTCCAGTCCGTCCTTTACCTTTTCTATGTCCTCGACTTCCTTCTTTTCTAGATCCATCAACCGATCTTCTATAGACTTAAGGTTCGATTCCATGGAGTTACTTCTTTTCTCCACATCTCTGATACGTCTGGAATTTCCTTTAACACGGTCCAAAAGCTCCCGTACAATATCCCTGAGACCCGAATCATCCGCCTCACCGAAAGCCATAGTATCAGTTTACTTTATTAGAACTTTACTTAATAAAGTTAGAGGGATACAAAACTTTTAGAAGCTCCTACACAAAAGATAAGTATATACCTGTACTGTGGTTCAAATGCCATGTGATTACGAATACAACCAAAAGGAAAATAAAATAGAAGTAAACTGCTCTGGATGCATCTACGGAAGTAGTGTAGCTGACTACGAGGAGTGTATGGCGAACACAATCGATAAAATTCTTGAAGTAAAAGGAGTAGAATCGATTGTATTCAAAAACAGCCGTGAACACGAGTATCCGTATGAGCAGACAAAGCTCCTTGTAGAGATAGCCCAGGTTCTTAAGGATCTGACCAAAGACAAGGGTCTAAGGAAACTAAAGAAGCTAGATGTACCGGGCTGCAACAAATATTTCCGGGAAAAATATTCGGAGCTACAGAATATAATCCTCGAAGAACTGAGCAAGGACCCAATAGGTACGTACATACATCTCAAAAGAAAGATAAGGCATCTCAAGATCCAATTAAAGGAAAATAAGGGTGGTTCACAGAACGAGTGCAGAGAAAAGTACATGAACAAAATACTTATACCAATAAAGGACGAGATCGAGAACACGGGAATGATACAGGGGGTTAAAAACCAACTTTCCGGATATCGACCAGGCAGGAGAGACGCCTACAGAGAGCTTTTTTACCCTTCTGTACGACCAAACTTCATGCGGACAAAATACATGAGACAAGCCCCCGAAGAAGGTAAGAAGGTAGAACATTATGATGTAGGAACTTCTGATGTAGATATATACAGACTGCCTGAAGAAACCAGGCCTCTATACCACTTTTCCCCTCCCGAGTTCAAACTCGAGGAGGAAGAATATAAGATACTAGACGAGGCTCAGAGATATATCAGCGAGCATAGACCCGAAACTACCGAGTTTGCAGAGTCGAAGAGAACCAGGGAAGTTTTCACATCAATATGCAGGGACCTGGTGAAAGACATAGCGGATAATAAGAAAACTGTACTGGAAACCGATCAGGTCGAAAGACTCACAACCATACTAGGTAGATATACAGGTGGTTTGGGGATACTTGAAGCACTCCTGGAGGACAAAAGAATCCAAGACATATACATAAACTCACCAATAGGAAACAAACCGATCTTCGTCAACCACGAAAAATATGGAGAATGCAAAACAAATATAATACCCACCCAAGACGATGCAGAAAGCTGGGCAACAAAACTAAGACTTTCGAGTGGAAGACCATTGGACGAAGCCAATCCGGTTCTTGATGCATCCATAGAGGTACCCGGAGGAAGTGCAAGGATAACGGTCATAGCTCCCACGCTTTCACCTGAAGGTATTGGTTTTGCTATAAGAAGACACAGAGAAGATCCATGGACATATCCACTGTACTTGAGACCGGATATAAACTATATAAATCCACTTTTTGCAGGTCTCATGAGCTTCATAATCGATGGTGGACGTACGTTCCTCGTTGGGGGTGGAAGGGGTTCTGGAAAAACATCACTTCTCGGAGCCTCGATGCTTGAAATGAAGAGAGACTGGAGGATACTTACAGCAGAGGATACATTAGAGCTACCAGTCGAAAGGCTCAAAAGGCTTGACTACGATGCACAGAGATTAAAGTCAAGGTCTGTTATAACCCAGGTAGAAACCGAACTTCCTGCGTCGGAAGCAATACGAACGGCCCTTCGTCTGGGTGATTCAGCACTAGTTATAGGTGAAGTAAGGAGCACGGAAGCAAAGGCCCTCTACGAAGCCATGCGTATAGGAGCGATGGCTAAAACGGTCGCCGGTACTATACATGGTGAATCAGCATACGGTCTTTTCGACCGTGTTGTAAACGACCTCGGAGTCCCAAAGACATCTTTCAAAGCTACAGACATCGTAGTTATATGCAACAGGATAAAGAGCGCATCCGGTCTCGAGGAAATAAGAAGAGTAACAAGTGTTACTGAAGTAAGAAAACACTGGTCCGATGATCCCAGGGCAGAGGATGGATTTGTTCCTCTTATGAAATATTCGGCAGAAGATGACGAGTTAAAACCGACCGACACTCTACTAAACGGTGAGTCAGAGGTTCTGAATAAGATATCTTCACAGGTCAAGGACTGGGCAGGAAGGTGGGATAGGGTCTGGGAAAATATAGAGCTCAGGGCTAAGGTTAAAAAAGCCATAACCGACTATGCACTCGAAACAGGTGAAGAAGATCTAATGGAAGCCCCGTTTGTTGTCAAGAGCAACAGCAAGTTCCGCCTTATCATGGACGAGGTAAAAAAGAAGACAGGTTACATAGACCCGGATGAAACCTTCGATAAGTGGGAACAATGGCTCAAGGATCAGATAAAGACTGGTGAATTTAGGAATGTTTAAGGGCGATAAGGATGACCGCAAAGAAGAGATAAAAAGACTTCTGGAAAGAAGAAACGAAGGACTCCGGATGCCCGAAAGCAGAAAAAGAACATTCACATCGAGGGAGTACGAAACATTCTTAAAAGAGGAACAGAAGCAGAGGAAACTATCACTTTACGAAAAACTATGTAATATTGCCGAAAATATAATAGTCGTAGAGCCGTCCGATGAAAAGAGGGAGGAGATGGAACGGTCAATAGATATGACCTACATGAATATAACCCCTGAGGGGGCCTACTCTCTAGCCATTCTGTCCGGTATCGGCATCTTTGTCACTGCGATATTACTTATGGTACTGGGTCTTGCCTCGATAATATTTGGTCTCCTCATGTTTATACTGGGTGGTGTATCAATATACCTCCTCGCAGAATATCCAAATTCGGAGGCCAGGCTTTTCCGGGTCAAAGCTGCCGATCAGATTATGCTTGCTGTGATATACATGGTCATATACATGCGTACTTCTCCTAACCTCGAAGGTGCAGTTAAATTCACCGCCAAGCATCTAGGAGAGCCCCTTTCACTTGATTTCAAAAAACTGCTCTGGGATGTAGAAACCCGAAACTATGTTTCGATGAGGGAAGCCCTTTCCGCCTACCTGGAAAAGTGGGAAGACAACAAAACCTTCGTGGAAGCTATACAGATAATAGAAGACTCGATGCAACAAGCCGGAGAAAAAAGAAAAAGAATGCTCAACGAAGCAATAAACACGATGATGACAGGCTCAAGAGAGATGATGAAAAACTACTCAAACAAACTCGAACTTCCTATACTCGTAATACACGCCCTCGGTATAATGCTTCCTATCATGGTTCTGATAATGTTCCCTATAATAATGCTTATGCTTGAAGAAACTATCCGGCCTGCGTTTCTCATTCTGGGCTACAATGTTATACTACCGCTCATAATATATCTAACAGGAAAAAGAACGCTGGAGTACAGGCCGATGGGATTTTCTGAGCCTGACATATCAAAACATCCGGACCACATTCCCTCTGGAATGATAAACATCGCAGGTAAGGAGATAAAGATATGGCCTATATCTGTTCTTCTGTCGGTTCCTGTGATAATTACCGGTATCTATCTGGTTAACTTCTACGCAGGTACAGATATATCAACTCAGCTCTACACGTCAATAATCATAACCATCGGAATAGCACTGGGTCCTTCGAGCTACTTCTACCTCGACTCCAGCGCTAAGCTCAAGATAAGGAAGGAGGTGAAGGATATCGAGGATGAATTTTCGGAGTCTCTTTTCTCACTGGGTAATATACTCAAGCTGGGTAAGCCAATGGAGAGGGCCATGGAAGAAGCTGCTGTAAAAAATAAGGATATGGACATATCGAAGATGTTCGATATAGTCGTAAACAATATCAAAAAGGGTGGGATGAACATCAGGAAGGCTTTTTTCGATGATGAATACGGTGCAGTGTGGCATTATCCTTCGACACTCATAATATCCGTCATGAAAATCGTCATAGATGCGACAAAAAAGGGTTCCGATATTGTCTCTAGGTCAACTATATCAATATCAAAGTATCTACAACAGCTCGATGAGATAGAAGAAGACCTGAAAAATATGCTCTCTTCGGAGACTACTTCTATGCAGTTCCTGGGAACGTTTCTTGGACCCTTTGTGGCAGGTGTTTCTGTGGCCATGGCTGCTATAATGATATCAATATTCCAAGGTGTGGGTGGTTCATTGGATGCACTGGCAGGAACCGGAACCTCACCCGGTGTTGGAGGTCTAGGTGGGATGGGACTCAATGAAGGCCTAGTAGGTGGATGGGGTTCAGCAGAAAATATGATACCCATATCATGGATACAGGTTGTCGTAGGTCTCTATGCTATCCAGACATCCTACCTTCTTTCTATGCTAACATCCGGCATAGAAAACGGTCCCGGTGACCAAATAAAGAAAAGACAGTCCGCAGCAATTATGATAATGATAGGTGTAATAGTCTACGGTGTTTCAATTGCTGTGGTTTGGCAAATATTCGGAGGGCAGATATCTGAACTTCTAGCAGCAACCATAAACTGAGGGAGGAAAACAATAAAAACAAGGTAAAACAAGGTTTACCTAGGTCCACATGAAGCCGCTCAACGACCAGATAGGAGCTTCAACTCTTATCATGATAATAGCCGGGGTAATAATAATACTCATAGCGGGCAGCTTTGCAACAGTACTGATGAGTCGTATTGCCCAAGACGTACTTGGACAAAGTGTCATGTGTGATACTTTTTGTTCGATGCAGTCTACTGTTAAAGAAGTGACAACACTGGATATGATACCAAGCCCCGGACTTACCGGTACACTTGGTTATATTGCCATAGGGGCTGTAATAGGTTCGGTGGTACCGGGAATAGGAACCGCGATAGGAGCAGCGATAGGAGCAATTGTTGGAGTTGCTATAGCCGCAGTACAACATTTTGCAAGCTGGCTGGGAAGAGATGATGAAGATGTTGCAAGAGATCTGGCAATAGACTACTTGGTTCGCCCCGAAGGCATGGGTTGTTACTGTGGCGTGTCCAATGCCAGAGGAAAGTATATACACTTTCTGACACCCGGTCCTAGCTCAACCAGGCCACATGTGGCCGAGTTCCATCTAACAGACCAAACTCCGGAAAAACATCTCCAAGAAGAGATAATAGATACAGATGGAAACACTATATTCAAACACGGTGGTTATGGCCAAAAAAGTAACTGTGAAGATGAACTTAGTAAAATAGATGAACTTGACAACGGTGAATACTTAGTCGAACTCGATATATATCCAGGGTGCATAATACTATCAACGACCGATGACAACTGTGCAATATGGGCATTCAATGAAACCTTTGCAATAACCAATGAAGAAGGAAAGTCCATAAGGGAACAGGCTGAAGAACAGGATAAAATAATATTCGCTAGCACGATAAGGTCCGATGACCCCGTAAACAGCCTGGGTATCGCAGAAGAGATAGAGGCAAGTGGCAGACACGAGTCCCAGAGGATGCTCCTCGAGCATTACGAAGAAGGTATACACCCATTCCAAGTTCACGTCCCTGTAGTTTGTAAATCTGAAGAAAGAACTGAAAGGCGTGTCCAGGATCCACTTGACAGGGCATGTAGAGAACAGTGCCATGACGGAAACGCACTTCTATGGGCTTCTAGGTGTTTCGAAGAACCAGAAGATGCCGGGGAAACCTACTATTCACTGGAAGAAGATTTTCTTCCAGAAGAATATGATGACACCAGAGACTTATGCCCTATGGAAGACGAAGACAACGGAGATGAAGACGGGGGGGAAGATGAAAACAACAACGAAGATCGCGGTTATCCCTTCTGTCTCTGTAACACTCCTCGAAGTTATTCATGGGAACTGGACGAAGAATACGCAGAAATATAATATCTTGAATTTGTGATGTAAATGATTGACGAAAAAGGTGGTTCCTTATTACTCATAATAGTTGTAGGTATAATATTATCCCTGATCGTTGGTTCTTTGATGACCGGTGCATTTAGTGTGGTGGTGAGAACCGTAATCGGAACCGACCTGTCGTGTCCTACATTCTGTGCAGTTCAAGCAGACATAGAGGAGTATAGCATGGCAGATATAATGCTACCATCGATTCTACCATTCATAGAGGAAAGCTCTGAGGCAACGGCTCATAAAATAGCAGACTGGATAATACAACCGGAAGGGCTTGGCTGTTACTGCGGCGTCAAAGCAAGAAGTGGAAGATACATCCACTTCCATACAGGTTCACCTGGAGAAAGGTACATAAGAGAGCTTCACTTGACGGACCAAGATCCACATATACATCTAGACTATCATGTCAGTGATTCCGATGGAAACACGTTGTTCGACCACAGCTTCGACAAGAGCAGCTGTGAGGAAGACATAAGTAACATAGAAGAAGTACAGTACTATCAAACCGTTGGCTGTGTAATCGTGGTTAACTCCGAGGGAGGGTACTGCTCTATACATGTAATAGGAGAAGGTTCAGTTATAGAAAACAACATAGGTGAAAGCATACACGATCAGGTTGAAATAAAGGAAACATTGACGACAAACTATGAAGACAACGATCCCATTTCATTTTTTAAAATCGGCGACAGATACAGCGTACCTCGATTTGCATACGGGACAGGAGATGTCCTGACCTACACGATAGGAACCCAGCCCTACCAGCACGATTCCCAACGAATGCTCCTCCGGGACTACGACGAATACCTAGGAGCTAAGTTCGCTCTCTATGCTCCTGTTGTCTGTAGGGCATCAACAAGAGAAGGACAAGATACTCAGACAGAACTCGATGAAAAATGTAGAAAGCAATGTAAGGAAGACGATAAGATTTTCTTCTCTTCTGCATGCCAAGATATCCCCAGGGAAGGTTATGACATGCTACGTGACGAATACCGCGAAGACACTCTCTGTGAAAAGGATGACGAGGGCCCATACTGCAGATGTGTGCACGAGAAACGATACTACTGGGAGGTAGACGAAGATTATTCGAGAGAAGAATGAAAAAGTTAAAAACTAAACGAAAACCTATTAAATGATAATATGGAAGTAAGTATGTCTGTCTTGCTCTGGGTGATTGTAGCCTTTGCTCTGTTTGTATTTGTAGTAATATTTACCGGTATGTTTTTCGCCGACACGTTTGGAATTTTAATATAATCAAGGATACTATGATCGATCAAAAGGGAGCATCAGTAAAGGCACTCTTCGTAATCATAATTGTAATGGTGGGTGCATGGGTTTTAATACAAAGTATTGGTCCTATAACCAAAGCTGCCATGGGAACCGAAGTATCCTGTCCGCTTTTCTGTGATATACAGTCAGGTATAGAAGACTACTCGAGATGGGCATGGTGGCCGGGGTGGCTTGGAGGAAGTGTAAGCTGGTCCGATATATTCAAAAATGAACTAAGAAGAAACATGGTAGCACCTAAATCAATGGGATGTTACTGTGGTGTACAGGAAGAAAGAGGAAAGTTTATCCATTTCCAGGGGAGTACCAGTAGTATACGCGAATTCCACATGACGAATCAGGATCCATTGGTACATCTTAGCCTTGAGGCCGGTCCATTTGACCACAGGCCTACTTCATCGCAAATTCGTAATATGTGTCGATCCATCATAGAAGATTACGGAGAAGAGTTCAGTCCACCTGTATACGATCAAAGCGATCTCAATAGAGTTCAAGCATGCATGATTGTTTCAGAATCACCGGGTTGTGCAATATGGAGATTTGAAGAGGGTTTTGTCATTAGGAGAGACTCTGATGATTCTATATGGGAACAGGCACAGGAACAGGGAAAAGACATAGGCTTTTTTTCCTTTAATAGAGACGAAGACCCTGTTTCGGATCTAAGCATAGGTGAAACTGTGTATGTATCGGGATCAAAGGACCCCTCCCAACGGATGTTACTCCAAAAATACGAAAGCGGCGATCAAGATTTCAATCTCTCTGCATCCGTGGTATGTAAAAGTGTTAGAATGGATGAATCTATGCCCACAAACGAACTAGACAGGGCTTGCAACGAATACTGCTCGGATGAAAATCTTTTCTTCATGAATTCTAACTGCCTAGAGGAGAGGAGAGGTGGTTATGATATCCTTCCAGAAGAATACATAGAAAATGGGAGGGATAAACTCTGCCCTGAAGGAAGAGAACTTCCCTTCTGTCTCTGTGCAGGAGAAAAGGACTACTACTGGGAAACATACTGGGAAGATTTCTACACAGTAACGGTAGAAACCCAAGGTAGTGGAAATGTGGACATAAGCCCCGACCTGGACGAGTATCACGAAGATCAGGAAGTATCATTGGAAGCAGAAGCGTACAACGATTGGGAATTTAGCCATTGGGAAGGAGATCATCCACATGGACAAAAAGAAGATGCAGAGATAACGATCACGGTAGATGGAGATATGGAAGTAACTGCAGTATTCGAATCGACATCATAGGACAGGTCGTGGATTAAAACTTATAATACGCGGTAAACATACATAATAGGGAGATGTTCCATGAATACGGATTCAAAAAGCCTCTTTTCCAGAGGTGAAATAAGTATACAGGCCCTGGTAGTGATAATTCTAATGTTGATAGGGATCATAATCATTGTTATAATATCATCGGGCGTCGGTGACTTTGGAGGAGATGCGTCTTCGACTATAATGGAATATTTAGCAGATGCTATAGGTGCATAAAGTTATGGTACATAATAAAAAGGGGTTCATAAGTTTCGCTATGATTGTGATCATAGTTCTTATAGCTCTAACGGTCGGTATTCTGCTTATACACACCTTTTGGGGAGGCGGTGAAGGATTGTTAAACCTACTCATCCAAAGGCTTCAACAGGTATAGGTATAAAATATGTCTACATTTAGCGACACATTAACTGTTTTCGAAAACAATACAAAGATAATATTTGCCTTAGTGGTGTTTGCTCTGCTTATAGGCATACTTTACTACACGATAGGTCCTATAATAGATACATTACTGGGGGCTATAGGTTATTGATATGAACGTAATCAACAAAAAAGGTTCAAGATCACAGAGTGAGTTCATATTTCTTGCAATAAAGGCAGTGATAGGTATCTTGGTTATAGGAATTGTTGCCTTGAGTGTTAGGGGCATGGAAACAGGCTGCAGTACACATGACGAAAATCCAACGGCATGTATAAGAAATACCGAATGCAGGCCTGCAGTTAGAAGAAAGAGAAACATATTCACGTTCTATATTGATCCTGCTCGTACCATAGACCTAATCTACCATACAAAAATAACCGGTGATATAGAATGCCGAGACGCGATAAGGACTCCTAACAACAGATACCACGCCGCAGAGGATGCTCAGTGTGTATGTCCTGTTGGATGGGAAGTAATTTTAGACAAGGATGATCAGTACTACGGAGTCTGCAGACTACCAGGAACTAACGACTATCACCCATGCGAGTATCCACCAGACGGCGAACAGCAAGAAGCAGAATTCAAAGACATGTGTGAAGATGGAGACAGATACCACGGAGAAGTCTGGATCGACGGAACAGATGAGGAAGCTCCAAATATGTGCTGCGATGATGGAGATACAAAGGAATGTGACTCCGATAACATAGACGAAGAATGTGGCGATTTGGTTTGTATTGAAATAGAGGTCGAGGACGAAGACGGAGAAGAGGAAGAAACCACTTTCTGGATAGAAGAAGAAAGCGTACCTGATATAGAATACTTCCTTTAAAATACACAAAATAAAAGATGAAGCGGAATGTTTTCAAAAAAAGGTACTGCTAAATCGCAGGAAGAAACACTTTGGTTTATAATCAAGATAGCTATAATGTTGATAGGAATGGTAGTTTTGATTGTTTCTTTACTCGAGATGGAGGCAGGCTGCAGTAGACACGATGAAAATCCATCGGCATGTGTAAGCGATGAAAACTGCAGACCCGCAGTTAAAACATTTGACCTAGGATGGGGTTTATATGGTTTCTCTCAAATCGAAGTAGTGGGTGAGATCGAATGCCGGGAATCTGTGAGAAAACCCAATACAAGATATCATGCAGCCCAAGATGGAAAATGCGTATGCCCTGGTTTCTGGAACGAAATCATGGACAGGGACCATGACTACTTTGGTGTGTGTTATACTGAATATGACGGAGAAGAAATGTACTATCCATGCCAGTACGGCCTGGATGTTCAGGCTGAGGAAATAAAAGACAGATGCGATACCGACAACGGTCTTAGAATGCACGGAGAAGTATGGGGCTCCGGTTGGAATGTTCCAGATAGATGCTGCGACGATGGTGAAGTAAAGAAATGTGGGATAGATAAAAGAGGTGAAACTTGTGCAGACCATACCTGTAAATCCGGTCCAGCAATGCATGATGTTGTTATAGTCAACTACTATTGGCAGCCATAAACCACATTTACACCTTTCAAAAAGATTTAAACGAACACGACAAAGTTGTATATGATGAACACCCCAGCAAAGGGCATAGGCGTAGGAAAGTCTCTTATGTTAATATTGATACTGGTAGTACTCATATTTACAACGGTCGTAATAGGTGACATCTTTACATCTGTTCTTGGTATGGGTATAGGAGATGAGTTCCACCTCACAATGGGTGAGTTGTCTGTATCCTACACTACATCTAGCTCTTTTCAGGAAAAAACAGAAATAGAAGAAAATCTTCCGATGGCCTGCGAAAGAGTTGTATTTAGAAACAACACACTAAAGGCTTATCTAGAACATGATGAATTCTACTTCGTTTCCTACACTACACAGGAAATGGATGAAGATTTCGAGGTAGAATGTGATTCCTTTGGTGGGGTGAAGTTTATTGACGGGAGGATTGAAGCCTCTAGCCCGGTTGATGGAACATTGTGATTATGATGACAAGGATAGATAACAAAGGAACAACCGGAGGAGACTATATATGGTATATACTATTTGTGATAGTAACAATAACCTATCTATATGCCTTTTACGCAATATTCATGGCCGGTTCAACAGTAGATGTTGAGGGAATTGAAAGAACTCAAGGAAGACTACAGGGTTCTGCTGCTTATACAAGATTGTTATCATATCCCAACTTCGTCTCGACGGGAGAGATCGGTGTATTCGATAAATCATCTCTCGATTCGAAGAACGGTACAGAGAAGCTAGAGGAACTCTACAACCCATCACTCTGGATTTATATTGAGATAGAAAACACCGAAAATGATGATAAGTATATATTCGGTACACCAGGACCAAAGAAGGCAACCGAAGAATGGATAGCTGAGGACGGGTATATGAGTACCTGGGACGATGAAGATGAAATGAGCTTTTGGGATCATATGTCCGCCAAATATAGTACAATGGTAAACATAGACACCGGCGACGGCTTCGATCTAGCTAAACTACATTTTTACTTCCGACAAATACCCGATCCTGTATTGAGCCTGAAAAGGGGTGCCCATATAGCCAAGGAGGAAGGAAGCCATACAGTCACATTGTTTCACCCAACGTCAGGCTGTAAAATTTATGCACAAGATAGATATGGGAGAGCTCAGTGTTTCGTCCGCGAAGATCCTTTTGTAATAGATACAAGTCAATCTGATAAAATAAAGGACGACTTCGGTGAATACATGCATCTGAAAGGCATAGAACTGAAGGCATTCGACGATGATGAGGAAGAGTTCGAGATAGACCCGCCCGGTAGGTTTACAGAAGGAAAGACGAGGTTAGAACTAGCCCACACCGGCGGCAAAACGGTAGAGTATGAAATAGTCGATAGTTGGTAAAATGAAAAAAAGAATCGGTAAAAAGGGTGGCTTTATGATCTTGCTAGCTACGCTTATATTCACCGCCGTGTTCTTAATTACTTTGTTTATAGTCGGTCCCTTCGTTGGAGGAGCACAGATGGAAATAGAGGTAATGTCAGAAGACCCTGCCAGATTCAGTATAGAGAAAAATACGCTTCTAAGAACCAATGAAACAAAAAGAAAACTCATGGCTTTCGGAGAAGGAGACGGGTCGGTAGACGAATCTATCGCCAAGACAAGCGACAAATTTGGAGAAGCTGATTCGGGCTCTCATATACTGCTTTTCCAGTTCGAAGGGGACGATGACATAGAAAGGGTGGGTTTCCTTTGTTTAGACGACTGCGGGCATATAAGTGGATATGATGAAGAGTTTAAAGCAATTCTACAAAATTCAAAAGTAATAGCACCTAGACCCATAATGCTCCCGGAAGGTGGAATGGGATCCTCATATTCGATCTATTATGATCCAGATGAAGTCGCATCAGATATTATGGACGGTGTGATGTACTGATGATAAAATGTTAGGAGATAAAGGAATAAAGGTTACGATTGTGGTCTTAGCAGCCGTACTGATAGCCATCTCTCTGGCAACTACAGTAATTGTAGGAGTACTATCATACCAAGGTCAGGAGCAGTCCTGGTTCGGGCAGAGTGAAAGAGTTACAGCAAAGGTTCAGTTTGACCATGCTCTGGAAGCTATAGAAGATTCGTTTTTGTTAGGTATATACTGGGGTATACGGGAATCAGGTAGCGACTGGGAAGACGCAAGTGAATCCCTTGAAGAAGAAATAGAGGAGAAAATAGATGATTATCTGACTAAGTTAGAGGGTTTCTACAGAGGCGAATACGATACGCAACCGTTCCGACTCGAAACGATGATACAGATAAATGACGTCGATATAGAAGTAGATTTGGATGAGGACGAGGAAACCATAGATAGGGTAGAATTATCAGGTAATCTGACTTCTTACAGGAACCAGCCCTCGATAACAATATCCGATGATTTCTACTTCAGTGAAAACTTTAACGAAGACTATTCAGACCTCTATGACATGGCTCGTAATCCATTAGAAAATATGTAAATTTTATAAGAAAGGGGGAGATATTTAACATGAAGATGAATCAAAAGGGATCCAAGTCTATGATGGCTTTAGTAGTTCTTATAATTCTAGGTGTTTTGGTAATATTTGTTTTTTCCACAACATCGGGATCTTTTTTGGAGATTTCAGAAGGTCTTATGGACATAGGCGAGGAGGAGGCAAGAAGGGTTCATAGGAAGTTCAAATACCCTATTTTAAAACACGAGCTCCCGGAAGAAGAATTTCCCGGAGAGGGGTCAGGACGGATTGTGACCTCATGTAAATCAATAGGTTCAGAAGGTGAATATCAGCTCCAAGACTCTATAAGATGTTCAGATCACGAACCAATCCGAGAGTTCAGCGGGACGCTGGACGGTCGTGGTCACAGTATATATGGTTTAGATGAGCCACTATTTGAAACGATATCTTCCTCGGGAACCGTAAAAAATATTAGAATCTCGGAAGTAGATATATTTGAGGAAGGTCCTGCAGGTGGTCTTTCTGTAGAAAACCAAGGAACCATCAAAAGAATCCGTATTTCCGGGATGGTTCAAGGCGAAAGTAACGTTGGCGGTCTTGTTGGAACAAACAGTGGAGAGATACGGAAATCTTCCTCCACGGCAAATGTAGATGGAGATCAAAATGTAGGAGTACTGGTAGGACAACATACCTCCGGTTCCGTAACAAATTCTTACACGGTCGGCTCTGTAGAAGGTATATCAAATGTAGGGGGACTAATAGGATCAGGAAGTGGACAGGTAGATAAAACATACGCAGCTAGTTTTGTAACCGGACTCACAAACAAACAAGGCTTGGTCGGTTCCGGTTCTGCTGGGGCAGTGACAAACTCCTTCTGGAGTACTGACACATCCGGAATTCTTCCTGGAGATATCTCTGGAAGTGTTATAGGAACACCGAAAGTTGACGAAGCCATGGAAGACAAGGCAACATTTGTTTCCACAAGAACGGAAGGCCTCGTAGATCCCTGGGACTTCGATGAAATATGGACTATGGGATAAAAATGAACTACGCTCTTCGAACCAGAGGACTACAGTTTAATATCCTTGTTTATATAATACTTGGAATACTTTTGATAGGTGTGATTGCTGCTCTTGCCCTGACTACAGAGGGGCTCTTCGAAGGATTTTTTGACCTAATGAAAGAACTGATACTTTCAGGGTGAGGACAGACCGTAAGTTTTAAATCCAATAGGTAACAACCTTTAACCATGAAAATCAAGTCCGGGAAGAGATTAAAGCCTCTACATCTCGGAGCTCTGGTTTTGAGTTTGATAGTGATCCTATCCATCATAGTTTTTAGTCTGGACGTAACAGAAGGACCAGGTGAGGAAGATGAGATGGGCAGGTCTTGTGTAGGATACCTACAGAGGAATTGTTGCAGTAACCCCGGAGCAGTTCGATGCCAAGAATTCGAAAACGAAATATGGACACACCAAGAAGATCCATTTGATGTATGTTGTGAATAAACTATGTTAAGTAAAAAGGGTATGGACGCGATAAGAATAATAAGGGTATTTATAATAACATTACTCATTCTCTTTGCTCTTCTTGCCCTCTGGGTAGGCACAGGAGATGCAGGTCTAACGGAAATAGAGTTCGATGGAAAGATGAGGATAGCCTGTAATAGATTTGAAAACAGGGGTTGTTGTAGAAGCTACGACGAAGAAGATCCCGGACAGTGTGCTGTAGATAAGGTATGGGAAGGCTACGACGAAGAAGAAATGGACGAAGAGCTTATAGAAAGGCTGGAAGAAGTCGATTGGGAACAAAGGTGTTGTTGAAATGAAAGAAAAGGGTATATCGCTTGCGATAAGGACCGTTGTAATCTTGATTATCTCTATACTCATACTACTTGCAGTTATCACCATGTTTACAGATGTATGGGATGTAAGTCCCTTTGAAGACACTAAAGGAAATATTTCCGAGGAATACGGACCGGATTGGGGTAATGGGGAAGAAAATGGCCAAGAAAGTTACAATACCTTTTCTTTAAGCAGTCTATCCGAAACCACACATTCACTGTCTAGTCTTTAATCAATAGTGCGCCTGCCGGGAGTTCCCGAATCCCTCAGGAGAGGCATTCACATTATCTTCCGTGAACGTTTTGTCTTCTGCAAAAAGATTCTTTTGAACCCGGGCTTCGAGCATGGGAGGCTCGAGTCTTACCCAAAGGACGTAGACTTCGTCCACGTCGATCTCTAGGCCAGACTAGACCACAGGCGCACGTTCTTATCCTTGTATTTTATAACTTAAGTCTTTAATCCATGGCCTGTCACAATACAAACTACTTTTTCTCCCTGTCTGAAATTTTCTCTATTTTTCAGTATCCCTGCTAGCGCAACCGCACCTGCTTCTTCTGCATATATTCCTTCCCTTTTGGCTAGAACCTGTTTCGCCTCCAAAATATCTTTATCGCTCACAGTAATACCCGTTCCTTCGCTTTCCCTCAAAGCCATGATAGCTTGGTCTCCGTCCAAGGGCTCTCCACATGATATTGCGTCCGCCACCGTATCAGGTTGATCTATAACATCAGGTTTCTCCCGACCCTTGTTTAATGCCCCCACGACGGAATTGCAGCCCTTTGACTGAACACCAACCATCTCAGGACATTTCTTCAACAAACCTGTAGTCCTCAGCTCACAGAAACCTTTCCAAACGCCATGTATAAGGGTTCCGTTTCCGATGGGTGCAACAACTTTGTCAACCTCAGCCTGGTCGCCTATCTCATGACCTACTGTCTTTTCACCCTCGCCTCTGTAAGGATAGTCTCCCATGAGGTACATATCATCTTCTTCTTTGTCTTCCCATGCCCTCTCCTCTGCGTCATTGTAATCGTCGCTCACCTCTATAACCTCAGCACCGTGTTCTCTCATATGCTTTAGCTTCGGGCTCGCTACACCATGAGGTACATATATTCTTGCTTCAACGCTTGCCCTCGCACAGTAGGCAGCTATCGAAGAACCCATATTTCCGGTCGTGGCGGTAACTATCTCTTCGGCACCATGCTCCAGAGCCTTTCCAAGCTCGACGGAAGTTCCTCTGTCCTTGAAGCTCCCTGTAGGGTTCAAACTCTCCATCTTGAAGTAAAGGTCTATTCCTAGTTTCTCGCCTAAGCTTGTTGACTTTAAAAGAGGTGTTCCGCCCTCACCCATCCTTACTATAAAATCGGGGTCAAGGACAGGTAAAAGTTCCTTATATCTCAAGTGAGAAAAATTCCTTTCTCTCAAAAGATCCCAAGAAAGCTTGTTTTTTACCTCGTTGTAATTGTAAAGAACATCGACAGATGAATGGCATTTCTTACATGAATATCTTATTTCGTCTGCAGTATATACTTCACCGCACCCGACACAAACAAGGCCTTGTACATGCATACAATACATCTCTAATTCACAATTAATAACTATAACGCAGAAATGGATATATCCAACAGACTACGGACTGTCCGGATCCATACATGTTCTTCCGTAATGAAAAAGATATTCCTGTGCGTAACCAGCATACTTTCCAAAGTAGTTTCTCATATTTTCCGACAGCTCGCTGTAGTTTTTCGAATATTTTCCATTATACTCCTTTTTAACTATCTTCCTTATCCAAGTATCAATGGGGAACGATTCAAGGAAGTCCAAAGAAAAAAGAAGAACACAGTCTGCAACCTTTTCTCCGACACCAGGAAGTATCATTAGTTTATCCTTTGCTTCCTCGTAGTTTAATCGCCTGATTTCACCGGGATCAACGACACCGTCCCGTATCATCTCAGAGGTCCTCTTGATGTATCCGGCTCTATATCCTGCATTGAGATCCCTCAGTTCGTTCTCCGGTACTTCTGCAAGACTCTCCGGTGATGGGAACTGGTAATACTCTCTGTCAAAGTCCAGAGATGCTCCATAGTTTATTCTGATGTCCTTCTGTATTCTTTTTATCCTGGGGATCTGCATCTGTGATGAGGTTATATACGATATGAGACAAGGGAAAAAATCATCTCTAACGATACGAAGACCATAGTTCGCTGCTATAGTTCTTTCAATAAACCTATCCTTGTTCATGGATTCATAGATATCATCAAGCTTGTCATCAAGCCTTAGAACATCGATGGGATCCACCTCATCGCCCTGGTTAGTATAAAAAAGCTTATCACCGTCTTGCCAGACCTTTAAAACACCACCACTTCTCACCGTATAATATTTCTCGGTGTCCTCCTCCTTGATCTTGTTCCAAGAAAATGTCTGTCCGCATTCAAGGGTCTTTTCTAAACTAAACGGAACGTCTTCGAGGTTTATGAAATCAACCATCTATATCACCAGCTTTTCTGAACTTCCCATCGGAGTCCTTTGGTTTAGGTCGTGAACAACGGTTCGTTTTTTCTTTGTATGTAGCACCACAGTTATGACATTTCACACGTTTTTCTGCCTTGGACTTCTGCCTAAATCCACAGCGAGGACATCGGTGGTAAAAGACTTTATCTCTCATCGATCATAGTTTCGATCTCAAGTCTAAAAAGTTATTCGGTGGGTAACAGAATATTTAAACCATCGAGAAAAAGAATTGTTCATGGAAAAGCTTTACCTTGATATAGAAACAACCGGCCTAAGTAAGGAAAGGAACAAAGTTACTGTAGTGGGGGCCTACGATGGAAACAGAGTTTATCAGCTTGTGAAGGGGAGGAACCTAAACCAAAAAGCTGTAGAAGAACTACTTGACAAAGCCGAAAGGATAGTTACATACAACGGAAAAAGATTTGACATACCGTTTCTAGAGCACAACTACAACCTAGAGGTGGATATTGATCATAAAGATCTAATGTATCTTGGATGGAAATGTGACCTAAAGGGCGGACTAAAGGTAATAGAAAAAGAGATAGGAATAGGGAGAGATTCGGGTGTTTGTGGTGGTTCGGAAGCAGTTCGCCTCTGGAAAAAATACAAACAAAACAACTGCAGTAAGTCGCTCAGAAAGCTTCTTATGTACAACAGGGAAGACGTAGTAAATCTTGTAGATGTAGAAAAAGCCATAGTGAAGAGGCTACAAAAGCAAAACTCATGAAACCAGATGTCCGAAAAAGATAAGTTTTCAAAGGGTCTATATCTTCTTTTCATCCGCCTCGATGTCAGTAAAACTATAGGAATAGGGAAACTAGGAAACTTTGAATTCAAACCAGGGATATATTGTTACGTTGGATCGGGTATGAACAACCTGGATAAAAGGATTGAAAGACATATTTCAGACGACAAGAAAAAACACTGGCATATAGACTACTTTCTCGAGGAGGCAGAAATCATAGCTACGGTAAAGATAAGAACCGAAAACAATGACGAATGTCTCCTAAACAAAGCTATTTCTATCTTAAGCAAAGAAACCCCGGTCAAAAAATTTGGATCTTCCGACTGTAACTGCAGAGCTCATCTTCACTATATGGAGGAGAAGTAAAGCTATTCAATGCTTAAATACTTTACCGACCTTATATTAGCCTATTGTCTCTTAACCTGGAAAGGAGGTGAAAAAATGAGCCAAGAAAATGAAATCGACAAAGAACTGTATTCTTTTGAAGAATTCAACGAAGTCATACGGGATCCTTATGCTACCGATATCGGTGCTGTTGCGCTGAATTTCGAGCCGGAGAACTGCAGACAAAGATTTTATAAAGCAATGGTCCTCGAAGGCCAGTGTTTTTTCGATGAAGCAGAAAAAGAGTATACATCTGTACTTGAAGAAGCCGAAGACCAATGTAACGAAGAAATCAAGTTCATGGCCGGTTACAGACTACACAAGCTTCCAAAGAAAAAGGATTGAATAGACAGAAAGAATTTGTAAATATTTAAAAAGGTAGTTGTCTAAGATAAGAACGGGGATAGTGTGTTAAGGAAATTAAAAGAAAGTTTTTTCTCGGCTTCTCGAAAGAGTGGGAGTTCGACAGAGAGACCCTATCCAAGGGTAGCAGAAAGCGCTTGGGTGGCTCCGGATGCTGTACTTATCGGAGATGTAGAAATAGGTGAAAACAGTTCTGTATGGCCTGGCACTGTGATTAGAGCAGACATAGGAAAAGTAAAAATAGGAGAAAATACGAACATCCAGGACAATGTTGTCATACACCCTAACTCCAAGGACGGCGTTAGTATAGGAGACAACGTAACAGTTGCCCACGGAACTGTTCTCGACGGCTGTGATGTCGACGATAACGTAATGATAGGAATAAATGTTACTGCTCTGCATCACACCAGGATAAAAAGGAACAGCATAATAGGAGCAGGAAGCCTGCTTCCTCCGGGAACTGAGACTAAGCCAAATTCTGTCTACAGTGGAAATCCTGCAGAAAAGGTAAGAGAACTCCAAGAACAGGACAGAGAAGTCATGAAAAAGATGGCAAAGAGCTACGTAAACCTGAAAGGAGAATACCAGTAGAACTGGATTTCTTCCCGATGTTATATGGGTGTGAATATTGCGGATCTCGTTGAACCTGAAGAATCTTCTTTAGATTCATTTAAAGGCAGAGCCTTTGCTATCGATGCTCTTAACATGCTCTATCAGTTCCTCTCTATAATACGACAACCAGATGGCGAACCATTGAAAGACTCAAATGGAAGGATAACATCCCATCTTTCGGGCCTTTTCTACAGAACCACAAAGCTCGTAGAACATGAGATTAGACCCTTCTATGTTTTTGATGGAAAGCCTCCTGAATTTAAGGAGAGTGTAAACAACGAGAGAAGGGAAAAAAGAGAGGAAGCAAGGAAGAAATACAAGGATGCACTGAAGAGAGGTAATATAGAGAAAGCAGAAAAATATGCTAAACAATCAACAACGGTCCAAAAAGAGATGGTAAACCAGTCTAAAAATCTACTGGATGCCATGGGAATCCCGTGGGTACAAGCACCAAGCGAAGGTGAGGCCCAGGCCGCACATATGACAAAAAAAGGTGATGCATGGGCGGTAGGAAGCCAAGATTTTGATGCACTTCTGTTTGGTTCACCAATACTCGTGAGGAATCTAACTATAACAGGAAAAAGAAAGCTCCCCAATAAGCAACAATACAAGAAGATTAGACCAGAGAAGCTGGATCTCGAGAAAATACTGAACAAAAACGGCATAAGTAGAGAACAACTAATTATAATGGGAATACTTGTAGGGACTGACTACACTCCAGGCGGTGTAAAGGGTGTAGGCCCTAAGAACGCGTTAAAGCTTGTAAAAAAACACGGAGATCTACGCTCTGTAATCAATCAAGTTGATTGGCCTTTCGAAAAGGACCCAGAAGATATATTAAACCTATTCATGAACCCGTCTGTGACCGATGATTATAAAATCGAATGGCGGGATCCCAGTAAAGAAAAGATCAAGAGCTTTCTGTGTGATAGACATGATTTTTCCGAAGACAGAATAAAAAAGCCCATTGAAAGATTACAAAGGGACAGAAACAAAGGAACACAGTCAAGACTCGACACATTCTAAGCTGACATCAATCCCAAGGAGTTCTTCAGTATGTTTCACGAGTTCATCCTCCAGTTCATCTATCGTATTCTCAAGATCCTTCTGTTTCTGCTTCGTTTTTTCGAGTCTATCCCTCATATCTTCTATATCCTCACTTTTTCTCTTTATCTTTCCACTAATATTCTCTTTGGGCCCCTCTGATAAAAGATTCTCGATTGATTCTTCTAGTTTGTTTCTTTCCTCTTCTAAATCATAAATGGTTTCAACAGAGGACTTGATTTTGTTTATATCAACAGCATCGAGTTCATTTTCAAGTCTTTTTGCTTCTGAGTCATCGAAGTCCAGATTCCTGTCAGCAAGCTTTTCATCAAGTTTCTCAGTTGTTTTTAATAAGAACGAAAGGCCTTCGTCTTTTTTGGTAGCCAGAACAGGCTTGGTGATATAATGTTCAAGAAGCTCTTCCTCTCCTGAAAAAAAACCAAAATATCTTAGCTTCTTAAGACCTCTTTTTAGTGGCGATATACTACTGCGTATCCTGCTCTTCTCCTTTTCCATTTTCTTCTCTACATCCCCCATCCTTTGGCGCTTTTCTTCTATGGCTTCTCTATCTTCAGATTTTTCTATCTCCTCCAACTTTTTATGAAGTTTTTCTCTTTCTTCGAGGCTGTCCTCCAACTCGATTTTTATCTTTTCATGCCTATCTGAAAGTTCCGAAAGCCTTTCGATCTTTTGATTGAGTTCCTTGTATAAATCAACTATTTCGACGGTCTTCTGTAGGTCTTCATCTATATCAAGAGATCTTTCTAGTTCTCTTATTGAATTAACTATTCCCTTTGTAACGTCTGGCTGTGCCTTATCAAGTACAACCAAACTCCTCTTTATATTATCTGAAACCTTATCGAGCTCCGACGATCTATCCTCCAGGAAGCTTTGCAATTGTTTGTATCCTCTTCCATCGGGTATAGTAAACTTATCGATGAAACTCTGAAGATGCTTTATCAAAACCTTTCTGTTTGATTGGGCCATTTTCTTAAGCCTGGGTGCCATTTCATCGGGAAGATCCTTTTCCTCGAACTCTACCAAAGCCTTCTGCAAGCCTTCCATAGAATTCTTTATTTGGGAGTATACTTCGTTCTGATCGCTCCAGTCGAAACCATCCAAACCCTTGAGCTGATTCTCAAACCAACAGAGGAAATCTTGAAACTTAACCGTTTTCTCTTCCTTTTTTTTGTCAGTAAAAAACCCAAATACAGAAGACATATAAAACCTATTTTATTTTAAACTCAAAAACCTTTGGTTCCTCTGAGCTTAACGAAACGATAACCCCTTTCTTTCTTTATGAGATCTAAACCGTCGTCTTTCTTCTCAAAAACAACAAGACTGTGTAAAACTATTTCTCCGAGGGGAGTAACCAGCCTCCCTCCTACCTTAAGCTGTTCAACCCATTCGTCCTGAATCTCTGGAGAAACGGCAGTACAGATTATACTATCATATGGAGCATATTTTTGTAGACCGATCGACCCATCCCCAAAAACAACCTCCACGTTGTCTATACCTGCCTTATTGATATTTTCTCTGGCGTTCTTTGCCAGCCCTTCAATTAGTTCAACTGTATAAACTTTTCCCGAACTTCCAACAAGACGAGAAAGTACAGCAGACTGCCATCCGGACCCAGCACCTATTTCAAGTATTCTGTCACCCTCCTTGACGTCAAGAAACTCTGTCATCTTTGCAACAACAGACGGTTGGGAAATAGTTTGACCATGACCTATGGAAAGAGGTGAGTCGGTGTATGCCTTTTCTTTGTCTTTACTTGAAACAAAAAGATGCCTCGGAACCTTTCTCATAGCCTTCTCAACACGTTCAGAAGTAAGATTGCCCTTGGCCTTCATGGTTTCGATTAAAGAATCTATATCCTCTTTTTTGTTCATACAAAACCTTTTATTTATCGCTTCACATAAAGTTTTCTATGCCGATGCCCGACGTCGATGAGACTGTAAAAAAGATAAAGAACCTTGAAATACAGGGAGCACAGTCAATAGCAAAGGAAAGTCTTAAAGTTCTTTCGAAGATAGTCGAAGAAGAAGGGTTCGGTGAAAAATTCGAAGAAGCAGCAGAAAGATTGAAAAATGCGCGTCCCACGGGAGTATCAGCACATAACTGCATAAACTTTGTTAAAAGAAGGGGAGAGATAGAAGCCATAGACGCAACCCTAGACTATCTAAACACCGCAAAAAACGAAGCGGGTAAAGTAGTCGCAGATATTGTAAAGGACGAATCCGTAATACTGACACATTGTCACTCTTCTGCTGTTATAGCAGCTTTTAGGAGTATGCTGGATATGGACAGAAACTTCCGTGTGATAGTTACAGAAACCGAGCCAAAGCTACAAGGCGTTAAAACAGCAAAAAAGCTCAATGAGATGAACATACCTGTCAATTATATAGTAGATGCAGCAGCCGGGCTATATATGTGGGCTGCAGACTACGTGTTTGTTGGCGTGGATTCGATAAGGCCTTCTGGTGTCCTGAACAAGATAGGAACATATATGCTATCCCTTGCTGCGAAGGAGGATCCTGATACGGAGTTTTACTTCATAGCTACAAAGGACAAATTCGACTACGACAACTTCTCAACACTGGAAGAGAGATCGCCTGATGAAATACGGGAACACGAATACCTTGAGAAAGAACACGAACTGGTACTAGAAAATCCTGCCTTTGATATGACACCCTGGGCAAATATAGACAAACTAATAACGGAAGACGGTGTAATGAAAAAACATGAAATAATAGAAGAGTTAAAAGGAAGGTTCACAATATAGATAGAGAGGGATGAATTTATGAACTTCATAGACAAAGAATACGAACCAAAAGAAGACGATCTTATCTGTCTTTTTAGAATAGAACCATCAAAGAACTACACGATCAAAGAAGCAGCAGCCAATGTCGCCAAGGAATCCAGTGTAGGAACATGGACACACATCGGAACAGTCAATGAAAGAGCAAAGAGGATAAAGGCGAGGGTATATGATATAGATGATCCCTACGTAAAAATAGCCTATCCGAAGGAACTCTTCGAACTCAGCAGCATACCACAACTGCTGTCTTCGGTTGGAGGAAACATATTTGGAATGAAACTACTCGATAGTCTACGGCTAGAAGACATAAGATTTCCGAAGAAAATGTTAGAAAAGTTCCATGGACCACAGGTAGGTATAGACGGAATAAGAAACCTCTTTTCTGTATATGATAGACCAATGCTCGGAACTATAGTCAAACCCAAGCTCGGATTGGGCCCAAAAGAACATGCCAAGGTTGCTTACAAGGCATGGAAGGGTGGTCTTGATATAGTAAAGGATGATGAAAATCTTACCTCGATGAGCTTCAACGGTTTCAAAAAAAGGGTAGACGAAACAATGAAACTCAAGGAAAGGGCCGAAAAGGAAACAGGCGAAAAGAAAGAATATATGGGAAACATAACGGCGCCTGTATCAGAAATGAAGAAGAGAGCAGACTACCTCATAGGAAAGGGCAGCAACTACGTTATGATAGACATAATAACAATAGGTTGGAGTGCACTACAGGAGATGCGTGAATACCTCGTAGGAAAGAATGTAGTCATACACTGTCACAGAGCAGGTCATGCCGCATTCACCAGAAGCAAAAAACATGGTATCAGCATGCTTACGGTGGCTAAACTAACAAGACTCATAGGTGGTGACCAACTACATATAGGGACAGCTGGTATCGGTAAGATGGAAGGAGACCAAAAAAAGGTCCTGAAAATAGAGGAAGCTATAGAATCAATGGACGTATCCGAAGAAGGCCGCAGGTTGGATCAGAACTGGGGTAATATAGACAAAACATTTGCCGTTGCATCCGGTGGTCTTCATCCAGGAGGACTTCCTGGCTTAGTGGATAAAATGGGCAAGGATATAATAGCCCAGTTTGGCGGAGGATGCCATGGACACCCCGATGGTACAGAAGCCGGAGCCAGAGCCATAAGACAAGCCTGTAGAGCTGTTATGAATGGAAGAAGTCTAGAAGAAGCATCGATGGAAAACAAAGAACTGAAAAAAGCGCTAGACAAGTGGGAAAAATGATAAATATAGGATGGCTAGGAGCTATTTTACTGCTAGCAGCATGGCTACCCGAAACCATAACCACAATGAAAACAGAAAGCCTAGAAGCACTGGACCCAAAATTCATTTTCTTTAGTCTGCTTGGATCCATGTCACTTGCACTACATTCCTACAGGATAGGAGATCTTGCTTTTCTATTTATGAATACGATCTTGTCGATTGTGGTAGCCATTGAGCTGGTTGTTTATTTTTATAAATCAAAGTCCACCGTTTAGTTGTGTTAAAATGGAAGCAAAGGTAAAGACTCTGGATATAAGGGCAGGAAAGCCTGTGGTAATTCTCAACAACAGGGAAGCCATAGAACGTTCTATATTCCTTGGCGACAGAATATGTATAAAGCACGAGGACACAGAAGTCATGGCCATAGTTGATACCTCAAACGAGGTCCCGGAAGGTCATATAGTACTGTTCGATGAAACAAACGAAGAACTCGGGGCCGAGGAAGGAAAAACCGTCATCGTAAACAGCATACCAAAACCTGATTCTATAGACTATATCAAGAAAAAGGTAGAAGGTAAGGATCTATCATATGATGAAACCCATGAAATAGTAAAGGATGCAGTAGACTTCCGTTTAACTGATTCCGAACTGATGGCATATACTGTAGCTATAGATATGTCCGACTTCTCACTTGATGAAGCAAGGGATCTTACAAAGGCGATGGTAGATACCGGTGAAGAGATAGATATAAAAAATGCATTGGACAAACACTGCATAGGCGGTGTCCCAGGAAACAGAACAACACCGATAATAGTTTCTATAATCGCAGCAGCTGGTTATAAGATACCGAAAACCTCGTCAAGAGCGATAACCTCACCGGCAGGAACCGCAGACACAATGGAAGTCATCACAGACGTAGAACATTCTTTGAAGGAGATCGAAGATATAGTTGACAAAACCAACGGATGCTTCTCGTGGGGCGGAGCACTAAATCTCGCACCGGCCGACGATGAATTCATAAGAGTCAGGGATTCCCTCAATCTGGATCCACTGGAGCAGCTCCTTTCATCTGTTCTGGCAAAGAAAAAGGCTGTTGGGGCCGAAACTGTGCTTATAGATATACCCATGGGAGACGGATCAAAGATAAAAAATTCCAAAGAAGCAAGTAAGCTATCTGAATATTTCGAAAAGCTGGGGAGTGAACTGGGAATGGATGTTTTCACTCTTGTATCAGATGGCTCCAATCCGATCGGAAATGGGATAGGCCCGGCGCTCGAGGCAAGGGACGTTTTAAAAATACTGAAATCCGGGGGTAAAGAAGGACCTAAGGATCTAACAGAAAAATCTATTAAGATGGCCGACCTTCTACTTGAAGAAGTTGGTTCAGATAAAAGTGCAGAAAGGATACTAACAAGTGGAAAAGCTTACAACAAGTTCAAAGATATAGTCGAGGCCCAGGGAGGTGGAGTTATGGACCCTGATGAAGTAGAACTTGCCGAAAATCATCAGATAGTTCGATCTCAGAAAAGAGGGCGTGTAAAGGATCTGGACAATAAAATAGTGAGTAAAATAACAAAGGCAACGGGCTGTTCTAAGGACAAAAAATCAGGACTATACCTACATAAGAAAAAAGATGATCCCGTTGAAAAGGGTGAAAAAATTATGACAGTCTATTCTGAAAGTCCTGATAAACTTAAAAAAGCACTGGAAATTGCGGAAGAAAATAAGGTCTTTACATTCAAATCACTTCTTTCAGAATAAAAAAAGAAAAGAAAGAATAGGGCTTGTTTTTGAAACATTACCTGTTTTTACTTCTTCATCAGGATGTCTATCGAGCTAACGTTGATTTCATCTCCTTCGTCTGTTTCAATTTCTTCGGTTCCTGTCTCGATGCTTTCTATAACAGCGTCTTCTTCGAACCTGTTCCTTGTTATCTCTGCAACATCAACTGCCCTTGAGATTGCTTTGCCTCTTGCCTTGATGTGAACCTCATCCATTCCATCGTTGAACTGAGTAACACATGCAAGAACATAGCTCATCGGTGGCTTGTTTCCAACGAAAATCACATTGTCGTCTGCTTCTTCTGCCATTAGATTCACCTCCGTTTATTCTGTTGTTTTGGTCTTTGAATTTCTAGTACTTTTGAACACTAGATCTCACTCTGTCCATTTGATTAACCTGTAAAAGTATTTAAAAGTTTGCAGAAGGTGAAAACAAAAAATCAGCATGCAGGACATTCACTTGGCCTGGGAACATATTCCGAACAGACGCGTTCTCTGCCCCCTATATCTACACAAACGTCGCCTTCCATATCACCACATTCGCTCATACCACTGAGCTCGGGATCCCAGCTGTCTTCACCACAGTGTCTATAGGTTACGACGGGGCTGCAGCATGAGTTTATAACTGTTCTATCCTCCACGGGACCTGTGTCGAATCCACCGGTAAAGAAGGCTATAACGGCTAAAAGAACTATAACGGCTACAGCAAGGATTACAAGCATGTTGATAGGAAGAGATATTCCTTTATCCGTTGTCATGTTTAACACTACCTATAGTTTATCTGAACTACTTAAAAACTTGTTGTCGAGAAACGCTGATCTCTAACAGGCAGGGCAGTTTTGTGGACCGCCAGGAATAACATTACTACAGTCGTGCCATTCGCCACCGACCTGTACACATACCTCGGCAGTGGAAACAGGTGAATCATCGGGAGCATCACAATCAAGGGCTGTTAGTTCCTCTGTCCAACTGGTTTCTGCACAGTGACCAAAGGTTGCAACAGGACTACAACATCTATTTATGACCGTCTGTTCATCTACAGCACCTGTCTCGAAGCCTCCCATAAAGAAAGCGACTATGGCTAAAAGAACTATAACGGCTACAGCAAGGATTACAAGCATGTTGATAGGAAGGGTAACACCTTTTTTTGCAGCCATACAATCACTAACTTAAATGTATCAACTCCTTTATTTAAAAGTTTCCCTCTGTATCATGGGCAACTAGGTATAAAGGGCTGGTTTTGAAAGTTAAATACCTTGAAAATAATAATATATCTGTGGCGGGAGGTCAGGGGTCTAGCCTGTCTTAGTAAGGCGTGGAGCGTGCGTTCCATAAAGTCCTTGAGACTGGAGGGGCGTATGTGAGACGAACTGTAAAACACACGGGAGAAATTCGCGAATCGCGCCGTTTGGACAAGGCAACGGCAAGGAAGGTAGCCATGACCCTAATAACTTCCCCCACGTTTTACCCAACCGAAATATTTTTAAGTATGACAACGAGAGAGTGAAAGGCAATGATAAAGGATAAAGTCGATGAACCCCTCGTGAGAGAAGTAATGTCTGAGGATTTGAACTATGCCGACCCACAGGAATCCATATGCGACATAGCCAAAAGACTGAAAAGTGGCGACAGGGGTTCAGTTATAATAAAAAAAGATGATGAGATAAAGGGATTAATCACTAACTCAGATATAGTCAACAAGTTTGTCGTCGATGATAAGGGAAGCAAAGCAAAGGACATAATGACAACAGATATGGTCACAATCTCCCCTGAGATGGATATAGAGGATGCAGCAATGGTTATGGTGGAGGAGGGAATAGAAAGACTTGTTGTTATGGAAGGAGGAGACATCATAGGTATAATCTCACAACATGACATAATGAAAGTAAGGCCAAACCTCTATCTAGGTATAAGCCAGGGAATCAAACTTGGTCCCGAAAGTATGGATATGGACTTCGGTGATAGAGAAATAGGGAAGTGCGAATCTTGTGAAAACTACTCTGAATCTCTCAATGAGGTCAACGGAAACCTTCTCTGCCCCGAATGTCAGGAAGAAATGAACTTTGCCTAAGAATTCAGTTTCTTAACTTCTCCGTGAACAAGAACAAGGCCGATAAATGTAGAAAGTACTCCTACAAAGAAGTTCAGTCCCATTGGCATCAATACGATCAAGGGGACACCCATCAGAAAGAAAGCAAGGCCGAAAGCAAGCTTGCCCTTGTTGAATCCAAGTTCCTGGTCCATCAGCATATCCTTAAACTCATCGGAATCCCTTTCCTCCAAAAACTCCTTCGCGTCATCTAGTCTATCTCCATCTATATTCAAAAACAGCCTTCCTTTGTATCCACATTCAGGACAGCTGTATCCGCGCTCCATCCCCAACAAAGCTAAAAAATTAGCTCTATCTGTTTCTATCTTCTCCGAACCACAACTGGGACATATTCTCATGTCTATATCTTATCTATCAAGAACTTTAATCTTTCCCGTAAACATTTAAAGAGAAAAGTAAATTATCACAACATGCTCAAGGAAAAAATCGACCGTTTCTACCGAAAACAGGAAAAAAATAGACGTAGAGACTACTTTTATGCTTCCGAAGTAACCGACTGCAAGAGAAAAATATACTTAAAGATGAAAGGAGCCGACAAAGAAGATCTTGATCCGCAGACAAGACGAAAGTTTGAAAGAGGAGATATGATACACCAAAGGCTTGTGTCTGCTCTCTATTCAGCAGGGGTAGTTACAGCATCGGAGGTTAGAATGCCGGATCAGTCCATGTTCCATGGACGAGCAGACGCAATCGTTTCGATAAACAACGAAAACTATATAGTTGAAATCAAATCGGCAAGTCCGTATAGTTTCAAAAATCTAAGCGAACCCAAAGAATCGTGGAAAAAACAGCTCCAGATCTATCTAAACCATTTTGGTATAGACAAGGGGATAATACTCGTAGAATGCAAAGGAACACAGAAGCTTAAGGAGTTCAGTATAGAAAAAGACGAAGGAGTTTTGGAAGAGCTTCAGGAAGAGTTCGAAAAGCTCCTGGATATGATAAAAAAAGATGTAATACCCAAAAAGCCTGACAAGGGCGACTGGAAGTTCGATAAGTGTAGATACTGCCTTTATAAGGAAGCATGTGAAGAATCCAGCAATAATTTAACAGGCTTCACAGGTGAGTAGGATACCACAAAACGTTTTGGCAAGCGGTAAGTTTGACTTGATCCATCCTGGCCACCTATTCTACCTTAAGAAATCCAAGGAACTGGCAAGCAACGGAAACCTAAACGTAGTGATAACCAACGAAAAAAACATAAGAAACTGTCTTTTCTCGAATATCGAAAGGAAAGAAATGATAGAAAACCTTGGTATTGCTGACTATGTTGTTGTTGGCGAAAGGAAAATCAACTACAACAAAATATTAAAGAGATTCGAACCTGATATAATATCCCTTGGACACGATCAAGAACCAAACGGTCTCCAAGAAGCTCTCGAGAATTATAAAGGTAAAATAAAAATCAAGAGAATCAGATCACTGAAACCCGAAAAGTACTCCTCAAGCAGATATAAAAAAATCTTCAAGAACCGAGATCCTAATCTTCAAGGCCGCTTATAAAGCTGTGGATATTCTTACCCAGATGATCGGCTCCGTATCCACCTTCTAAAACACAAAAAGTAGGTAAACCAAGTTCGGATAGTTTCTTCCCTACTCTCCTATAAGATTCTGTGGTAAGCTGTATTTGAGAAGCCAGGGGGTCTTCTTTATGTGTATCAAAGCCCGCAGAAACCGCCAATAGATCAAACTCTCCACTGGAGTTCAACATGCTTCCAAGAACTTCAAGATACTCATCATCCTCTACAGTACGTGTAAAGCGGTGATTGCGACAGTTTTGTTTTGATAGTTTACCTGTACCCGGGTACCCGACACTGTGTAGAGAAACGTACTCTACATCATCCCTCCCAAAAAATATATTCTGTGTACCGTTTCCATGATGTCTGTCTATATCAACTATAAGGACTTTTTTATCTGATCTCTCAACGGCTACAGCTATATTATTAAAATAACAGAATCCACCAACCGAATCATGTGTAGCGTGGTGACCAGGTGGTCTCATCAACGAAAAGCCGTTGATTTCTGCAGCCTTTAGGGCGCCACCGACAGAAAGACAGGCGTATTCGTAAATTTTATCATATCTTGGACAGTCTGAAATATGAAAATTATTGTTTTTAACCTTCTCGATAAAATCTCTGCTGTGCACTGTAAGTAGATCCTCTTCAGTACATTTTCCAGGGTCGGTGAATTCGTACCCTTTATTCTTCAAAAAGTCAGCAGCCTTCTCTACCCGTCTGGGCGATTCTGGATGGCCTATTCTACCGAAACGTAGACATTTGGGAGTATATACTATCTTCAACTCACACCAACTCCTTGAACATCCATGCATCACATAGACTATATCCAAGTTTTCTGTAGTAATTTCTCGCTCCGATGCCGGAGATTACAGCAAGTTTTTTCATTCCGTTTCTTTTTGCAATTTCTTCTGCTCTTTCAATGAGCTTTTTTCCGTAACCACGATGTTGTACGCTGCCTTGTCCCCTCAATGGAATCTCGGGACCATACACATGGAGCTCTCTGACCAAACCTGTATCTTCTTTAAGCTCTTCTGGGAAGGGATCACCCGGAATTCGAAGTCTAAGCAAGGCTGCTATTACATCTTCTTCCTTATCCTCAAAGGAAAGGAAATGTTCCTTGCCTCCTGAAGCTCTATAACTTCTCTCCACGAGCTCAAAGCTCAGGTCTTCCTTCTTAAAATCGTTTCTACCTACCTCTCTACACCTTATGCATCTACATCTCTCACTACGATCTTTCATTTCGTTGGTGACAATCTGTCTTAAATTCGACTTCTTACAACCCGCAACTATGGACTGGATAGGAACATCCCTATGGAGACGCATAACCCTTACCCATGGTGGTATAAGTTTTCTAGTTTCTACCATGAGATCAATGAGTTCCTCGTCGCTGTAGACATCGTAGATTCCCTCTCTGAAAAGTTCTTCTAGTTCTGAGTTTTCGATTACAAGAGTTGGATATATTTTAAGAGAATCCGGCATGAAGGATTCGTCTCTGAAAAGTTCCCGAAAGTATTCCAAATCCTCCTCTAAACTTGATCCTGGAAGACCGGGCATAAAATGATATGTGACCTTCAAACCGGCATCCTTGAGTAATCTCGTGGATTCAACTACATCCTCTACAGTATGACCCCTCCGAACCTTCTCATATATATCATCATCAGGAACTTGAACCCCTAGCTCAACCCGCGTAACACCAAGTTCCAACATCCTTCTTATCTCCTCTTTTTTGCAGTAGTCAGGTCTGGTTTCCACAGTGAGCCCTATACACCTATGATCGGCCTCCTCGTTCTTTCTTTTCGATTCCTCAAAGTCCTTGCTTTTTTGTTTGTTAAGCGCATCAAAGCAACCCTTAGCAAATCTTTTCTGATAAGAATAATCACGGGCCGGGAATGTACCACCCATAATTATCAGTTCTATTTTATTAGCATGATGACCAGTAAGTTCCAGTTGCTCTAACCTTCTCTTAGTCTGTTTATACCCATCGAAGTCGTTCTGCTTGGCACGCATGACAGCTGGTTCTTCGTCCACGTATGACTGCGGAGCTCCGGGATCCCTGGGACAGTAAAGACATGTTCCATGTGGACACTCCTCTGGAGATGACATAACTGCAACTATCGATACACCTGATTTGCTCCTAGAGGGTCTTCTACGAAGCCTCACGAGTACCTTTTTTCTTTCGTCCTCAGAAGCCAGTTCCAAAACCTCTTCGTTTGACGGTATCTTACAGCCATGCTTGGATGCTATCTCTGTTTTTACATCATGGACTTCCGACCTCGGGATGTCATCTTCGAGAAGTCTTTGGAGTACTTCCTCGGCTACCTTTTTTCTGTCCTCGGACCTTATCATGGACATAGTTGAGAAACTGTACCCGAAAGTTAAAAACACAAGGGTCTCATTTATTTCAGGATGAACTATGGAGCCAAGGATGTTCTACGACGAGATAGCTGATTCATGGTATAATATAAGACACTGGAGCATATTTCAGGAGGAGTTGGGTGAGCTTAGCCAACAGTGGGACGGAGGAAAGCTCCTGAATATAGGATGTGCACATGGCTCGGACTTCCTGCCGTTAGATAGGAAAAAATTCAGTCTTTACGGCATCGATGTATCCACAGAACTTCTAAAAAAGGCCAAGGACTTTTCGTCCAAGTTCAACTTTAATCCAAATCTGATTGCCGGAGACATGAGAAACCTCCCCTTCAAAAATGAAAGTTTTGATAATCTAATATGTATAGCATCGCTACATCATGTCCTGGAGAGAAAAGAAAGGGTAGGAGCACTCGAAGAGATGAGAAGGATTCTCAAAAAAGACGGCGAAGCGCTGATAACAGTTTGGAATAAAAGACAAAAGGAATTCATGCTTGAAAACAAAATCATAGAGAAAAAATGGAACTACAAAGGTAGGGATCTCAAGAGAAAATACTATCTATACACCTACCGAGAACTTGAGAAAGATCTAAATGAAGCCGGTTTTAAAATACTTGAAACATTTCCAGAAAAGACCTACAAGGTTCCTGTGATCAAGGAATTCTCAGAAAACATCCTGGCCCTGGTCAAGAAAACCCATCCAAACTCCGATGCTATCAAGTAACTAGTTCCAAATCATTTTCATCCCTTGTCATATTGATAGATGTACTGTAGAACCCGGAATCCATATATATGGGAACTTCTAATACCAGAGCAAACTTCTCATAGTACCTATTATGGTTATTCCTTCCTCCGAGGACCAACTGGATATCATAATTGTCTTCACCAACTTGAGGTGATCTCACATAACCATAATCGTCACGGTACTGATCTATATCATCAAAGGAAGTTTCTCCTGAAAAGCTTCTATCGAACCAATACCTTCCTTCTGAAAAGGTATCCCATTCCTTCCAGTCCCAGGATATCCTAACAGCAACGGGCCTATCGTTCCAGTTCTTTACCTCCATGGGATAAACCTCCTCCATCACCCCTCCTTCAACAGACGCCTCTTTCACAACACCGAACTCAATCTTGTCTTCCAATGGATCAAGGGTTATGACACCACCGACACCATCCCCCGATTCCTCTGTATCTATAACTATACCCTGACTTGGACTTGCTACAGGATCATCCTGTTGATCCTGGTGTTCGTAAACTGCATATTCGTCTGCACCGAGTACCTCTCCACGACAGTAATACGGTATATCACCCACATCCCATAAACCTTCGATAATCAAGGGGTCTCCAGAGGGAACATCACCTGCCCCTAAACCATCCTCTATGTAAATACCGTCCATTTCTCCCCGGCTGTTGTAGTCCCTGTTTTCAAGACCATAAGAAACCACACAGTCACCTAACACAGGTTCCTTGTCGGAATATATACTGTCGCCTATCTCGTCCTGATCAATATCAACAGTCGACGAAGCGCTGATGTTCATGAAAAGAGGTGGACACTCCCCTGTTCCAGTAATATTAAAACCGGCATATTGGTTTTTCTGACAGTCCTCGCTCCTGATTCCGCTACCATGGTTACATGTGGTCCCATCAACGATATCGTTACCAATCTCCACATTGGAAAAGCCACAAACTGTGAAATCGCCACTGTCTGTGACCCCTCTTCCTTCTTCGACCGGGGTTCCTGCGCTCCATGCAGTCGCTTTGAAATCAATGTCTTCAAGGCTATCAAACGGCTGGTTATCGGTAGTCAAAACACAAGTAGCCACCTCGGGATTGTCTTCGAACTGGCAGGCTTTATCAAAACTACTGTCCTCATCATCGCCCTGTACTTCGATATATATTTCCCTTACACCCATAAAATCATCCTGTGCAACAGCTGTGAAGGAAACGTCCCTCTGGCTTGTAACACTTGTACTTCCCTCGGAAGTTGTGTTATACTCAATATCGACATCCAAATACTCGTCGACATTGTAGTCTTCCCCGAAACAGACCCATGTCTCATACTCCTTCGACTCCCAATCAGACCATCCCATGTGTGAATCAGTCTCCTTGGCAAGTGATCCAAGTAGGTAACATACCTCACCATCCGGCCAGTTGGTTTCGGGTCTGTCAGCTTCGTTATCTATCTCTACAACTCTGGAAGCATTTTTCATACCAGAATGCCATATACAAAGTTCACTGCGATCAACACCGCTTGTAGCAAGTGAAACATGAGAACCCAAGGTCCCCTCGGCCTTACTTATATCATGTATATCTATGGCATGTAGATAGGGTTCATCGATGCCCAGATTATCACAGTCATCTTTGAACTCAGCCACAAATGAACCCTCCTCGCTTCCATACATTTCCTTGAAACACACCTTGTACTCGGCATCGACCGCGGTTGAGTAGACATGTGAACCGTATCCACCGTCTCTCAACAAGCTCAATATAGCCGTCTCATCCGAACCACACTCATCTCTCAGATAACTGTATCCATCGTAACCACCGGAAACAAATATTCCCATTGAAACAAACAAAACAAAAGCTGTACAGGCTACAAACAGTTCCCTTGACCTGTTAAGGATCACCATCTCACCTCTATTGTATTTTCTCCCTCTATCTTTCCTGTTTTATCGCCGTGCTTGTATGTTCCATTAAAAGTAAATACACCGGAAGAAGCGCCTGGTGCAACTACTCTATACTCTACCATATCCGAACTATCGAGATTCCATTTGACTGTATCCCCTGTATACAAACCATCACCTTCATCGGAAATACCAAATCCGTTCGGGACAGTCTCGCTGAGTTCCAGTTGATCATAATCATTCTCTATGAAAAGCCTCACAGTCGAACCCTGGGAAGGCCTCACAGTGTCTGGATCCAACGTTCTCCTGACCTCTATTTCGGAATCATCAAACATATCACCATTACCAATCAATACAATACTAGAGAGGAAGTACACCGATACTGTTATAGCAAACACGAGAACAACTAAATATACCTTCTTTCTTGATATCTTCGATACTCTCGGAGAGTTGTTATCCATAAACTTGTCAACAAGTCCAGAATCCCAGCCGCCCTCGTCTAAAGCCTCTTTTATCTCCTCGATAGTATACCCGGATTCTATCTGCTTTTCTATCCAGTCGTCAATATCAGACATCAAAATTTCACTCATTAATTATATCCAAAATCAGCTCCAGTGCTGCATTTATTTTAGGTTTCACGGCTTATAAGAATTTCGCAGGTGTGGATAGGCTCCGATTAACGTACCATATATTTTTATCTTGGGATATAATTGTTATACTATGACTTGGGTAGACAAATATGAACCAGAAAGTCTCGGGGATTTTGCAGGTCAAAAAAAGCAGCTTGATAAGCTGAAGAAATGGTACGAAAACTGGAACCCTGGAGACGATTGTTTATTCCTGCATGGACCACCCGGAGATGGGAAAACTTCATCTGTATATGCACTGGCGAAGGATATCAACCTCGAGGTATTCGAGGTAAATGCGTCCGATGACAGGAACAAATCGGATATAGAAGAACTAGCAGGCTCTGCATCACAGCAGATGAGTCTGACAGGAAAGAAAAAAATAATACTCATAGACGAAGTAGATGGTCTCTCTGGAAACAAAGACAGAGGCGGTGTGTCTGCGATAATAGATGTCATAAAAAACACCAAATTTCCTGTGGTGCTGACAGCAAACGATCCCTATGAGAGCAAGCTTCGAAGTCTGAGGAGATACTGCGAACTCGTTGACTTTGGTAAAGTACATCTATCTTCTATGACCGCACATCTCGCTAATATATGTGAAAAGGAAGGCGTGGAAGCAGATAGAAAACTACTAAAAAGGATTGCAAGAAAGAACTCCGGTGACATGAGATCTGCAATAAACGACCTAGAGGCTGTGGCCAGAGGAGAAAATGAAATAAAGAAGGAGGACCTGGAAGCACTTGGATTCAGAGACAGAGAAAAGGAAATTTTTGAAGTTCTGAAAGTAATCTTCAAAACCATGACAGCTAAGACAGCTAAGAATATGGCAAACGATTCAGAAAAGGACCCGGACGAGCTGTTCTGGTGGATCGAAGAGAACGTACCGAATGAGTATAGCAAGGCAGAAGATGTGGCAAAGGCCATGGACGAACTATCGAAGGCCAATCTATTCAAGACCAGGATAAGAAGAAGACAGAACTGGTCGTTGATGAAATACTATATCGGTCTTATGACTGCAGGCGTTGCCCTTGCAAAAGAAGAAAAGTACGGAGGTTTTACAAGATATAGGCCACCGCAAAGGCTGAAGAGGTATGGAAGAAGTAAAGGAAAGAGAAAAACAATGGACAGCATCCACGAAAAAATAGGTGAAAGATTTCATATATCTTCTTCCAAGATGAAGATGGAGTACTTCCCTCTTTTCAAAATAATGCTCGAAAAGGACAAAGACACAGAGATATATCTCAAAAAAGAACTGGGTCTAAGTCAAAGGGAAGTTGAATTAATTGAAAATTTTTAGCCTATCAAAATAAACC
>PWEA01000017.1 GCA_003553905.1 Candidatus Aenigmatarchaeota archaeon
GAAACATAACCATAGGGATCATTATAGGTATAGTGCTTTTCTGGATGAACTGGAAACTAGCATTTTTCACGCTCTTTCCTATACCGATAATAGGCTTTATGACCTATCATTTCGCCGGAAGAATAAGACCAAAATGGGACGCAGTTAGAAGATCTGTCGGCGAAGTTAACAGCAGACTCCATAACAATATAGCAGGTATAGAAACCATAAAGAGCTTCGTGAGAGAGGATTATGAACTAGATAGGGTGGAGGAGGTCAGCAACGAATACAGGGAAACGAACGTCGAGTCTATAAAGCTGTGGTCTAGGTTCTTTCCTGCAGTCGGATTCGCTGTTTCCATCGGAGCTGTAATAGTCCTAGGTTACGGTGGTTACCTTGTTATCCAGGAGGCACTGACGATAGGAACCCTTATAGCATTTAACGCATACATTTGGCAGTTCTACGAACCCATGAGAATGCTGGGATGGATAACAAACTCACATCAAAGAGCTGCAGCCTCTGCATCCCGTGTATTTGGGATACTTGAGGAACCAATAGGTATAAAGAACAGCGAAGATGTTGAAGAGATCGGGAATATCAAAGGAGAGGTCGAATTTGATGAAGTAACCTTCCACTACGGAGATCCTGGTGAGGAGGATGAGGAAGACAGTGCACTACACGAAGTTTCTTTCAAGGTCGAACCCGGTAAAACCATAGCCCTTGTAGGCCCAAGTGGTTCAGGAAAGACGACTACAATAAACATGATACTCCGGTTCTACGACCCGGACAACGGTACGGTGAAGATAGACGGTAAGGATATACGGAAATTGGATGTAAAGGAGTTGAGAGACAGGATCGGTATAGTTTCACAGAATGCCTTCCTCTTCGATGATGACGTCAAGGCAAACATCTGCTACGGTAATCCAAAAGCAACAGAGAGCGAGATAAAGGAAGCAGCAAAAAAGGCTGCAGCACATGATTTCATAGTAAATTTCAAAGATGGATATAAGACGCAAGTAGGTGAGGACGGCGTCAAGCTAAGTGGAGGACAGAAACAAAGGATCTCGATAGCCAGAACTATACTCAATGATCCTGAAATCCTTATACTGGACGAAGCAACAAGCGACGTGGATACTATAACAGAGGTGAAGATACAGAACGCCATAAAGGAGTTGATAAAAGACAGGACTACGATAATGATAGCCCATGACCTAAGCACTGCAAGACTTGCAGACAGCATAATCTGTCTGGACGATGGAAAAGTGGTGGAACAAGGAACACACGAGAAGCTTCTGAAGAAGGATGGGCTTTACAGGGAATTGTGGGATATGCAGTCCTCACTCAACAAACCCTGATCAGGCATGTATAGGCATTTCTTTATCGGACTGGACTTCAAAACTACTTGTTTTCAATCTATTTATTATATCAGAAAAGCTGTCTACTTTTAAGCATCTTCCGGTTTTGTATATATCCTTACGATCACCATATACCATTTTACTACATTCGTTTATTACATGATAAGCCTCGTTGCCAGGGTTTTCATCCAAGAAAGCCTTTATCTGATAAGGATTGTCCTCCACAAGAATATCACAGTCCTTCCATTTATCATACTCTATCCTGGCTTCATCATAGTTTTCTATACCCATTGCCTTCAACGATTCTTCTAACTCATGCTCATCTATACCCTCCCTGGACGTAGAAATTACGATTTCAATTTCCTCCTCTACCATATCAATAAGAGCACTCCGTATATCTTCCAGCTTTTCAGGAATACCGTCTTCCCTTGGAACCAAAAAGTCCCTCCTGTTTTTGTAAGCAAGGTTTGTGATTCTACAAACCTCCTTCGCAAGATCATAACCTTCCATATCCATGTAATCCTCGAGATCTCCTTCTATACAGTTAAAGAAAGTTTCCTCTATGTCAGTAAGTACTCCATCAACGTCAAACTTAACCGTAAGACTATCTTTTTGTGTATCTGAGTACATGTAAGAAGGCTATATATACGCCAATTTATAAACATTACCTTCGACATTTGATATATAAGCATCAACACCCGAAGATCTTAACCTTTCAAAGGACCAGATTCAAAGAAAGAGCCAACTTATTCGGTTTGTATATTTCTCAAGTATATACCAAGTCCGTCTATTACCTCGCCTTCTGTAACCGATAGCTTCGAACTTTTGGGAACAAAAACTTCTCCGTCCTTAACCAGACAAAACTCTTTTATTTCTCCTCTGTTATCATAAACACCAATCTTGTACTCACCCATAGAACTCAACTCTTCATCTACTTCATCTATTTTTACTTCGAAACCGGATCCATAGTTCTTTCTAGCTAGCTCCTCGGCATAATCCTGTAACTGTTTAATTTGTATATCGTCCATCATCTATCCCTACTCAACATAAGATTGAAAAATTATTTAAACCTTGATAAAACTTCAGATCAAACCTGATGTCATATGCTTCCCGAAAAAACAAAGAAAAAATTAGAGGATAGACAGTACCGCTTCGTAGGCAACCATTCCGCCGTTCGTACATGTAACTGGCTCAAGGAGTCGCTTCGCTGCGACGACGTCTGCTACAAAGAAAAGTTCTACGGAATCCAGAGCCACCGTTGTCTTCAGATGACACCCGCCTTACTCTGCAACCAAAGATGCAAGCACTGCTGGCGCGACACGTCCTTCTTTTCGTCGGAATGGGAAGGTCCTGTTGACGATCCTGAGAATATTATAGATGGATGTATAGAGGCACAGCGGGAGCTTATCTCCGGCTTCGGAGGTAACGATGACGTGCCAAAGGAAAAGCTGGGGGAGGCAAAAAAACCAAATCAGGCCGCTATTTCGCTGACGGGAGAACCGATGTTCTACCCAAGGATCTCGGAACTTATAGAAGAATTCCATAGACGAGACTTCACAACGTTCCTGGTCACCAACGGTACTTTCCCTAAAAGGATAGAAGAGCTAAAGGAGCTTCCTACGAACCTCTATGTATCCGTTGAAGCGCCAAATGAAGAGCTATACAAAGAACATTGCAGTCCTGCTGAGGAAGATGCCTGGGACAGACTACAGAAAACACTGGATTTAATCAGCGACCTTGATACAACTACAGTTCTCAGAATAACATGCATGGAAGGTGTGAACATGCATCTTACGGAAGAATTTGCGGGGCTTGCTAAGAAAGCAGGTTTCGACTTCATAGAAGCAAAGGCCTACATGCACGTGGGCTATTCACAAAAAAGGATGTCCAGGAGTACAATGCCCAGCCATGCGAATGTAAAAAAGTTTTCAGAAGAGATTTCTAAAAAAACCTCCTATACATTAAAAAACGAAAAGAAAATATCAAGAGTAGTACTTCTTAACAAATAGTTGAAAACTTCTTAATTTAGTTCGAAATGAATCTCCAAAAAGAATTCAACATTCTTTATCGGATAGATATAGTTCAGCTATCATATGAAGTTTACCAGCAAAAACCTTGTTTTTAAGGAGATTGTCGTCCCCTGGTTCTATCATCCCAGATAAATCTTCTTTCAGTTCCTCATAATCCTCTTCTATAAAATCAACGTACTGTTTCGCCTCTTCGTATGTTTTATTTTCTATTATATTACCTACAAAATCTCTTATTGTTTCATTAGAGTAAGGACGAATTCTAATCTTCTCTTGTCTTTTTGACATGGACACAATAGTTACATACAAGCTTTAAATATAACAAGAGTTTGAAAAGTTCGAAATTTAAATTTATTGCCTGTAATATTCTAGTGGGTGTGTTAAGATGGCAAACTGGGATGAAAAAATAGAAGCTGCTGAAAAAATCAGAGATGTAATAGACGACAAGAACGATTTATTGGACGTATACCTCACATTAGAGAAGGTAATAAAGTTGGAAGGAGGTCTTGGGATGTTCCATTGTTCGGTAAACACAGAGGATACACTTGAAGATCATTATAACATTGATAATGTGGAGGTAAATGTATCGAAAGGTTCCAAGACAAATGAAAAGATAGACAAGTATTTGGATGAACTTTCGGAAACCAAAAAAAAGGTAGGGGAACGTTACGTAGATTTAATGGAAGATTGTTTGGAATCTTTGAAAAAGAAGGAATATACACAGAAGGAAAAAGAGAAAATATATGAACTGATTGAAGAGGGGAAAAGTAAGGAGCTTATTGTGAGCGAAAAAATGAAAAAATACAAAAAAAAGGTTCCTAAGATGTTGGCGGTTTACGAACTGATCAAAGAAGATAGGGGTGAGGATGTAGATGACGGAGATATGCACAAACTCGATGAATATTTAAGTGAGATAATGAACACTATCAATGAGAGGTACGATTACGACAGCTTCTTCAGATAGTCTACCGTAAAGTATATTAACCCGGTTAAAACGAAGTAGTCTATGATCAAGAGGGAGAGCTGGGCCACACGCCTTGGATTTATTTTAGCTGCCGTTGGAAGTGCCGTCGGACTTGGAAACGTATGGCGTTTTCCTTTCCAGGTAGGCCAAGAAGGAGGAGCCGCATTTCTACTTATCTATCTCTTCTTTGTTTTTCTGATAGGTTTCCCAGCAATGCTCGTCGAGTTCGTCATCGGTAGAGGTTCGAAGAGAAATCCCATAGGAGCATTCAAGAAGATCGGATATGAAAAGTGGAAGTTTGCTGGTGCAATAGGAGTTTTCACAGGTTTTGTAATCATGGCCTTCTACAGCGTTGTAGGCGGATGGGTCTTTAGATACGCAGGTGCAAGCATAACAGGAGCTTACTTTGCTGAGCCTGCTGTATACTTCAGTTCGATATCAACAGGATACGGAGCCTTATTGTTCCATGCTGTTTTTATGTTATTTGTAGGCGGGATCGTTTATTTCGGAGTTAGAAGGGGGATAGAGCTTGCAGTTAAGTTCATGGTACCGTCGATAGTAGCCCTGCTTGCCCTTCTCGGAATCTATGCATCGACACTACCCGGAGCTTTTGAAGGCTATGCTTGGTATCTATCACCTGATTTCTCCGTACTGGCTCAAAACTGGACCTCTATACTTCCGGCGGCGGCAGGACAGGCCTTTTTCACACTTTCACTTGGAATGGGAGCCCTGATAACATATTCTTCCTATATGAACAAGGACGACAATCTTGCCGTGGACGGAGCATCGATAGTTGGAGCAGATACATTCATAGCCGTTTTGGTCGGGTTTGTTGTTTTTCCTATAATATTTACAATGGGAGCAGTTCCAGGAGAAGGCGGTCCCGGGGAACTCTTTGTAGGTCTTGGTGGGGCCATAGCCGAGCTTCCCTTTGGTGCAAATGCCTTTGGACTACTGTTTTTCTTAGCCGTTTTCATTGCCGCTGTATCAAGCTCCATAAGCATACTCGAAACCATAGTCTCGTGGCTTATAGACAACTTCGAAATAGACAGAAAAGTAGCTTCAGTCGGTATATCATCCCTTATATTCTTAGCAGGAATTCCCGTGGCACTAGATATGAACTGGCTGACGATATTCGACGACCTGGCCGCGCTCATACTTCTGCCACTGGGTATGTTCTTCCTTGTTCTGTTCGTTGGTTGGTTTTATAAGGAAGCCACAGAAGAACTATCGAAGGGAATGGAAGGTAGCAGGATCGTAAAGATATGGCTCTGGCATGTCAGGATACCAATACTGATCATAATAGGAATGGTTCTTGTAATCAACTTCAACTCCTATATAGCAGAATACACAGGCATAGATTTCATAGAATACGTTTTGAGTATATTTTAACTGGTTATTTGACAGATTGTCTTAAGATATAAAAGCTTTTGTTACGAACTTCTCAGTATGTTCAACCAAAAAATAAGAGGCAGTGCTGCTCCAACAAGAGCAGAAAAAATCTGTGAAAAACTAATTCCACGTTTTGAAAAAGAGTACAACATTTCTATTGAAAAGCCAAGGTTTTCATCAACTAAGAAAGGGTACGTAAAGCCATGGGTAACAATGGGACATCGTAATGGAGTTATAGAAGTAAGGGATGATTTTGACTGGTCCGAGAAGGATTTAATACTCGATGTGTGTGAACAGATTGGATACGTGGCCTTTGACCAGAACTCAAATAGAGATGAGCTATCTGAAAGAAATGATGTGGACGAATTAAATCTCATGATCATCTCAAAGGGTGTAGGTGAAAACTTCAGAAAGAAAGGTCTGGACTATCTTTTCGACGAATCAATTAGAACGGAGGTAGATAGTGTAAGATCCTACATGAAGAGAGCCTCGGAAAAAATAGGAAGTGTAATGGGTAGTGAAATCAGAAAAAAGGGAAGGGCTCTTCTTGGAGATAAGGATCCCGAGTACATCTCATCTGTATTAAAAGATGTCGAGAAGTTCTATGAGGAAAACCTCAGAGAAGATTTTTACTTGAACCCTTGAAGAAAATACAAACAAAGAGGTCAATCCTTTTCATTGACTTCCTTCCCAGTCTTTCTTGGAACTACCTCTATGCTGCAGTCATCGAAACTGTATTCCAGTTCCTTGCCTTTGTGAAGTCTATCAAGGAAAACTGCCAGAGCTGCGACCTCTGAATGCGGCTGGTTTGTTACAGCAATCTGTGTATCTATGTAGTTGTATATGTCCCCTGGAACCTTTTCTCCTCCGACTACTACGCATAAGTTCTCCTCATAACCCTCGGCCACATCCATGCACCTTTGAACAGGAATACCATACATCGATAGGTATATCCGTTTACCCTCGAAGTTCTTTAAGAAGGTCTTCCAGTTTTTGATATGTTCTACTTTGAAGTCGCCTCCCCATCTCTCGGAAACGCTTTTCACGTTCTCCTCCATCTCCCTGTCGTGGTCACCACTATAGACCATACGGTCGGCACCTAAAGCTCGCGATGCAAGGGCACAGTGAGTGGTCATACGTTTGTCCCTTCCTACCCTGTGCTCAAGCCGTAAAACAGTGATCATAGTTCAACCTTTCAGTGGGAGATATAAAAATAACAACCTTTTGTTCTTGTAGAAAATAGATGAAGCTAAGAGGAACTCAGTGGACTGCATTTGTTTCGAACATCATTTTCAGTTTTATACCGGAACACCACGCACTACCAAATATCCATTCTATATAACTATAACTATTCTTCTTGTTCCTTCCAAAGCTCCATCTCAACATGCCTCCTTATACATCCCCCAACGAACTCCGACCTATCGGAGTAAAGTCCCTCATCGATTATTCGATCCATCTCCTTCAAGAGTTTTTCAGGTATTCGGACATGGTAAAGGCCGGAGACACCAGCAAGAGGACAGGTATAGAAGTTCTCAAGGAAAAGGATCTAGATCCTGAAAAGTTGAGAACAAAGCTGATCGATGCTGTAGCGGCAGAATTCA
>PWEA01000007.1 GCA_003553905.1 Candidatus Aenigmatarchaeota archaeon
ACGTTTAAATAACCACTCAACGTTATTGATTTTGGTAAGTATGATACACACAGGGAACAAGCTGAAGAGGCATGTTGCCGTTGGACTCTCGACCATAGTTTTGTCCCTGTTAATGTGGTTTCTTGGAGTTCATCATCAGAGAATTGCAGGTGCCATACCGTTCTTCCTGCTCTTCTGTATAATGGCCATGGGTCCAGCAAAGAGACTGTGGCCTTCCCTATGGAAAGGTAAAAAACTCTCACCAATGTTTCCAATAACATGGAGAAGTGAGCTCGGAATTTGGTTTGCAATCTGGTCCGTAGCTCATATGCTCTTCGTATTCCATGCCAGGGAATGGGCCGTTGTAGACTACATAACTGGAATGAGTCCATGGGCCTTCGGTGCCTTTGTTGCTGTTATCATGGCTGTTGTTTTAGCAGTGGCGTCCACAAACAAAGCCCTTGTGTTTCTCGGAGCCAAGTCCTGGAAATGGTTACAGAATGCTGCACATATAATCTGGTGGCTGAGCGTAGTTCATACCGTAGACCGCGCAGTTCTGAGACCTGGATTTCCGTCTGCGGATCCCCTACACTGGATATACATAATAATGATGATCACGGTCCCTGTGCTACAGATAGCGGCATTCGCAAAGGTAGTGTCTATCTATAGGAAGACAGGGGAATATCCCAACGACATACTCTGATACTAAAACTTATTAATAGTCCTACTTAAGTTCTGAGTTATGATAGACTCACACTGCCACCTGGAGTTCAAACACTTCGACGAGGATAGAGAAAAGGTCATAGAAAAGGCTAAGGAAAGAATAAAGGCCGTTGTTAATTCATCTGCTGAAATAAGCAAGGCAAGAGACGTTATAAGGTTACACAGGGAACATAAGGAATTTATATTTCCCAGCCTGGGTCTCCACCCCAAACGCGCAGTAGAGGCTTCGGAAAAAGAACTAGATAGATTCAAGAGACTCATAAAGGAAAGGAGAAATGAGATAGTTGCTATAGGGGAAGTGGGGTTGGACCATGCACAGGTAAAGGACCCAAGAAAGAGAAGGAAATGCAAGAAAATATTTGCAGACTTTGCAGAGCTTTCTGATGATCTCGGTCTACCAATTGTAGTACATGCCAGAAGGGCTATGGATGAAACCCTTCGTATACTCAAAAAACATAAGAAGGGCGATGTTGTAATACACTGCTTTGCTGGAAACATAAAACATCTAAGAGAAGCATTAGACGAAGGATACTACATCTCCCTCGGAGGAATGGTCTTTAGAAATGCAAAAAAATACGAACAGCTTATAAATGCTTTACCGCACAGGAAACTCCTTCTTGAAACAGATGCTCCCTTTCTGGCAAGAAACAAATCCGATAGATCTGAACCGTGGTTTATATGGGATGTTGCAGAAAGAATAGCAGAAATAAAGGGGCGTAACTTCAGAAAAATATGGGAAAGCGCAGGTAGGAACGCAAAGAAAGTCTTTGACTTACCTATAGATATATAACCAAAAAAAAGAAAAAGTATAAACTGGTGTTTATTTGGTTTTAGATAAAGTTAGACGTGGTTCTATAAAGGAAAAGGATCGTAGGGTAGGTCTCTTTGTTGATGGACCAAACATACTCAGAAAACAGTTCGAAGTAGATCTAGACGAACTGAGGGAAAACGTATCCAAATATGGAAGGATAACCAACGCAAAGGTTTTTCTAAATCAGTTTGCATCAGAAAAACTTATAGAAGCAGTAGCTTCACAGGGATTTGAACCTGTTATATCCCTTGGAGGAGAACAGGAAGGAGAAGGAATGAGTGATATAGATGTGTCCATGGCTGTAAAAGCTGTGGAAGCTCTTGAGCATGGTATGGATACTATGGTCCTGGTAACAAGAGACGCAGACTTCTTGCCGGTAATACAGAAGGCCAAGAGAGAAGGTGTGCGTGTTATTGTTATGGGAATGGAACCCGGATTCTCCACCGCACTGAAAAACGCAGCTGATGAAGTGATGGATCTCAAAAAATTCAAGAAGGAATAGTTACTCTATCCTAAATCTGAGGAAAGCGGCCACCCCACCCATTTTGTACAGCTGTTCACCTTCACTTGTATCCGTAGAAACTACTTCGACTGTTGCACCGGTGTTTTCAGCCATAACCTCAAAAACATCGAATATAGATTTTTCTTCTATGTTCAGATTTTCACCGCACTCGGGACAGGATTCAAGGTCGAATCCGTCGGTTATCTCTTCTTTCTTATAACCACAATCACATGAAGCAATGACCTTTTCTATGTCTAAGTCTTCCGACACTATAATTTTTTCTGCTGCACCCATCTCAAGAGATTTCACTACTTTATCCACACCATAGGATACTTTACCGTTCTCTCGAAGTCTATCAAAAACCTCCTGTATAAGGTCCTTTTCTTCCTTGAGCTCAGTTTCTCTTAATTCCTCTCTACTCTTACTAAGAAGTTCCTGGAAGCCCTGGTTGCCTGTATAACTCGTTCCTTTCACAGCCACAATATTATCCCGAAGCTTCTTTGAAAGGTAATCATCATCGATAAACTTCTCTTTTATCGGTCCGGGACCGCCTACTATAAATCCCTTGAGTTCGTCTGTATTAAATACCTGCTTAACTGCTTCACCAACATCTTTCAGATAGTCCTCTAACAGCCCCTCTCTTACCCTCTCAAAACGGGCTGCACTCTGACCACCCGGTTTAGACTTCCCGGGTACTATACTCGATATATGCTGTTTTGGAACCACTTTCTTTCCCTTGAGTATTCCCAAATCAGCATTTCTTGTGTCCATCACTATCATACCATACTCGGCACCCTCTTCTAACATCTCCTTCAGTGGGCCCAACTTAAACTCCTTTCCGCACCTATACAGCTTTATTTCTATCTCCTTAAACGGTTCTATATCCCATAGTTTGATATCGGTTTTTCCTTCCCTCTCTGATACATTACCACAGAAGACTGCTAGACCGTTGTCAGGTGTTCTCTTAAACTCTTTGAGGTGATCTACCATCTTTGAAAGTGCAGATTGAACGTTTTTTCTTGTTCTCTTGGACTTTATGTTGCCCGCCTCTGCTTCCTCTTCTCTCAGCTGATTAACTATCTCGGTGAGTTCGTAATCATGTGGACAGTAGATCGAAACTAGTTCTGTTCCCCTACCTCTTATGGATTCGAGCTCCTCGATGAGATTCTCCAACTTCCTCTTGCTGTCGGCTTTTATTACCATATTCTAAAACCTACCAAACATTGAGCCTTTATACTTAAAAGAACTAAGCTGCTTGAATTTCCTTGATCCTGATAGATCCGTCTCCTACGTCTATCCCTTCGTCTACACCGACTGGACTACAGTATCTGATCTCTTCTATATTCATCGTTCCCTTTATTGCACTCTCCATCTTTTCTACCTTTGTCATTGTTTCTTCATCACAGCATAACTTAACCAAGGACAGATCCTCGTTAAGAGGCATGCCATTTTCCGATTTCCAACGTCTGAGTTCTTCTATTATATCTTTGGCGAGTTCGCCAAGTTCCTTAGAATCGTCGTCGATTAGTTCACTATCAATAACAGGCCATGTTGTCAGGTTTATGCTTTTAATTCCTTCGATTTCCCTGAAGATATTCACATATACCTCCTCTGTTATGTGCGGTATTATAGGCATAAAGACCTTGATACAGGCCAGAAGCCCTTTATAGAGTGTTTGAAGAGCTGCCTGTTTACTCTTGTCTCCGTATTCCTCTGGGTTATACAGTCTGTGTTTGACCATTTCAAGATAGTTGTCGCAAAACACATCTACAAAAAAACTTTCTATCCGTCTTCTGACCTTACTCGTCTCATAGTTTCTGTAGTGTTCCTCGCACTGTTCGAGAACATCATTAAGCCTAGATAGCAACCATATGTCTATTTCCTCTGGCTCTATATCAATATCACTATAATCATCGAGATGCATCTCGACAAAACGGGAAGCGTTCCACAACTTTGTTAAGATCCTTCTTCCCCTTGTCACCTTCTTCTGTTCGTATATTATATCTTCGCCCGTCTTCGTACCGGCTGCCCAGTATCTTAAACAGTCGGCACCGTTTTCATCTATAACTCCTTCCGGACTCACGCCTGTTCCTTTGGACTTACTCATACCAACTCCTTTCTTGGCATAAACATATCCAGATATCATGACGTCATTCCAAGGGATAGATTGCTCATGTAAATAGGACTTCAGAATAGTATAGAAAGCCCATGTTCTTATTATATCATGGGACTGTGGCCTTAGATCCATAGGATATACTCCTTCGAAGAAGTCGTCATCTCTTTTCCACCTTCCCGTTATCTGAGGTGTCAGGGATGAAGTCATCCATGTATCCATTACATCCTCTTCCGGACGTAGATTCTCCGAACCACATCGAGGACATCTGTAATCAAGTTCATCATACCTTGGATCAACAGGAAGATCTTCATCTTCGGCGACAACTGTAGACCCACAGTCATCACAGTACCAAACAGGAAAGGGTACACCATAGTAGCGTTGCCTTGATACACACCAGTCCCATTTGAGGTTTTTTACCCAGTCCCTGTACCGATTAATATAATAATCCGGATACCAGTTTATCTTTGATCCAAGCTCAAGCATCTTCTCCCTGTGATCCAGGACCTTCACAAACCACTGTTTTGTAGGTATGAACTCTATAGGTGTTTCACATCTCCAACAGACACCCACATTCTGTTGTATACTTTCCTGATCGAATATTATATCCATCTCCTTGAGGTCGTCTATTATCGCATGCTTTGCCTCGTCGACTTTCATTCCCTCATACTTCCCCGCCTTCTCATTCATCCTACCATCAGGTGTTATTGATATTTTCATTGGGAGATTGTTTTCTTTCCACATCTCCACATCAGCATTGTCTCCAAAGGTACATACCATCACAATTCCTGTTCCAAACTCCTGATCAACTTCTGTGCTCTCCATAACCGGAACCATATGATCAAACAGTGGGACTTTCACCTCTTTTCCTACCAAATCACTGTGTTCCTCGTCCTCTGGGTGAACAAACACAGCAACACACGAAGGAAGTAATTCTGGCCTTGTGGTGGCCACCTCTATCTTTTCACCGTCTTCTGTTTCAAAGTAAAGATAGTTTAGCTTTGTGTTTCTTTCCTTGTCTTCAACTGTGGCCTGAGCAAGGCTGGTTTCGTGATAAGGACACCAAAGAATCGGATCTTTTTTTCTATAAACCTCGTCTTTATCAAAAAGATCTAAAAACGATCGCTGGGCCACCTTAATAGAGTTCTTATCCATTGTTTTATACAGGGTAGACCAATCCCAGGACATTCCTATTCTCTTGAAAAGCTTTGTCATATTTAATTCAAGTTGATCTGCTGCCTCCCCACATCGCTTAATAAACTCCTCTTTTCCCACATCCTCTCTTTTAATGCCTTCTTCTTCCTCGACATACTTTTCTGTTGGAAGTCCGTTGTCATCATATCCAACAGGGAAAAAAACATTGTAGCCGAGAAGCCTCATTGCCCTTGATATTATCTCAAACTCCAGATAGTTCTTCGCATGTCCCATATGGAGAGAACCGGATGCGGTCGGGGGTGGTGTATCAATAGAAAAATTCTCCTTATCTTTGTCGGCGTCGAATCTAAAAAGATTCCATTCCTTCCATTTTCTCTGCCATTTTTCCTCAATGACACCAGGTTCGTACTTTTTATCCATTGCCATCATACCACCAAAGCATAAGAATAATTGGAGTGTATATTTTTAAATGTCACATGGAAAGAAAATAAAGAAAAATAAGGGGGTGTTCTCTGGCTTTCTTCACTTTCTCTTCTCCTTGAATTCTTCGGCATATTCCTCGGCCATCACGCTAATTGCGTCCTTAAGACCAAGACCCATTGCTATTGCTACTCCAAGACCAAGTGCACCAGCAAGGATGAAAATTACGCCCTGTAATATCATCGCAGGCTGTCCAAGTGCTATCCTGAAGAATATGTCCAGTGCAAGCACTGTACCGAAGAACAATGAGAGGTAGAAGACTACCTTTCCAGAAAGGTCAGCATAGGACGTACCTTCGTCCTCGTCCTGGATAAGTCCTTCCTTGAAGTAAATTCCTATCATGTATGCTACAAGAAGAACAATTCCAGCACCAACAATGCCACCGATTCCTGGAAGCACATTGGCAAATAAGAAGTCACTTATCACTTCGACCTGAAGGACGTTGACGGCCTGTGAGATGAATACAATGTAGATTATCCATCTTGCTACTGTATCAAACAGCGAGCTAGCCTTGAAGTTCAGATGTCCTTCTTCTTTGATGTACTTGTCTACGTCTGCTCTTACTAAGATCTCTCTTATGACTTTTCCTACTACTCTACCAATGATCCAACCTATTACGAGAATGATCAAGAAACCTACAAAGTTTCCTATACTTCCCGCAAAGGATTGCCAGAGACTCTGTAAAACTGCCTGTGTGTCTCCAACAGCTTCTTTCATATTAAGGTTATATGAAGCCTTATTTATAAAACTTCTTTATACGGTACGCATTATACAAGAATTAGCTTTTACTTATATCCTCTTATATTAACCTCCCCACTTTCCCAGCCACACTGTCTGCACCTGAGCCTTACTATGTAGTTTGTATGATCTCTTTCGAATTCGGTCCATATGTGTCTTACGCCTCCCGAACAAGACCTTCCACAGGAAGGACAATCGAACTCTATAATCCAGTCTTTGCCGAACTCACCGGACATAAGGCCTCTTTCTTGTTCGCTGACATGCCATCCATCCGGTCCATAAACGGTTCTAGCCCTCTGTATTCTTCTATTTCTTGTTTCTGGCCTGCCTGGCCTTCTGACGTTGATTCTCTTTGTCCCAGAAGTTTCTATCTCTTCCCTTCCCTGTGATTCTTCATGAGGCATTGAACATCTCAAAAGGGTACATTCAATACTACTCAATCTCTCCTCAATCCTATCAAGACGTGTATCATTGCCTCGTAAAATATCCATCAAATATTTAAACGGCATCATAGGTTATTTTATGGGCAAAAGATAAATACCTTTCCCCGTTTCTAGGCAGGGGCCGGTAGTGTAGCTTGGTCTATCATTCCAGCCCGGGGAACTCGCTCCGGAATGCTGGAACGAATTCCAGCTTTCGTTTCGGCACGAAACGCTGGCAACCCGTGTTCAAATCACGGCCGGCCCACCATTTCCAAAAATATAAACTTCGCTGATAAACGTTAAAGTATGATAAAACTGTCCCTGTGTCTATTGTTCGCATTTTTACTAGTC
>PWEA01000006.1 GCA_003553905.1 Candidatus Aenigmatarchaeota archaeon
GGAGGAAGTTCACTGCTATAGGCATTGGCCTCGTGAGATCCGGTGCGCTGAACAGTGTAAGATATACAACAAGAATTATGTCCTGTACTATAAGGACACCGACATCTATCTTTCCGGGTAGCGAATTTATCTCGTCCTTTTCATCCAACAACTTAACAATAACGGGCGTTGCACCGAATACTGTGCATAGAGCCATGACGATGACTTCTATCATCGCAAATCCAAGGAAGTAGTATATTACGAAAGCAAGGGAGGTCTGCATAACGGTCTGCCAGAAAGATATCTTCAGTATAGGTTTCAGTATATTTCTTATGGCATCGAACTTCAGCTGTAGTCCCAGGAGAAACAGAAGGAACGCCAGTCCTAGTTCGGACATTAACTCCAGGAGCGCTGTCTCCTGTACTATATCGAAAAACACAGGACCGAGGACTAGTCCAGTTATTAAATATGCTATTAGGTTCGGCTGGTAGGTCTTATGTGCTATATAACCCAGAACGGTTGCAACTGTAATCAGTAGTACGAAGTCCCATGTTATAAACAGACCTTCAGTTACGGCTATGTCGAACATGTTATCAGTGGGGCACCAGGCTCCTTAATCCATAACTTTATTTAGCTGCTATTTAAAATATGCTAATATGGCTCAACAGTGTCCCTTTTGCCACTTTATAAACAACAAACCAGAGGACCTCTGGGTGGTTGGAGAAACAGAGAACTTTTATGCTTGGCTTGAGTACCCGGAGCCAAGGGCCAAGGGTCAGACGAACATAGTTCCCAAGGAGCACAAGGAAAGTGTGTTGGAGTTTACAGAAAACGAATGGAAAGAAGCTATGGACCTTCTAAGAGTGACAGTTAAAAAAATAATGAAGGGTTTGGATCCCGATGGCGCTTCTGTTACTGTCAACATAAAGAGAGCAGGAGGGCAGATGGTACCACATGCATACATACAGGTATTCCCGAGATTCAATGAAGATGAAAATGCTGGCACTCCAACCGGGGCAATATTTTCCAAGAAAGAGGAACTCCAGGACGATAGACTATTTGAAGAAATCCAAAACTTAATCAAGAGCGCGAAAGTAGATTCCGGTAGACCGCCGAAACAGAGGGCCAGGGTAGGTAAGCATTCGGAAAAAACATCGGAGTCACAAAAAAATAAAGACACCGAAGATGAAGGTTGTACAGAAGACGAAGATAACGAAAGAAATAAAAATGCTGCCGAGCAATGGAAGAAGATGAAGAGAGGAGGGTACTGAACAAAAAAGTACGTGTAACAAAGCCTCGCGTCGGTATCCGTGCGGCCGTGGTCTAACGGCTAGGACTCGAGCCTTCCATGGGCCCGTCCGGTAAATAATTTGGGCGTGTGGTCCGGAGCCAGCTCGCTGTCCGGGTTCAAATCCCGGCGGCCGCACCTTTTATTCCTTTGGTATAAATTTCCCAGCTCTTTTCATAACTTCTATGAAAGCAGCGGAGGTAAGTCCCGCGGCAATTGCATAACTCCACTGTTTAACTGATAGTGGGTTGTGTTCGAATATAGAAGCTACGGGTTCAAAGTATATCGTAAGTATGACCAAGACAGATGTTACACCCATTGCGACTATAATCCATTTGTTCTTAAGGGGGTTTATCCTAAATATGGATTTATCCAAAGACCTGAAATTAAATGAATGTATGATTATCATTACCGATATGGAAGCGAAGACCATCGTTCTTGCTAATTCGAGCGTTTCGGTCGGATTGCCCTGAAGGAATACCAAAAAGCCAACTGCTACCATGAACAAGGCCATTGAAGCTATGAAAAATAGATTTCTTTTGTGTAGAATATTCTGATCCGGGTCCCTGGGACTTCTTTCCATTATCCCCGTTATAGGTGGATCCATCCCCAGGGCCAACGCAGGAAACTCTTCCCCTATAACATTCAGGAACAGTATCTGAAGAGCTATCAGTGGTAAAAATTCAAATCCTAAAAGAGCTATAGCAAGTGCTATCAAAAATATTTCCGTAAAGTTTCTGGAGATAAGATATGTGGTGAACTTTTCTATATTGTTATATATCCTCCGTCCATCCTTGATAGCTCCGACGATGGTTTCGAAGTTATCGTCTTCAAGAATTATATCGCTAGATTCTTTCGTAACATCCGTTCCTTTTTTGCCCATACCTATTCCTACGTCAGCCTTTTTTACAGCTGGTGCGTCGTTTACACCATCGCCGGTCATTGCCACTACTTCGCCATGGTCTTGCAGAACCTCGACTATACGAAGCTTGTCTTCTGGGTGCGTCCTTGCGAAGACACTTACTTCTTTTATTTTTTCCCTGAGCTCGTTTTTGTCGTACTCTTTCATATCGTTGCTTGTTAAAACCCCAGGATTTTCTTCAAGCTTTATTTTTTCAGCTATTGCCTTCGCAGTTTCTTTGTTGTCTCCTGTGACCATCTTGATCCTTATTCCCGCTTCTTTACACAACTCAACGGCTTCTTTAACGCCCTCACGAGGAGGATCCATCATCCCAACCAATCCCACAAATGTCATGCACGACTCTATTTCTTCTTTTTCAGTTTTTTCTGGCACTTTTTTGCGGTATGCAAAGGCTAGTATACGTAAAGCTTCCCCGGCAAATCCATGGCTTCTGTCAAGAAGCGACTGTTTTCTTTCATCTGTCATCTTCATCCTTTTTCCGTTCTCTATGACATGGCTGCATTTTTCTATCACAACTTCCGGCGCTCCCTTCATGAATGCCATATTTTTTTCGCCAACCTGGTTCACAGTTGTCATTCTTTTTCTTTTCGGCGTAAAGAGTACCTCCTCTTTTCTGGGGTTATGCTCTCTCAATTCTTTATAATTATAATGCGTTTTGTCGGTTAGAGTGATAAGAGAAGCCTCTGTGGGATCACCCTGAAGATCCACAGAACCTTCCTCAAAATTTAGACTGGCATTATTACAAAGGGCCGCTGTTTTAACCAGTAAATCCAAGGCCTTGCTTTCGCCTATATATACTTCTTCACCTTCGAATTTTATTTTGCCTTCTGGTTTGTAACCTCTTCCCCCCACTTCTAAGGTTTTTCCGTCAACGTAGACCTTCTTCACGGTCATCTCGTTTTTTGTAAGTGTTCCGGTCTTGTCAGTACATATTATAGTAGTGGAGCCCAGACTTTCTACGGCCAGCATTTTTCGAACGATGGCATTTCTGTCGGCCATATCTTTCATGCCAAGAGACAGGGTTAATGTTAGTGTGAGCGGGAGGGCTTCTGGCACTGTGGCGACGGCCAAAGCAAGGGCAACCATCAATATTTCTATAGGTGGAGCCCCCTGGTAGATTCCTATTAAAAATATGAGAAATGTTATATTGATGGCCAGAAACGCAAGTCTTTTCCCGAGCTTATCTATTCTTTTTTGCAACGGACTTTCCCTTTCATCGCCTTGAATTTCTTCGGCTATTTCTCCCAGTTCTGTTCTCATTCCAGTCGATGTGACAACCGCTTCGCATCTTCCATGTGAAACCACGGTTCCTGAGTATATCTTTTCTCCTTTCTTTTTTTCTACTGGAACACTTTCACCGGTTATGGCTGCTTCATCTACCTTGAGGTTAGTAATTTCTTGAATCTTTGCGTCCGCCGGAATCTTATCTCCTACATCAAGCTTTATTATGTCACCAGGAACCACATTTTTGGTTTCTATTTCCTCTATTTTGCCGTTTCTGTAGACCTTTGTCTTTGGCGAAGCCATTTCCTTGAGAGCTTCCATAGCCTTCTCAGCCTTCCATTCTTCCAGAAACCCAGTTATTACTATTATTAGAATTATTATGATTATGAAGTAGAAGGTGATCATCTTTCCGGCAAAAATCGATGCCGAAGCAGCCATTACTAAGATCCAGAGAAGTACGCTTGAAAACTGTCTTAGGAGAACGTCGGTTACAGTAGTCCCTTTCCCCTCTTCTAGTTTGTTTTGTCCGTACTTTTTTATTCTCTTTGCAGCTTCTTCTGAAGAAAGGCCCTTTACCATATTAGATTATTTTACATTCCTTCAATAAAAATACAAGGTTCCATTATATAAGTCCTGGGAGGAAAGTTGAACACATGAAGCCGGAATGGCAGAAAAAGATAGCCAGGGAGAGAATAGAAATACTGTTCGAGGAGGCCGGAAAGGCCTTTCCTGAAAACAAAAAAAGAGCGGACAGATATGTAGAGCTTGCTAGAAAGATAGCAATGCGGTATAGGGTTAAGATCCCAAAGGAGTTCAGAAAGATGTTCTGCGAAAACTGTTATAAATACATCAAACCCGGTGTTAACTGTACAGTGGAGATTGATAGCGATGGAAAGGTTATTAGGTGGGAATGTAACGAGTGTGGACATGTGAAGAGATATCCCTACGGAGGATAGTTTAAGCTTTAAAAACCTTAATGTTGAATTAAAGTCAGTGGAATAATATGGTTACAGTTTACGATGTAAAACCCAACCAACTCATAGAGGCTGTTAAAGAGAAGCTTAAGGACATCGAAGAGATAGATCAGCCCGAATGGAGTAATTTTGTAAAGACCTCCTCAGCAAAGGAGAGGCCACCTCAACAGGAAGACTGGTGGTATTCCAGGGGAGCATCTTTACTTAGAAAGCTATACAAAGATGGTCCGATAGGTGTAAACCGCTTACGTAGAGAGTACAGCGATAGAATTGATAGGGGACATAAACCCGACCACTCCAGACAAGCCGGTGGTAAAATCATAAGGACAGTTCTCCAACAGTTGGAGGATGCCGGTTTGGTTGAAGGTATCGAAGGTGAAGGAAGGGGCATAACACCAGAGGGAAGATCTCTTTTGGACGGTATAGCTAAACAGGTCAAGGAAGGGTAAAATGGATAGAGAAGAAATTAAAAAAATACGAGAAAGGAAAAGAAAGGAATTGCAGGAAAACGCCGATGCCCAAGACCAAGGAAGGGATATGGAACAGGAGTTTGAGAAGAGAAAAAAGGAAGCACTTAGAAAAATCCTAACCAAGAATGCAAGGGAAAGGTTAAATAGGGTTAAGCTAGCAAACAGAGAGGTTGCAAACCAACTTGAAACATATCTTGTTCAAATAAGCCAGTCTGGTCAAATAAGAGAAAAGATAGATGAGGAAAAGCTTAAAAAGATACTAAGGTCCATAAAGGACGAACAAAAAAAAGATTGGAATATAGAGAGAAGATAATATGCCTTCAAGAAAAACAAAGGGAAAAAAGAGAAGACTGATCAAAAAAGGAAACCTCTCAGATGCTCCTATATGGGCATCCATCAAGAAGTATGGAATGAAAAGAAGCAGGACAAGAAGAATCAGGGTCAATAAAGGCAAGCATTGGAGAGATTGATTTTTATGGAAAACGTCTTCAGAATTCCTCTTAAGGTTAAAAAGGTTGCAAGAAGAAAACGTGCAGCCAGGGCTATACGGGAAATAAAGAAATTTGCAAGAAGACAGACCGATAAGAAAATTAAGCTTGGTCAGGATCTAAACGATATAATCTGGAAGAGAGGAGCCCAGAAGCCGCCTTCATCTGTTAGGGTGAGGTTTGTTGATATGGGTGATTTTGTAATACTACAGACCCCTGAAAAGGACCTTCCTTCTGAGGAAAAGTTTGAGTGCGATGAATGTGGAAAGACATTTTCTACAGAGAAGGGTCTCGATGTTCATAAAACCAGATCTCACGAGGAAGAAGAGGCAGAAGAGGAAAAAGAGGTAGAAGAAGAGGAATATTTCTGCGAAGAGTGTGAAAGAGAGTTTGAAACGAAGAGAGGTCTTTCTATACATATCTCACAGGTCCACGGGGAAGAAGGGGAGGACGATCGAGAAAGGTACGAGGAGATACTTGGAGGAAGTATATCAGATGCGAAGGAAGCGATTGACGAGATGGATAGTCCCGATTTTGAACTTCTACTTGAGATCGAAGAAGCAAACAAGGACAGAAAGGGAATGAAGAAATA
>PWEA01000019.1 GCA_003553905.1 Candidatus Aenigmatarchaeota archaeon
AACCTGTTTCAAACCTGGAATGAACGTGAATATAATACAGGGAAATTTGCTGGACTATCTCCCTTAGATATTTCTAGACTGTTAAAACCGGGATGATTTTTTAACAGCTTTTAAGAACTCACAGCTGATCAAATCACCTTTGGTTGAGACGAGGTTCTCTATTGAAAAAACTAAATCAAGTCTTATTCTAACCCTTTAGTAAAAAATCATCTCTAGGGAGATGATTTTAACTAACCTCAAATGGATTTTGTTAACAAATGGACTTGAAACTACAGTTGTTAAGAAATCCCGAAGAAATTAACAAGTCTCTGGGAAAACATCAGAAATCTATTTGGATCACAAATTTTAGGAAAAGTCGATCATTTTTTAACTTAAAGTAGTAGCTTTTTCAAAAATAATATATCTATTAAGTACCTATCTAATCATGTGAAGATATTAGCTGTAGCCACGGATAATTTCGAATTTTACTATGAGATTGTCAAGGAATTGAAACAGAGAGACATCGCTTTCGTAAGTCTCTCTCCAACTGATCCGATCCCTCCAAATGTTGACTTGGTGATAACCACCTCAAAGGAAGCTGAGGGTATAGAGTTTGAAAACGTGATCGGTATAGAAGAAGATATCAGGAAAGGGGTTAGAAAGGCTCTTTCTATTTTGAAAGGTAAACAAACTTATCAGAAGATGCTTGTTGGTATAGATCCAGGAACGCAGCCCGGTATCGCACTTATCGGGGATGGGAAAATTTTAGAAACGATGCACGCTGATTCTCCTGAAGATGTGAGGAAGAAAGTAGAGGGATTTATCGAAGATTACAGTTTTAGAAGGATGACCGTCCGGATAGGCCATGGTGATAAAACCAATAGAAATCGGACTATAACTTCTCTTAAAGGACTCGCGGTCAGGATCGAGATCGTAAACGAAGAGGACACGACTAAGTTGACTGAAGCCCCAGATATAGAAGCGGCTAAAAAGATCGCATTGAGTTCTGGTGACCTAGCAAAAGGAACTTATGATGTAGAAGCTACTGAAGGCGAGATGAGAGAGATGCAGCGTAGAAGTCGGATCAAAAGTGGTGACATAACTATCTCTAAAAAATTAGCAAAAAAAGTCGTGGAAGGGGATTTAGAGATGGATGAAGCCATAAATGAACAAAAAGAGGAAGAGGATTGATCAGTCTATCCTCTTCAAGTTCCCGAGAACAGGTTCGTATAGTTTTCCATCGTTTCTCAAGCTGGTTACCGACTCCTCGAAATCCTCCTGGCTAATTTCTTTCTCCTCCATCACTTTATCTTTGACTCTCTCGTAATCCACACCATTTTCCAGATTTTCTTCATCTTCGATATCAGCTACCACATCTAGGATGTAGTCTTCCAACTCTTCGTCTCTTTCCTCTTCACTCTCTTCTTCGATCTCTTCTAACGATTTGCTTTCATACTCAGGCAGTACATAACGAAGTGAATCTTCTAGCATCCTCTCGTATCTATTGAAATCGATGGAGTCATAATGCTCAGAAGCCAGTTTGAAACCTTCGGCTAATTTTTCATCGAATCCAAGTTCGACCAATTCTTCAACAGAAACCTCTTCCATCTTAGATGCCTCGATAGCTACCTCTAGTCTCTTTTTTAAGGATTGAGCAGCCTCTATTATCCAATTATCACGCTGTTCCTCAGAAACTTCTTTGATGATCTCCGCTCTGATAGATGTCAAAAAGGTTTCATCGTCCGGTTCGTAAGTGTTAGCTTTTCCTACCACAGCAACAAAGATCGGAGGTTCCATATTGGTAAGTGGCGTAGTCACTTCAGGCTGATATTGGCCAGCGGAAACAAAGAACGTTCCTGTTTGGTCGGTAACCCTTGCTCGCCACATCGGTTCTTCTGGATCACCGATATTTTCTTTCTCAGTAAGAACACCGACTGCATATAATCGGTTGATTTTTGCCCCTAGAGGGGTCACCAAATAGCTAGGTGCTCTCTCCTCATCTCCTTCTATCTCTAGAGTGGACTCGTTGAACTCGCTCGCAAATACTCTCCAAGCAACTTCTCTATTGATCATACTCATCTTGAAACCTCCTTTAGTTTTAATGATGGAAGGATGTTAATCCTGCTCATCCGCAGTGATAACGAGGATAAAAGGATGCTAATCCTGCTCATCTTGAAACCTCCTTTATTTTTGATAAAGGTATTATCGGAAAATATAATGAGGGAAAGTGTGAGTTTCCGCTCATACTCTCACCTCATCTAACATCTCTCTAGCTTCTTTCTCCACATCGATACTTTGTCTATCGACTTCATCGGCTATCAGCATTAATCCGTAATCGTCACTAGTCACGTTCCCTCTCACCTTCAACGGCTGAGCTATCAATTTCTCCTCTATCTCGTCTCTTATAACATCCTGGTTCATCTCATCTTTCGCTATATCCATCGCTTTATCTATGTCATAATCCAATATATCTTCTGTAAGTTCTCTGTTGATCACGACCGTCAATGCTCCCGTGCCGTCATCTAAAATACCTTTGACTCTCAGATCTGCTTTGCCCTCTACCTTACCGTGGACTCTACATGCTCCTTTTTGTATAACCCTATTACATTCTGGACATCTAAATATCAATCCGCTTCCGCTTTTTATATCGATCATCACCGCTTCGACTATAGCATCGACTGCACCACCTCTCTTAGCTAGATCAGAAATTGTGTAAACGGAAGTTTCTTGGAGTTCTTCAGCTTCAGGTAACTCGTCGTCATCTAAAAATCGAACATCAGCATTCTCATCAAAACTGTACTGAGGTACTCCTCGCCAACTCCTTACGTAACCACCTTTAACCTGAATTACATCGTCTTCGCATATGCCGAAATCGTGCCAAGCGCTGAACTGTGCTTTGCCCGTTTCGTCGGCTATCACGCCTGAAAATAGTTGTTTTTCTTCATCATCTTTTGTATTAACTGTCTTCTCTTCCATGGACAGAACTCTCCCTGTGATCTCTAAATCTTGCATATCTTCTCTTATATCTTTAAGGTCTAGTTTTTGCGGCTGTCTTTCAAATTCTGGTACTTCTTCTTCATCGATTTTTTTAACTGATGCTTTGGAACCTATATTCACTTGAGGTTTCTCGTTCCACATGTTCACGTACGCGTTCTCTATTTTAATATTATCTCCTTTTTCTAATTCTATAGACTTGGCTTCCCATAACGTATAAGGGATCGTACCTGTGTCGTCTCCGATTATACCGTACCAGATACGTTTTGGTTGATCATCTACTTCGATCTCTTTGTCATCTATAGAAACAACTCTGCACTTGAGATTTAATCCTTGCTCATCACCCTCTATATCTTCGATCTTTTTCTCCGTGCTGATATAGAGTTCTTGAGGATCACCATCGTACTTCTTCACGATGGATCTTTTCGCACTTCCTAAGGGTACTCCGTATCTATCTGTGTAGGTACGGAGTTCCTCTTCGATTTGTTCTTCGCTCAACTTTTCGTTTAGCGCCCGGTTTATATCTTCTATATGGGGCGCAAGGTTTTTTTCTTCTTGCATTTTATCACATTCTTGGTCCGGCTTATTTTTGTTGGACCGGTCTTATCGAAGGAGGCCTGCTATTTAATAATTATCGGGGGAGGGGTTGGTGAAAGTGAGAGCAACCAGACTCGGCCCAAATGTAAAATCAAGATCAAATAAAAATAAGGGTTTTTAGATTGAATGTTTACTCCGGATATTCATCGACTTTATCATACTCGGACTTTACGTGACCTATTATCACGTCTCTGTCTCGCTCTAGATGAGATGTGTACCAATTTTTAACGACTTCTTTCAGCACTTCGTGGAAGTCTTCCATCTCTTCATCTTCTATCGGGAACTCTTCATCGAAAAGAGAGGACCTGACATAGATTCGCTTCCATCCACTGTATTTGTAATACCTCTCGCCTTCGCTGAATTCAAAGAACAATCCAACCTTCAAAGTATCGTTTTCCCTGTAATATTCGAGAACTAAACTATCTCCCGTTCTATCGTTTTCCTGGGTCTTATCCATGAGTTCTATTTTGTTGACGTTAGAAAAATCGAAGTCGTCCCTGAACTCCCATTCTTCGGGGAATTCATCAAAATGTGCAAAAGAACTGTAGTCTGGTCTCATACTAAAATGGACGTTGAGTTTGTTCTCAAACTTGATCCATACTCGCCAGAAATCTTTTATGAATTGCTTATTCAGTTCTGCCATTCTAGCGTCCTTTTCACCCAGATCCCTAAATACTTCCGAGGTCTTCTTATCAAGCTCCTCGTCCAGCTCATCGAACCAGTCACCTGCTTCCTCTTTAGATTCATCCTTTGAAGCCATGAATATCACTTTTTATATTTTTAAGACTCCTTAATTACATTAGGTAATGAGTGTAGGGATATAAAAGTTTTCTCAATAGAGGAGAGTATATAGTGAACATGCAATCCGCTAGACCCAATATTTTATCAAAAACTCCACACAATTGAAGAGCTAAAATTGATCTATTCTACTTTATTTTACTTTATGATTCTAATATTCATAGTTTAGATGACTTTCTAAAAAGAATGAATTGAAAAACATACTTGATGTTCTGTTACATTCTCTAGTCTTGGGAAGAAGGTTAAAAAAAATTGAATTAAACAATTAGATCAACGTCATAATTGTTAATTTATTATTAAGTTCTAAATTACTTCATCATTAACATATTCAATCAAAAATCTAGAAACTAAAATATCGGGATTATTTACGCAAAATGCCCCTTTTTCTAAATACTCCCTTGTTTTTTCTAATGAATGTGTTTTTGGAACGACCAGGGAATCTAGTTCCATCCCTAGTAATTTTTGAGATAAGATGTCCTTATCAATTGTTGATATCACTATTTTGGATTTTTCAGCTGAAGCTTTTTTTAGTGTGTAGTCATGCATCGCATCACCAAGAACATAATTTTCACATTCTTTTTTTAACTCACCCAACTTGACAGGATCATTATCGATAACAAGGCAATCAAGATTTTTAGACTTGCAATGATTCAACATCATTTTTCCTTGCCTCCCATACCCAATGATGATAATATGATCGTTCATATCCGGTTGAACTTTACTTTTATTATCAATCCATTTAGCAGGATATTTATGCGGAAGTTTTTTGAATAGTTTTTGGAATATCTGTTCTTCTTTTCTTATCGTAATCGAAGATAATATCATAGTGGATACTGCTGCAAGTATTATTGCATCGAAAAGTTCAGAAGTGATTATACCTATTAAAAGTCCTTCAATAGCGATCATAAGAGTGAACTCACTCATTTGATTCAAACGCAAACCTGTCAATGCGGATGTCCTAGTATCAAATCCTTCCCAAAGCAAAATCAAAATAGTAAAAAAAGGTTTTATTATTGCTACTAAAAAGACCAGCACCAATTTTATAATCAAAGTATGAAAGTCTGGCATGGTCAGAAGTCCGCCTAACATCGCAAAAAATATAGCCGAGAAAAAATACTTAATAGATTCTATACCATTTAATATCTCTGAGTTTTTATCCACATCGATCTTTATAGCTAATCCTGCTGCAAACGCTCCAACTATTATTGATATGCCAAAGTATTCACTGATAGAGAGGAATATGATAAGGAGAGAAATACTACCCATAAGAGATAATTCTTCTGAAT
>PWEA01000036.1 GCA_003553905.1 Candidatus Aenigmatarchaeota archaeon
AAAGTTGGATCGTATCTTCATGACCGGCTACACAGTTAGGAGTTTTAATAAATAAAAGAGGTTTTTCAGGGAGTTCGTTATCCATCTCTTCAGCATGTTTTAAATAATTCCTGCCAACGCAGATAATCTTTGTTGGAGTTGTAGGGGGTAATATCTCTACATCAGCGGGATCATAAATTTTATCCCGGTAAACAATACCATCTCGCTCCCAGTTTCCGGTATTGATTTTTCCTGATTTATCTTTAAAACTAACTTTTCTGAACATAGATTGATAAAAATATTCCGCGCTAAAATACTTTCCCCTATAGATATTATCCGTAAAATAATCTTTAATCAAATCTTTCAAAAAAGTTTAAATCAGAACTTCGATTTATAAATTTTATATGATTTCAAAAGAGGACCCTCTCACAAACTTATATGTTGAAAAAGATAAAGTTGATCGATTGAGATTATTTTTAGCTTTAAAACACTTCGTCGGCATAGATAAATCAACAGGAGAGCCTGTTTTTTTAGAAGAATTTTATGAAATGGAAAAGAAAAAGAAAGTTATTGTTTATCTATTATACAGAAGAGCTGCTAGTGCTTTAGGGCACATCAAAGACCATCAGATCGGAATAAGTATAAGGGATATATCTAACGTCCTAAATATGGATTATAATGTAGTAAGAGACGAAGTCAATAAGTCTGAATCTATAGAAAAGGAGAAAGAAAATGGTAGATATTATATCCCTGGTGATAATCTAGAAAATGCTATTCAGGAATTAGAACACAAAAGTGGAGTATATTACTCGACGGAAAAAAATACCCGGAAGATAAAATAAAATCAAAAGATTGAAAGATATCTAAATTACATTTATTCAAATCCTTAAAATTTGACCTTATAATTTTTTGAAACAAAAAATTCAAAATAGCCCGATATATAAACATCTTGGGATTTGAATTTTGATAAGTTTACTATCTTATCTGCTTCTAAGTCTTTGAGTCGGATTATAGGGGTGTCTAAGATATGTTTGATGCGAATCCTAAGGATAGGAAGAGCATATCAAACCGATTCCTAGTCTATCTGATCAAGAGGCTCTTACCTCGGTTTCCGCTTGTACTTTCCCAACTCTATTTTATAAAACGGCGTGTGTGTTAACTAACGTGTGTTAGAACCGGTTTAGAGAGGCTACTAGATGAAAAGATAAATGGAATTGTATATTCAGGTAAAGCAGAAACTTATGCAGAGTTGTATACAAAATTTGTCCCTAATCCTCATATTCTTCAATCGTTAAGAAAAGTAAAATTATGCGAGGGGAGGGAATAACGACTATTTGTATACAAATACCTTTTAAACCAATTTTTTCAGATATAAGAAAGTGAGAGGAAAAGTATTTTTCCACTTTGATATTTTCGGTTCCTATAATTCCTCTTCATTCACATCTTCCTCTGAGTACTCTGAATCTTTTGCTTCCCCTAGTTCTTCCTCGAACAAATCTTCTTCATCGAATTCATCTTCAACAGATTCTTCGCCATCCTTTTTCATCATCACAGCCACGATGGCACCGATGATAGCGACTGCTATAACGATCGCAGCTATCATCAATGGATTCAGTATCTCACCATCTTTTTCTTTCTCATCGAATTGTGCCGTAATTTCTGTATCCTCGTACATTTCGATCTCGATCGTCTCCTCTTCGTAGATCTCACCGTTGATAACCCAGTGATCGAATACATAGCCTTCTTTGGGTTCAGGGGTCAACTCGATTTCTTCTCCATACTCGTATTCATCCTGCTTCGGATCGATTTCTACTGATCCTTCCCCTTCTATATCGATTTCTACAGAGTAGGTATTGATCTGGAAGTGAGCTGTCACTTCTTTATCATCGTACATCGTGATGGTGATCTCTTCTCCTGTTTCATCCGTTCCATCCCATCCTACGAACTCATGGCCTTCATCGGGTAAGGCTGTAAGGGTAACTTCCTCACCGTGCTCGTACTCCTCTTTCTCAGGCTCGATATCGACTGTACCTTCCCCATCTGTTTCTACTGTCAATCTACAAGTCGGTATGGGACCTACCTCCACAGTAATATTTTCATCACCGAGTTCAACGTGATATATTCCTTCTTTAGCGTATGTGTATGTTTCATCTATGGTTACATCCTCTTCAGGTTTAAGAGTCCAATTATTTATCTCTACATCATCAGTCACAAGTTCTATAGTTCCTTCAGCATCCCCGACGTTTTCGATATATGCGGTTATATCAACATCCAGGGTAGCATTGCCTTCAGTTGGAACGACGTCGAAGTTGGTGATCTCAAATACCGCTTTATGGATAGTGATCGACCCTTCTCTCAGGGAAGGCCTCACTTCGTCTTCGATAGTTCCTTCTAATCGCCAATCGTATGTACCTTTCAATCCTTCTGTGAAGTTTGCTGAGATCGTATCCTCGAACGTACCATCTACAGGTTCATACATGGTAAAAGTTCGATCTTCTTCATCAGGAACGATTATTTCAAAGGTCACTTCACCCTCGTCTGCAGCATATAACTCTCTGACAGGGTAATCTTCCTGTATACGGCCGGTTGCAGAAATATTGAATTCTTCACCAGCATCAATTGAAGAAGGTACCGTATGGTCGGTCAATTCAAGCTGTCTTATTAAAAGGATATCTTCCCAGTAATCACGAGCTAATGGATATCCATCTTCTAGGCAACATCTTTCCATCTCAATGACCATGTTAGGTTCATCTATTTCTATGATCTTGAACGGTCCCTGTGAGATGAAGAAGTGATCGTATTGATCGTAGAAATCTATCGATCTTTGGATCTCAGAGGCAACATCTATACCGTCTACCTCTTCTGGCATATTGTCGAAGTATGCAGGTTCCCACTCCTCTGTGATCATGTTCTCCATGACTGCTTTGAATGTTTCACCCTGTGTGCTGCTGATGAAATGTATCCAATTCTCTGCTTCTGACCAGCTCCATGTTTCTCCTGCGCCATCTACACCTTGCCAGAGATCAGATTCTTCATCCAATTGAGCTACCATGATCCTTGCGGCTTCATATACCTGCCACGGTTTGAACGGGGTCTGAGAGTAGTATTCAGCTACGATATCGTCTGAAGAGAACGTATAATCACCATATATGGTATAAGATGTTACATTCCCATCTTCTGTGTGTAGTTCTATACCTTTCACATTGTCGAACCATCCCTCGTTGACGGTCGCCCATGGGCCGTAATAGTATCCGTCTCCCTCATCGAATGATAGTTCTTTAGAGAAGGCGTACCACGCAAGTATATCTCTGTAGGTCAATGGATTACCATCATGAAAAGTACCTAGGCCTCCTTCTCCGTTCTCAAACCAGTCGAAAGTGGCCGAAGTAGCCGCTTCCATACCTTCACCGACTTCATACCACTCTTGAGTTGAAGTATCGTAATCTACGGCGTGAGAAGGTACAGTGACATTTTTTTCAAGAGTATATTCATCTTCTTCGACCCATTCATAATCCAAATGAACTTCGTGATCTGCTCTTATACCGATAGGAGTCCCTTTAACTGGATGGTTGTACATAGCATGATCTCTGACCATATCCTGTACATATAGAGAATTTCTATCACCTGACCCGCCTATCCTGTTCCAGTTATCTATATACAATGCTCCAAAGGGCGAATATAGAGCTCCTCTTAGATGATCATCATCCTCTAATTTCAACGTTCTAGGAGTGTAAATGCTGGAATAACCAGTAACAACATCTGGTGCAGCATTAAAGACCTTATCAGGGTTGTATACATAGGCTTCATGAGGTGTTACGATGAAGACTCTCATACCGGATCTCATACCGTATTCTGCCAAGGTCTGCATGGCTTCCCAGTATGCCTCTTCGTCTTGAATCCTGCCTTCCATCAAATCTTTCCCTAACTCTGTTATCTCTTCAGGTTCCTCGTACTGCCACCAACTAGGTGTCTGTAAACCAGGTGACCATCCATACCAACCCGTGTACATCTTATTCATCGTTTCATGTTTGTATTTACTCGCTGCACTATGTTCCCATCTTCCCGTATACATGTGGAACAACATATCAGCCGGATTGGAAAACAGGGTGTGTTGAAAGGCTGTAGCAGCTTCCTGCTCGTATCTGTTTGCTACAAACCCTTGATCTTCCATGAGGTCTCCAAAGTAGTGTCCTATACTCTGCCTAGTATCTTCGACCCTGATTATCAGTTCAAGTTCGATGTCGTCGCCACCGAAATGCCATCCGTCATCCTGATTACCAGTTACTAACTCACCAGTCCAATCTTCTATATATTCAGTATCTCGCCAGTATTCCATTCGGTCTTGTATCATCTGTGTACCTAATTCAGGATCATGATCATCTACACCAAGTCTTTCGACTATGTCCCTATAATATTCTTTGTATCCTGCAGTTTCTTGACCCATCGCCATGAATCGTTCAGAGCCGTAGTCGTCATACATCTCCTCAACGATATAAGTCCTATCGATGAGATGATTTACCGCCCGCCGTATATCGGCGTCTGCGAACGGGTTGAACTGCCATTCACCATCGACTTCGATGACCGGTAGACCGCCAGCACCTTCAAAGTCCGCTTCTGGGTCTTCTAAATGTACCGTTAAATCTGTGTCAGGGTATTCCTCTACAGTATCTTTATCGTATGCTGGGTTGAACAAAAAGTTATTGTATGAATCTCTACACTCCCACTTACCTAAATTCCAAGGGGGTTCATATATAGGATAAATGAATCTTTTGTCAACACGGTGTATAAAAACATCTAAGTCTCCTACTCCTGTATCACCGAGTCCCGTTTCTATCGTCGTTCTTACCTCCACTGTTATCTTCTCAGGATATTGAGGCGTCTCCGTCAATTTGTCCCCATCATTATCCACATCGTATCCCCCATCGCTCTCTTCATAACTGACTGCCGAGACGAAAACACTTGAAAAGATGATAACAACCAAGCAGATAGCCAATATGGATTTTTTTTTAAACCTCTTACTATATGCTGTTTTCATATATACTATATCCTAACAATATAATGTTTAAAGAGTAATATAATCCTTTCGGCAGAATATTAGCAAGGATCGACAATTAAAAATAGAAAAACTGTTAACTTACCGATCCTGCTTTTTTGAAGCTCACCTTCGATAGCTCCACACGTTTTTAGTTCTCAAAAAAGTTCCTAGCAACTCAATAACATTCGCTGCCCATTTTTATCAACTTCTTTCGCATCCGTTCAAGAAGTGTGATAAATGTCACAGAATCAGAGATTTTGCTTACTTTTTCACTTCAATCGCTCCACTCATGTAGTAAAATAGTGCGAGGGAAGGGATTTGAACCCTCGGACCTCTATAGGACAGCGCCCTCAACGCTGCGCCGTTGGCCATGCTTGGCTACCCTCGCAGTATGAGTTAAAGTGAGTAAATATACAATATAT
>PWEA01000032.1 GCA_003553905.1 Candidatus Aenigmatarchaeota archaeon
AACATGATAACCGGCGCCTCACAGGCCGAAGCCGGCGTACTGGTTATAGATGCTAATGAAGGTGTTATGCCACAGACGAAGAGGCATGCGTATATCCTGTCCCTGCTTGGTATAGATCAGGTAGTCGTAGCCATGAACAAGATGGACCTTGTGGATAGAAAGGAGGGACGATATAGAGAGGTAAAAAAGGAGTTGGAAGGCTTTCTTCATGAGATAGACATAGATCCAAACTATGTGGTTCCTATATCTGCCGAAGAAGGGGATAATGTTGTAGAAAGGTCTCATGTGCTGGAATGGTACGACGGGCCGACGGTTCTGGAGGCTTTGAAGAGGTTCGAAACAAAGCCCGACACCACCGAAAAGCCTCTGCGCTTGCCTGTCCAGGATGTTTACAAGGTGGATGGAGAGGAGGTCGTGGTTGGCAAGGTGGAAGCAGGGACTGTGAAGGAAGGGGATACTGTAAAGGTGCTCCCAAGGGGTGCGGAGGCCACGGTGAAAAAGATAAAGAAGTTTGGCTCGGAACCGGAAAGGGTAGGCTCAGGTGAATGCACAGGACTTGTTCTAAGTATAAGCGGCTTGGAAAGGGGGAACATGATATCGGACGCCTCAGATGCTCCAAAAGTAACAAAAGAAGTAGATGCAAACGTTTTCTGGATAAATCCGGATGGAATAGAAAAAGAAGAGGAAATAACCTTTAAATGCACAACGCAAGAATCAAAGGGCTGTATTAGAGAAATAAAGAAGAGATTGGACTCTTCTACACTGAAAGCCGTGGAGGGGGATGGTGACGAACTGGGACAACATGAAGTAGGTGAGATTGTAATCGAGCTGGAGGAGCCGGTTGCTGTGGATAGTTTTAACGAGATAATGGAGACAGGACGTTTCGTTATAGATAGAAACGGAAGGATAAACGGCGGGGGAATCGTGGTTTGATATTATGACTTTTCTTATACTTGGTGTGGACGCTGCTACCTGGAAGATGATAAAACCCAACCTGGACGAGCTTCCGAGCTGGAAGAGGCTCGTTGAGGAGTGCAAGCCAGGAACTGTAGAGCTGAAGGAAGATCCTCTGTCGCCGCTTATATGGTGTGGTATGTTCTCTGGTATGTATTATAATGAACATGGACACAAGGAGTTCGTGGACGATGGAGATATTGTGGGTAGAGATGACCTGGACGTGGAATTTTTCTGGGACGAGCTTGATATGGATGTAAGAGCTTTGAACGTTCCCTTTGTGGTCCCACCGTACAGCTACAACGTAGATTTTGAACCGGTTGGTTATGGCCTTCCTACGACAGAAGAAGAGTGGAATGAAGAACTGGAAAAGGTTACGGAAAAAACGAAGGAAGTGCTTAGGGAGGGGCCTGATGTATTGGTGTCTGTGTTTACTACGTTGGATAGAGTACAGCACTTCCACTGGGGTGAAGATATGGTCCTGGACTGGTACAAGGAAGTCGATGAAAGGTTGGGGGAGTTACTGTTTGATACAGGTTTTCTGGAGGATGAAGACAACAGACTTATACTTATCTCGGACCATGGTTTCTGTTCCTTTGGTGAAGCAAAGGTTCAAACGTTGCCAGAGGAAACAGAACATGGGAAACTAAAGGGGGACCACCACGAAGAAGCTGTGGTTATAACGAAAAACGTAGAAAGAAGCATAGTGGAGCCGCAGGACGTGTATAGGTCTGTAATGGATGTTTTTGGTTGAGTTTTAGGCACTACATCCTCAAAGCCAGGAATCCTCGGGTTTTATGAAGACTTTGACATCAACAACATCACCGTCTTTAAGTCCTAGAAAACTTCTCAACTTGGGGTTGGCAACTACCTCCATTGTTCGATATGTCTTTCTCTCCTCAGGAACCACCACAGCACAGTCCACATCCATAAGCTCCGCGGGATAGGCCTCTGTAGCCCCATGTTTTTCTCCGTCTTCCTCAAATCCCTCTATCCAAATCCCATTGTGCCAGCTTATATCCCGAAGCCTTTTGCTGTTGTTGTCGTCAAGCTTAAGATTAAGCGTACCAAGCCTTGGGTCTATCTTCATTTTGTTCCTAAACTGGTCTCTGTACCTGTTCTTCTTAAGATATTTTTTACTTCTTCCTATGCCGTGTACAACCCTTCCACGAACGAAGATATACGGTAGGCTGTAGACCATTATAACACAAGGATTGTTTTGTTTTCAAACCATTTATTTATCCAGACAAAGACTATGGTATGGAGTTCAAGGAAAGGTTAAGGCTGTTTCTAAAGGGAATCTTTATGGGACTGGCAGATATAATACCAGGAGTTTCCGGGGGAACAATAGCCCTCATAACAGGAATATACGAGCGTTTTATAACCGCAATAGAATCTATAGATCCAAGAAATATCAAAGGTGTGGATCTGGACTTTCTTTTTCCTGTTGGTCTCGGTGTTACCCTGGCCTTTTTGACTGCATCCCATGTTATACTTTTCCTGCTGGACAACTACGCATCGCTGGTATATGCCTTCTTCTTTGGCCTTATACTTTCTTCCTCCGTCGTTGTATACAGAAGAAAGGCAGTTGTAAACCATAAAAATATAATTTCAGTGCTTCTAGGGTTGTTTATATCATATATGGCCGTAAGTATGGAGTATTTCAACCTCGGTCACGGACCCGGTGTTGTGTTTGTCTCGGGAATACTGGCCATATGCGCAATGATACTTCCGGGAATATCCGGGTCCTTTGTCGTACTGATGCTTGGACAGTACGAATACCTACTGGGATCACTCAAGAACCTTGTATATCAGGACATAGTTATTTTCATTTCGGGTGGGATTGTTTCCCTTGTGTTCTTTTCAAGAGCAATAAAATGGTTTCTGGACAACCACAAGGAGCTTACACTTTCATTTATGATTGGACTGATGTTGGGGGCCCTCAAACTTCCCGTCGATAAGATAGTCCCGGGTCAAACAGTCCTGAGTAATATAGGAATAGTTATTTCAGGGGCCATAGGACTTGGCGCTGTTCTTGTTCTTGAAAATATGAAATAGTGTGAACGTGGATAAAATAAAAATTAAGAAGAATGTCGTTGTGTTAAGTAGATGTGAATGTTCACTTCAACTTCATAATTGCCATAGCAAGGTCTTCTTCTTCCTTCAAAGCTTCCTTGGCTTCCTTCTTTGAAGCACCTGTCTTTTCCATCACTGTTTCAACATCTTCATCTGTGAACTCAATCTCCGTATCTTTTTTCTCTTCGACTTCCACCAATTCACCTTCAACCTGAAGCATCTCCTTACCCTGCATGTTTATCTTCATGACAGAAGGATTATTAACAAGAAGCTTTCCTTCCTTGGTCTTTATTTCAACCTCTACCGCGTTTATGTCTTCTGTATCCATACCCATCTTCTTCATCATCTTCTGTATTTTCGAGGGATCTAAGTTCGGCATCATGTTTTATCTCCTTTGTACTGAGGATATTAAAAACTTAAATAAATAGGAAACAAAATTATCTAGGGTCGTATTTGAAGAAAAATCTTATATCAATAAACGACCTAGAACGTTCTGATATAGAGTCCTTTCTTTCAACTGCCTCCGAGGTTGAAAAATTAACAAAAAGAAAGGCCTCCGACATTCTTCCGGGCTGTATACTTTCTACATTGTTTTTAGAACCTTCCACAAGAACAAGGCTTTCTTTTGAGGCTGCTATGCAAAGACTTGGTGGAACCACAATAAACCTCGCAAGCGAAGTAAGTTCTGTACAGAAAGGAGAAAATATAACCGACACAGGCAAGGTTGTTGCAGGATATACAGATATATGCGTGGTGAGGAGTCCCTATGAAGGAACTGCCAGGATGCTTACAGAGAAAACAAAAGTTCCTATTATAAACGGTGGTGATGGTGCAAACCAACACCCTACCCAAACCTTACTTGATCTTTTTACGATAAAAAAAGAGTTCGGGAGTATAGATGGACTGAAAATAGGTATGATGGGTGATCTTAAATATGGAAGAACTGTACATTCTCTTGCCGAAGCGCTTGATAACTACAGTGTTGAAATAAGGCTAATCTCTCCTGATGAAACAAAAATGCCTGAACATATTGTTAAGGAGGTAGGAGTAGAGGAAGAAACAAATAAAATGAAGATTAAAGATCTCGATGTGCTTTACACCACAAGAATACAAAAGGAAAGATTTCCCGATAAACAAGAATATGAAAGGGTAAAGGATGTGTTTGTGCTGGACGAAGAGAGAGTTAAAGAGATGAAAAAGGACGCTATTCTTATGCATCCGCTTCCAAGGATAGATGAAATAAAGCCCGAGGGGGATAAACTTCCACAGGCAAGATATTTTGAACAAGCAAAAAACGGAGTACCAGCAAGGATGGGTATAATACTTGAACTTTTGGGGGTTGAAGTGAATGTCTGATCTGAAGGTTAGCAAGATTTCAAATGGAACTGTTATAGATCATATATCTCCTGGTAAAGGACTCGTTGTAATGAGTCTTCTGGGGCTGGATGGAAGCTCTAAAAGGACTACATCACTTCTAATGAATGTTGAAAGTTCCAAAATGGAAAGAAAAGATATTTTAAAGGTAGAGGATAGAAAGCTCAAAGAAGAGGAGGTTATGTCTGTCTCCGTGTTGGCACCTGAAGCTACTGTCAATATTATAGATAATCAGAGTGTGGTTGAAAAGAAACTTGTCGAACTCCCTGAAAAAATAGAAGGTGTTTTGGAATGTCCCAACCCACATTGTGTAACAAATACCGACGAACCACTCGATGTATCGTTTGAAATTATTGATAAAAAACCTGTCATGTTAAAGTGCGGATATTGTGAAAGAAAGTTCACAACACAAGAGCTGGATATATAAGATTGTTCTGTAGTACCTAAAATTTAAGTAGATATAAACTCTTTATAGGAGAGTGCAGATGCAAGTAGGAATGTTGCACCAAGTAACTCAAGGCTTTCTTCCACGACAAAATCTGTAAACCTTGTCCTTACATCCATCATAATTATATCTTTTTCTTTCTCGATACTTTCTATTCTTCTATCTCCCTCTTCGAAGGCCTCTCTAAAATCTTCACCGCCGAAAAAAACCGAGAACTCGTAAAACTTATTTCCTATCTCTGTATCTATATCTGTAACTTCTACAGGTCCTGAAAGTGTAGCAGCACAAATATAGAAGACAAAGCCTAGGAGAAGTAGTTTGGATGTGGTTTTACTCCTGAAAATGTTTTTTCTATATTTGACGACTGCCAAAACAGGAAGTGATCCAAGAAGACCAAAAAACAAAGTTTCAAGAGTATTTCTCATAATCCACGATAAGTTGGGGTTTCTTCTTATCATTATATGTCTTATATTTCCCACATCTTCAAGAACCATAAATACACCCGCAACTGCAAAAAGCATCCAAAATATACTTTCGTCTGTAAAACCATCTTCATTTTTTGTCGTGAACGAAAGCCAGGAACTTAGTAAAATAAAACATGTTAAAAATATCCACTGAATATTTTCGACTGGACCAGCTTCCATAAATAAACGATCCCAAAAAAATGGGACCAAAAAACCATCAAAAACTGATCTAAGACCAAAAATATTCCTTATATCTATAAAAAATATAGCGATATATGAGAGAAAAAGAAAGGTTAAAGTGAAATATACAACAAATTTATGGCTGAAAATTAAATTTTCTGTCTTTCTTCTTACTTCTTTCCTTATCTTTTCTATATATTTTTGTAAACTTTTTGGCATTGGAAAGAGTTTATTTTTTATCGTTTAAATTTTAACCAGTAGTTTGAAAAACCTGTAGTGCCTAAAAGTATCTATGTCCTTTATACGGGAAAAAACAATAAACGGAAACAAATATCTTTACCTTGTCAAAAGTATAAGAGAAGGGAAAAGGGTAAGACAGAAGGTTTTGAAATATTTGGGACCTAAGTCCAAGGTTTCTGAAGAAAAACTGAAAAATCTTTAGGCACTACATAAATAAAAGACCTGACACCTTGTTTTCCTTTGGAAAATAAAATTGAAAGACTGTGTATGATTTTCATTACATTATAACATTGTTATACGTTTTAATACATACATACATAGGTTTTTCTCCATAGGAAATAAGGGTGTGTGAGTCTCCTGTTTTCATAAATTCACAGTATTCATTTTCTTTCATTTGAAGTTCCACGTGAAACAAGGGGGTGTAATTTTTTCCACGTTAAGAAAATACCCCCTTATTTCCAGTAGAAAGTCTCTCCACCTGAAATAAAGGGGTGTTTGTATTCATATTACCGACCCCTTCGTTTCACGTGCAAATAGCTTTTTATACAAAACATATCCTATTTTTAGCAAGACACTCGTCCCGGTTTTGGGGTGTGGGACGCAGTGGAGGTGTTTTAATGCAGCAACAATCATTGGATACAATTTTTGACGAATACATGAAAAAGGAAAGTCTTTTTCAAAATAAAAATCTTCTTTCAACAAACCACAATCCTAAAAACCTACCACATAGAAACAAGGAGATAAGATCTATAGCATCCCTTCTCGCACCTTCTTTAAAGGGAAATAAACCTTCAAACCTTTTTGTATATGGTAAAACTGGTACTGGAAAAAGTGCTGTTATAAAAAGTGTCACAGAAAAACTTAGAGAAAAAGGTGAGGAAAACGGAACAGAGGTTAAGATTGTATATCTTAACTGTAAACTCAGAAAGGTTGCTGATACAGAATACAGACTTGTGGCCGAGCTTGCTAGAAAGTTTGGTAAAGAAGTACCTTCAACAGGTCTTCCGACCGACGAAGTTTATGAAAGATTTTTTGATGCTTTAGATGATGATAAGAGAATACTTATACTGATACTTGATGAGATAGACTCTCTAGTGGAAAAAACAGGAGATGAGTTTTTATACAATCTTACACGTGTTAATGAGGAACTTAAAAATTCTAAGCTCAGTCTTGTAGGTATTTCAAACGACCTTTCCTTTACAAATGATTTGGACCCCAGAGTTAAATCAAGCCTTTCTGAAGAGGAGTTACTTTTCAGTCCATATAATGCTACACAGCTAGAGGATATACTTCAGTCAAGGGCCGATAAAGCATTTGTTGAAGGAGTTGTTGGTGGAGGTGTTGTTCAAAAATGTGCTGCTCTTGCTGCACAGGAGCATGGAGACGCAAGGCGTGCTATAGATCTTTTAAGAGTTTCAGGCGAACTTGCAGAGAGATCCGATGCAGAAAAGGTTAGAGGAGAACATGTAGATAGGGCAGAAAATGAAATAGATAGAAACAAAGTTCTTGAGGTTGTTGAAAGTCAACCTAGACAGTCACAGGCGGTTCTTTGGTCTATAATCAATCTTTTTGAGGACAGGGATGAGATGATACAGACAGGAGAAGTACATTCACTTTATGAAGAGGTTTGTAGAACTTCTGGGTTGAATCCTTTAACACAGAGAAGGGTTTCAGATCTTATATCCGAGCTTGATATGTTAGGAATAATACAGGCCAAGGTAACATCTAAAGGAAGATATGGAAGGACTAGACTGATCAAACCGGCTGTTTCTGTGAACGTTAAAAACCAGGTAAAGAATCTTCTCAAAGAAAAATACTATTTTGGTTAAAATGAAAAAAATGGTTTTGAAAGAGTGGGATGATAGGGGTATACAAAAGGTAAAGATAACTTTCATGAAGGAAAATGAAGGAATGAAGGAAGCAATAATTCCTAAAGAAAGTCTAGACAAATTCATAACACAACATAAATGGTTTTAATGAGCCTAGTAGAAGATTTCCTCGAAAAGGGGAAGCTGTTAAGTCCTGAAGTTTTAGAAGAGTTGGATAGTCTTGATGATAATCTCCTCAAAAAACTTATCGAGAACACAGATCTCGTTATCACCAAAAACGATGTAAAAAAACTGATTATACCCAAACCAAAGGTAGTACATCTTGAGTACGAGAAGGGAGGCGAGGTTCATATATCAGAATTTACACAGTTTTACCTCGATAGGTTTGAGTTTCTTAAAAACGAAGTAAAAAATAGGCTCGATGGCGCCAACATATCTTCAATTAACAATCTTTCTTCGGGAAAGTCTTCTGTGATAGGAATGGTAAGAAAAACAGGAGATGGAGAAGTTATTTTAGAGGATAAGACAGGTGAACTTACTCTGAAAACAGACAATGGATTCATCAACGATGAAGTTGTTGGAGTGAAGGGTGATGTAATAAAAAACAAGGAAGTGGTTATGAGCCCAAAAAAGATAGTTTATCCCGACGTACCGATTCGCAAGAACGTGGCTACCCTCGATAAAGATCTCAGTGCACTCTTCGTTTCTAAGATCGATAAAGATACAAAAAAACGACTGGGAGAGATAGACCCTGATTATATATTTTGTACTTCTGATACGGACGTAGAAGAGATGGATATAGTACATATTTCAGATGAACCGGGAGAACTTTGTGATATAGATCCCTTGAGATGTAATATAGATGATATACGAATACTTGTTCACAACGGTGAGTCTGTGAAGAAGGCAAAGGATGAACTGAATCTTGGTACAAAGGAAACACTTACTGCACTTCTCAAAAAAAGACATCTCGATCCCGTGGAAATGCACTCATTGAAGGATAGATATCTTATCAAAGAAGTGCCCGATATTATACATGTTTCGGGAGAGGAAAATACGGTAACAAACTACAAGGGTGTGACATTAATTTCGACAAACGATAAAACAGCGTACCTTGTTAACCTAAAGACAAGAGAGGTGGAAGAGGTTAATATCTGAAAGTCTCTTTGGTGATTTCAACAAATAAACCTTTTAGTGTAGAAATGTATTTTACTTTGTAAGATAATTGATGATATTATGAAAATGCAGATACTTGACGCCGACTATAAGGTAGTTAACAACGAACCTGTTATGAGGTTGTTTGGAAAGAAAGAAGATGGCGAAACTGTCTGTGTCCTGGACAAGAACTTCCGACCTTATTTTTATTGCCTTCCCGATCAGGGAAATGGATCAAAGGACGAAATTCTTGAGTTACTTGAAGAGGAATTTTCTGGGGCGGTGGAGAAGATTGAAGAGGTAAAAAGATATCTTCCAATAGGTTTTAATCCGGACAAAAAGAAGGTTCTTAAGATAGTTCTTAGAAACCCATCAACGGTTCGTGATATGAGGGAATATCTTAGAGATAAAAAACCTGTAAAGAAATTATATGAAACCGATATACTTTACAAATACAGGTATATTATAGACAAAGACCTGGGCGGGATGCACTGGGTTGATGTGGAAGGTAAATATGTGGATACAGAAATAGTCGATTGTAAGGCCGTGGAGGCCGAGGAAATAAAGCCTCTCGATATAAAAAAGAACGTCGACCTCAGATATCTTTCATTTGATATAGAATGTATAGCACAGGAAGACGATAGGATGGTCGACGCAGACAAAGATCCTATAGTTCTCATATCATGTTCTTTTAAACCAGATTTCAAAGGAAAGGAAAAGATGGTTCTTGTTGCGAAGCCCGGTAGTACAACAGGAAAGCATTTTGAAAATGAAGAAGAGATGTTGGAAAACTTTTTGGAGATACTAGAAGACTATGATCCAGATGTTATAACGGGCTACAACGTTGAGGATTTCGACCTTTCTTACCTAATCAAAAGGTTGGAAAAACACAATCTTAGAAAGGACTTTGGAAGGTGTGAGAAGAGTGTTTACTGTAACACATATGGAAACAACACAGATGTTAAGATAGTCGGTAGAGTTGTAGCAGATCCCTATACAATACTTAAGAACGATGTATATCACAGGATGATGCGCTACGATCTAGATACGGTATCAAAGGAACTTCTTGGTGAAGGTAAGGAAGACGTCGAATACGAGGACATGAAGAATCTTTGGAATGCAGGGGGTAAAAAGCTACAGGAGTTCGTAAAATATTGTGAAAAAGATGCAGACCTTGCACTCAGACTTCTAGTTGAACAGAACTTGCTTGATAAGTTCTTCGAGTTAGCGAAGACGTCGAGGCTTATTCTGAGCGACTGTTTTGGGGGCCAGACACAGCGTGTAAGTAATATGCTACTTTACGAGTTTAAAGAAAGGGATTTTGTTTTTCCAGAAAAACCCACAGGTGACGAGATGGACAGGAGGAACAAGAGAAGAAAGAAGGCAGCACTTAAAGGGGGGTTGGTACTTGAACCAGACAAGGGACTTCATACAGATTCATGTATAGCGGTACTCGATTTTAAATCATTGTATCCATCGATTATGAGTACGTATAATATATGCCCAACGACACTTCTTTCCGGTGAGCCTGATAAGTTTGATCTCGATGATGATCAGGTTCACGAAGCACCATCTGGAGGATATTTTGTGAAAAGAGACGTGAGAAAGGGCATACTTGCAAAAACCGTAGAGGATCTTATAGATGCTAGATCGGAAGTAAAAAAAGAGATGAACGAGGCAAAGGACGACGAGAGTGAGTACAACAGACTGGACGCCAAGCAGCTGGCAATAAAAATAATGACAAACAGTTTTTATGGATATACTGGTTACTACAGAACCAGGCTGTACAGGCTTGAGATAGCCAATGCAATAACTGCGTGGGGTAGGGAGACCATAGAAAGGACAAGGGATATGATAGAAGACGAGTATGGATACAGGACCGTGTACGGCGACACAGACTCTGTAATGATAGACTCGGGAACAAAGAATCTTGATGAAGCCTATGATATTTCTCAGGAACTGTCCCAGTTTATAACAGATAAACTTCCCGGAAGACTTATACTCGAACCAGAGAAGATATACCGTTCGTTCCTAATTTTAACAAAGAAAAGATACGCAGGATGGTCATTTGAAAAGAGCGGAGACGACTGGGAAGAAGGCATGGATATGAAGGGCATAGAGACCGTGAGGAGAGACTGGCCACCAATAGTTTCTGATACGATGGAGGAAGTTATTGATATAATCCTGAAGGAGGGAGACATAAACAAGGCTATAAAACACGTCAAAGAGATTATAAATGAGATAGCAAACAGGGATGTTTCCCTTGAAAAATTACAGGTTGTAAAATCCATAACTAAAAAACTGGAAAACTACGACGGCGTGCTTCCTCATATAGAACTTGCTAAAAAAATGAAAAGAAGGGACCCCTCCAATGCGCCTGCGCCAGGTCAGAGGATCCCTTACGTAATAATAGAGGGCAATCAGATGATTTCTAAGCGTGTGGAAAGCCCGGATTATATAAGAGAAAACGATCTCAAGGTAGACACAGACTACTATATCAACTCCCAACTTCTTCCTCCCCTTGAGAGAATATTTAATGTAATAGGGGTTGATAAACAGGAGTTGCTCGGCGATGGTAGACAGTCAACAATGGATGAGATAATAAACGGAAACTCTGTTGACAGAGATAGGGACGTCTCGGTAAAGAAAAATCCAAGGGAAACTACAGTCGATGAAGTCAACGGTTTTCAATGTGATGACTGCAACAGAAATTTTAGGAGAGTTCCTCTTAAAGGAAGATGTGGTTGTGGTGGAGATATATACATAGTTGGAAACGGATCTATAGGTAAAAAAGTCCTGATGTAATATAGATTTTTAGGCACTACAGAAAGAACAGTATCACAGGGAAAAGTATAGAACCCATAAGATAACTTCTTCTTGATCCGGAAAGAAGACAGGATAGCCCTATAGATGAACCTACTAGTGCAACACCAAGACCCTTTGGCCCTGTTAGTAGTAAAGATATAGAGAGTATAAAGACAAGTACACCAAAACAAAGTCTGCGATAATCCATCTTTCTAAAAAGCCTTAAACTTCTTTTTGCAAGATATATTGCTGCACCGGCTGCCAGACCCGCTGATATAAAACCAGTTAGAACAAGAACCACAGCGTTGTTAAATGTTAAAGTCTTCATTAAGTTCTGAATCGAAACTGCTATACCGCTCCTGGCCCTTCCTATAATATAAACCGCTACTATTGAGACAAGAATATTGGAGGTATTAACACCGCCTATTGCCATCATAAATCCTCTTTCACTATCTTCATCCGTCAGCTCCCTTACCATATATGTTGCTTGCGCTGATCCTATTCCAGGCAGCAGCCCGACTATGATTCCCGCAATAGATCCAAGTGTACCCTCTCTTACGGCTTCCCTTCTACCTATATGTTTTATGGAGCGATCTTCAAGGGGAATTTCCGGATCTTTTCTGAAGGAATGGATCAACATTGGGATACCAAAAAGTCCTGCCAGAAGTGGAAAAAGATCATGCATTGTTCCTATAAAGTTATGTTCAAGTACGATATACCCTAGCATCCCGGACAGAAAGAAAAACAAAATAGAGTCGATTCTCCTGTCTTTCCAAACCATAAATACTATTATTAATATGAGGACAAAGGGCATGTAGTTTTGGAGTGCACCGTATATCCTATCCAACCCAAAGAAAAATACAGGAAAAAGTATCGTAACTATAGATACTGAAATCAACCCACCCACAACAGTTAGCCTTATCGCCTCTCTACCCCTTCCTTCAAGGAGAAGTTTGTGTCCTGGAAGTACTGATAAAGCAGTTGATGCCGACGGGGCTCCGAGATATATAGCAGGTATAAAGTTTATGAAAGTGTTTGTAACACCAGCAGATACGAGGATGACCGAGGACTCAAGCGGAGGGAATATAGCGTAGCTTACAGCCAGAGTCGCTATGAGATTGGGATGGAAGCCCGGAATAAGCCCTGTAATTACACCTATTAGGAAACCGATGAACAGGAACGAGAAGATATATAACATCTGCTCACCCAGAGGAAAGATTTTTATCCTTTCAGTTAGTTTTTAATAGAGCCAATATTAAAAGGGTTTAGTATGCTTGAAAAAACAATAAAGAAGCTACAGAACTGGTACGACGGTGCAGACAAGAGAATGCTTTTTGCAATATCTCTTTGTATGCTGATTCTTTCCTCAGGATTTCTCTACTATAATATGGGAAGAGAAAGAGGATCAAAGCAGGAAGGGGAATGGTTTCTCAAGGGAATGACATTAAGAGGAGGAAACCAGCTCACAGTAAATATTCCAAGAGATGAGGATGTAGATGCCCGTGAATTAGAGCTATACTTTGATAAAAGAGGTATAGAGTCTGAAATAAGGGTTTCAACTTCTCCAACAGAAAGAAGGCTTGTGGTAAGAACAGGCCCAGAGACAACAGAACAGGATATGATAGATCTATTAGAAGAAAAGGGTTTTGAGATCGTAGACTACTCGTTCAATAGAGTTGATCCGTCTCTTGCAGAGGGTTTCTGGCAGCAGTCCAGGCTTGCCCTTATAGCTGCATTCATATTTATGGGTATAGTAGTGTTTTTTGTGTTCCGAGACGTTATACCGTTTGTTGCTATTATCTACGCAGTAAGCGTAGATATGATAGCTGTTCTTGCCATTATGCAACTTTTTGAAATACCACTGACGCTGGCGTCTTTTGCAGGACTTCTGCTGGTTATAGGTTACTCCGTTGACTCCGATGTTGTACTTGTAACAAGAGTAATGAAGAGGAGGAAGGGCAGTATATCACATAGGACCTTTTCTGCCATGAAGACAACCATGGCTATGATGGTAACTACACTGTCTGCTCTAGTTGTTTTGTATATTACAACAACAGCACAGGCCCTTAGAGAGGTTGCAGTCGTACTTATAATAGCTCTAATTATAGACTTTATATCGACCTGGTTTGGAAATGCATCGATAATAAGATGGTGGGTGGAAAGATGAAGAAAACAGTATTGAGCCTTTTGGACGAATGGAGGGTTTGGGTGCTTATCATAGCGCTGGCTCTGTCGATGTTTTCCCTTTTCAGTAACCCCTTTGCCAGTGGTGCTGTAATAACAACAATATCCGAGGATTCTCCCTTTTTAGGAAGGATCGAGCAGGGCGAAAGGATAGTTAGTATAAACGGTGAGCCTATAGATTCCCCAGAGGACCTGGCCAGATTCGAAGATTATGAGGGGACAATGAATGTTAGGACATCAGAAGAGCTTGTGATAGTACAGGCAGACGGACAGGGTCTTGGGATAACAACCGAGGAGGTTAGGAGAATCAACCTGGATTTTGGTATGGATTTGATAGGCGGTACGAGGGTTCTACTTGAGCCACAGTTCGAAGAAGGCATAAACGAAACAGAGAAAGATAGGCTTATGTCTGAGACCATAACGGCTTTGGAAACAAGATTAAATGTCTTCGGCCTCGATGAGATGGAGTTTGAAAGGATGAGCGGTCCGGCCGGTGATTTTATACAGATAGAGGCCGCTGGTGTTGGAAGGACAGTTGTTGAAGAGCTTCTGGAAAGGACAGGGGAATTCGAGGCATATATACCCAGGACCTTGGATTTCAACAACCAGACCACCGTTGACCTTGTGATTGTCGACGAGGTATATAGTTTTGAAAGGGGAAATGGGGACGTATACTACGACGAAAGAACCTTGAATATTAACGATACTATTGAACTTCAGGGAATGCATTTCGAGGTATGGAATATAACAAACGAATCCATGGTTCTTGGTGGTAGGGTGTTTGACTCGGAAGATATAAGGCATGTATACAAAACAGGCAGAGACGCATACGTCACCGAAAACAGAGAGACGGGTTTTCATGACTTCAGATTTAAGATTCTTATATCGTCCGAAGGAGCCGAAAGATTTGCCTCACTTACACACGGAATGAATGAGGCCTCCATGGTTCTTTTCATGGACGGAGAGGAAGTAACAGCTCTTAATATACAGGAAAGTCTTATAGGAGAGGCTGTTCAGGAGCCGATGATCACAGGTTCCAGAGAGACAAGAGAGGGCGCTCTTGAGGAGATGAACAGACTTCAATCTGTTCTTGACAGTGGCAGGCTACCTGTTGAAGTCAAGCGGGTCCAGATGGATTCCATAAGTCCAAGACTGGGTGAAGAGATGATAAGATCCTCACTTTTCGCAGGATTGGGCGCATTGATAGCAGTAACTGTAATAGTTTTCTTAATCTACAGAAAGAAGGAGATAATAGCTCCTGTACTTCTTACATCCTTTTCCGAAGTCTTAATTATACTAGGGTTTGCCTCACTGATAAACTGGACTATAGACCTTCCTGCAATAGCGGGAATAGTTGCTGCAATCGGTTCTTCTGTTGACGATCAGATTGTTATAACTTCGGAGACTCTCAGAGAAAAGGATGAAGACAAAAGTAAATACTCACTCAAACGAAGGATAAAGAGAGCCTTTTTCATAGTATTCACGGCGGCAGCAACTACTATAATGGCGATGGTTGTACTTGGCTTTGTGGGTATAGGGATGATGAGGGGTTTTGCAATTACAACGATAATAGGTGTCCTGGCAGGGGTTCTTATAACTAGACCCGTCTTCGGAAAGATTCTTGAAAAGGTTCTTTAGAAAAGGCTGAGTAGAGAGTGAATAATACTTTCAAGAGGACCTCTTTTTTTGTAGGTCTTTCCTGTCGGAATTTCTGTTCTGTTCACTTCTTTACTTTTCCTTTCTTCCATGGACTCTCTTTCTGTTACTTCAACAGATCCCTCTAGATCAGTTTCATTTCTTATTCTTACAGTGAAGTCGTAGATCCCCGGCTCTACGTCATCCTTCACTTTGTTTTTAAGATGTATAATTTTCTTTTCGTCTGTCTTTACTTCAACGTTTCTTTCGTTTCCTGTCCAGCAACCCTGGTTCAAACATTCGTGTTCTCTGTATAGGTACGAATACAGTCTAAACTCACTGTAGTTGTTGTGATTTCTTACAAGGACAGTTGACTCTATAGTTCCTCCGACATAGACTTTTCTGTCGTAGTCGAACAGAACAAATCTTTCTTCGTCCTCTTCTTCGTCTTCTGGCTCTATAACTTTTTTGTCAGGACATACCTCTTCTTTTATTTCTTCCATCTCCAGTTCTTGTCCTTCAAACTCCTCTGGTGCATCTTTTATGAACATACCGTTTTCTTCTCCTTCGTCTTCTCCGTTGCACACGTTTTGAGAAAGTTTCCATTCTTCGTTTTCAGGGGGCAGTACGTAGGCTACCCCCTCTTCTATTATTTCCCGGACAGTACTTTTTCCAAGTCCCTTTACATCCGTAAGCTGCGTCAGTGCGTAGAAATCGTTGCAGTCCTCTGATATTTTTTCGGCTATCGTTGGACCTATGTTGACTATTTCTTCTAGTTCTTCCGAACTCGCGCTGTTTATCTCTATCCTTTCTACCTCTTCTTCATCTTCATACTTCTCCTCAAGAATTACCTCTTCTTCGACATCACCATCAGCTATCTCTACTTCACCATCAATGGCTTCGTAGCCGTCTTTACTAATTTCGTAGTTATACACATCCGGATCCATGTCTTCAAAGGTAACCTCACCCCTTTCGCCAGTTTCCCTTTCACCAATGCCCTCAACATAAACTCCAGCACCTTCCAAGTACTCATCCTCCATACACAATACCTTGAAGGTTATATCGTAGCTTTCTTTACTCCCAACCATCCTGATAGAGGCATTGTCCCAGTATACATCGGTTTTTTCGTAATCTGCGTCGTCCCTCTTTGCTGTAATTCTCAATCTTCCGTATTCCGCATCCTCATGAGCTGTAATGGTGTGTTTGTCTTTCTCCCATTCATCGAATTCTTTGGGAGAAAATCCTGAACTTGGCGATTGGCTTGTTCCCAACCAATCTTTATTTTCATCCAGCCACTGGATTCGGCCAAATAAAGTATAGTCCTCGGGGTCCTGTCCATTGACCCCATCCAAATAGTAATATATACCGAACTTGAATTCCTTTCCAGACGAGACTTCAAAAGAATGGGATGTCGTTTCCCGTCCACTGTAGCCGGTGGTTATGTCTCCCATCCACATGGACCAATCGCCAATCAGGGACTGTTCGTTTATGCGCTCTGTATCAGTAGTTTCATGTGTCCAGTTGTACGCGACCCCTTCTTCACCAAACTCAAAACCAGGATTCAAAAGAAGGTTTTCTGGTTCATTTGCCACTGTTGTGGAAGACATGCAGATAAGTGTAACTAAAAACAAAAGTGCAGTCACATTTTTTTTCATATTTTTTGTTGTTGGGCCAAGAAATTTAAATTTTACGCCCAGAGGGTCTAACTAAGGGTTTCAGCAGTTGTAGCCAGGTATATCCTGCGGGCCGTTGTACCCAACTTTCTTGGCCAGTTCCTTCAAACAGTCTGGATTCTTCGCCGTTCTCATATCACCCAACTCTTTGTCTTCTAACAGAGAACGTAAGAATCGTCTTATAACTTTACCCGATTCCGTTTCTGGGCACTCATCTACGAAGTATATCTCTCCGGGGGTTGCTACAGGACCTACCTCCCTACGGACGGATTTTACTATCTTGTTCTTCAGTTCGTCGGAAGGTTCAGCACCGTCGATTAGTATTACAAACAATGCAGGAACCTCTCCTTTTACATCATGGGGCTCTCCAACGACAGCTACCTCGGCGACTTCATCTACCATCTGCACCGCGTCCTCTATTTCCGCAGTTCCGAGTCTGTGGCCGGCTACCTCCAGTAGGTCATCCATTCTCCCGACAATCTTCAACAGGCTCTGTCCACCTATTTCATGCTCTGTTTTTATTCCTTCATCTCCCGAAAAGTATATTTTATCACCGTATCTGCTCCAGTACTCCTCTTTGTATTTGTCTGGTTTCTTGTAGACTCCTCTCAACATGCCCGGCGAGAAGGGTTTTTTTATCACAACGGCTCCCTTATCCGTTGGATTGGCTTCTTTATCGAGAATATCATAGTTTACCGGCGGAAGCGGAGCACCTGCTACACCAGGAACAAAGGGACCCATTCCAGGAAGCGATGTAAGCAGTATTCCACCTGTTTCGGTCTGCCAGTATGTATCGACGATAGGACATCTTCCGCCACCCACTTCTTCGAAATACCATTCCCAGGTCTCCGGGTCTATGGGTTCTCCCACAGATCCAATTATCCGGAGAGACGAAAGATTATGGTTGCTTGGCAGATCCTTACCTCTTTTTATCAACATCCTCAGAGCCGTCGGTGCCGTATAAAACTGAGTAGCTTTGTTTTCTTCTATTATTTCCCACCATCTTTCGAGGTTAGGATAATCAGGCGATCCTTCGTACCATACCGTTGTTCCGCCGTGTATCAAAGGACCATATAATGTGTATGTGTGTCCGGTTATCCATCCTATATCTGCCGTGGAGTAAAATATATCATCTTCGTGGAAGTCGAAAACCCACTTCATACTGAGTGCAGCCTGGACCAGATATCCGCCGACTGAGTGTTTTATTCCCTTGGGCTTGCCTGTGGTTCCCGATGTGTAAAGCAAGAAACCTATATCTTCTGCATCTAATTCCTCGGAATCGCAATTGCTTTCAACCCCTTCTTTTATATCTTCTAGGAAGTGATCTCTCCCCTCAACCATATCTGGATCAGAGTTTGCTCTGTTTACAACCAGACATTTTTTAGCCCTAACCCTATCGAGCGCATCGTTTATCTTATCCTTCAGCTTTACAACCTTCCCACGTCTGTAGAATCCGTCGGCCGTTATGAGTATGTCGGATCCAGCGTCGTCCATACGTTTCCTTACAGCCTCCGGTGAAAAGGCAGTGTATACTATAGAATGCCAGGCACCTATCCTCTGGCACGCCAAAGCAGCGATAGCTGTCTCCGGAATCATGGGCATCCAAAACGTAACTGCGTCGCCCTTCTCCACTCCCATCTCCTTCAGCACGTTTGCGAACTTCTGCACCTCTTCATGGAGATCGCCGTATGTCAGAACCCTCTTCTTCTCGTCCACGGGTTCCGGCACCCATACTATCGCAGGCTTGTCCTTCTTGTCGTCTATATGTCTGTCCACACAGTTATGGGAAATATTTGTGGTTGCGCCTTCGAACCATTTAAAAAACGGAGGCTCCCACTTCTGGACGTAGTCCCATTCGCTGTCGAACCAGTCTATAAGCTCTAAGGCCTTTTCTGCCCAGAACTTTTCAGGATTCTTCCTGGCCTCTTTGTATATTTCGGGATCAGTCACAAAGGCCTTTTCCTTCATATTTTCGGATGGCCAGTATATACCATCTCTTTCTTCTACCCAGACGGTTCCTTCTTCTGACATGCAACCAAAAGTTGTTTTAACTGATATAAAAATCTTCCCATATTGGGAAGCTTATAAGTTTTGAGAATAAAGTCAACGTGGGCAATGAGCGCACCGCCCCATTCCGATACCTGAGGCGCGAGCTTCCGGGTGTATGAGGATAAGGGTAGCTAGTGAGCCCCCATTTTTTCCAATAAAGTTTTAAACTATAGGGACGAATTGAGTAAGTGATTAAAATGGTAGATTTTGAAACAGTTAAGGGAACCGAGGTCAAGTTCGGAGAAAATGACTTCATACAGGTCGCAAGAAAAAAGGCCATATCAGAAGACGGAGAAAACATGTTTTTATCTCTGTCGAGGGGGTTCTTTGGTGATGAAGGCGATAGGATATGGAAGAAGAACTTTTCGATTCCGGACGACCAAGAGGTTCTCGATAAGATCATAGAGGCTCTGGAAGAACTCAGAGAATAGATATTTGGGGCCATAGTGTAGTCAGGCCCAGCACAGCATCTGTTGGTGCGCTGAAGGTGGACTCCAGACTATAGGAGTATTGACCGTTTTTTCGGGATGATAGAAACCAGGATGTGCGGCTTATGCCGAGGGTGACATCCACAACCCCCGGTTCAAATCCGGGTGGCCCCATTATTTATTTTATTCAAAACCATCGGGCCCATCTTTTAAATCTTTGAGTAGAGCTTGCCTCATTTTACTTATCGTCTCCTCATCTCCGTGTATAACTTCTTCTACATAGTCGACCAGTTGTTCTGATGCAAGAAGCGATGGAACCATGACATAGTCTGCACCCTCTTCGAGCATTTGATTAGCTACTTCAAACTTATTTGCCCTTACTACCTTTGTAGCGTCTGTGTCCAGAGAAAGTACCTTTTCGGATATATTTTTTTGTGGTGGGGTTGAGATAATCATGCTTGCTTCCTCGTAGTTGGACTTCTCCCATACTTTATCATCCATTGCACTTCCAAATATATGATTTTTTAATTCCGTTGCTGATTCGAAAACACCAGGGTTTAGATCTATTACAATAAAGTCAACATCGTTTTCTATAAGATATTGGCCTATTTTTTCTCCCTGAACATCGTAGCCCACAAGTATTATATGGTCCTTAAGGTGTGAACTGATCTTTGTATGGTACCGTTGTATGTTTTCTGGTGTTTCCAGAGGTACGTTCTCACAGAGCCAGTTTCGTATCTTATCTGAGTAGTTGTCGGTTATGGAAGTTGTTATCATAGTCACGGTGGTTGCAAGTATTATACCCTGGAACACGGGCTCTGCGATTGTGGTCACTAGATATGCCTGCACGGCTATTATAAGTACGAACTCACTTATCTGGTCCAAAGTAAGTGCACATCTGTAGGCTGTCCTCTTGTCATATCCGTACTGCATAAGAGACATAGCCGTCAAAACGGGCTTCAAAAACATCGTAACAAGTATTATTATGAGTGCTATGCTCAGTGCGGGTATTGTTGGGGATGCGACCAGGGCACCCAGAGAAAAGAAAAGTATGGCTGCAAAAAAATCCTTGAGGGATTCCATGCTTTCCACAAGCTCTATATTATAAGGAAATTTCGAAAATGCGATCCCTGCAAAAAATGCTCCGATAACTATTGATATACCTGCAAGTTCTGATAGGGCTATCATAATCGCAAGTAATGATATCCCCGAAAGAAGCATAAGTTCTTCCGATGAGTCCGATAGCTCAAATAACCATGGGAATATATAGCTTCTCATTATCATGGAGAAGGCGAACATTCCACCTGCTACAGCTACTGCATAACCCATTCCCACATTAAACAGGATGGGGCTTAGGAGAAGAAGGAGTATTATTGCAAGCACATCATGTATTATATCTATTGTTTCTGCTAGTCTTCCATAGAGTAGTTCTATTGTTGCGTACTTTTCTGAAAGCTCTGTGCCCGTTAGGGATGAGCTAAATACAAGGGCGGCGCTTATGAATATAGAATTTAGCGCTCCGAATCCGGTGAGATAAAGGATTCCAAAAAAACCAAGACCAATTGCAGTTATGTGTACTCCCACACTCAAAAGGCTTCCTCCTATACAATGTTTGAGTTTATCTGGCTCCATTTTGGCCCCGAAGATGAAAACAACAAAGGCTATACCCCATTTCAGAAGCTCAAGAAGCCCTTCTTCTGTCAAGAAAGCACCCCCGATCATACCAGCTATTATGTAGGCGGGTATTGTGAGCTTGAAGAGCCTATGGAACACAAACAGGAGTACTGCCGAAAGTACGAAAACCGCCGCGAATGTATATATAACTCCCATCATAGTCTCGCCTCCCAGTCTATTATCTGTTTATCTCCCTCTGTTTTCTGTTTGAATATTTCTGGGCT
>PWEA01000010.1 GCA_003553905.1 Candidatus Aenigmatarchaeota archaeon
CTCTGAGGCCTATAAGTGCCCTTCCCTTTGACTGCCTCTCTTCTGCGGACAGGCTTTTTATCTCATCTTTATGTCTCTTCATCTCCTCCTCCCGCTCCATCTCCACGAGCTCTATAAATTTGTTCTCATAAGAGGTGTAGTCCAAAGACATGTTCTACATTCTTAGAATCCTAGAAATATAAAGGCTTAGGAAACCAGGGGGGCACAGTTAAATATTACACGAACTTAAAAATTTCTACCGGTGAACCGCCATGAAAAAACAGGATGTAAATGAAGAAGAATGGAACTACTTGATCATCCTGGATGCATGCCGATACGATATATTCAAAGAAGTGTATTCAGAGTTCCTTTGTGGCAATCTAAACAAAAGAAAAAGTCCTGGGTCCTCGACCACAGACTGGCTTGAAAAATCCTTTACAGAAAACTACGACTATCTGTATATATCAGGAAATCCTTTCATCAACAGCTCTGGTCACAGTCTCTCCCAGGTATCAACCGGATACTACTCCGACTGGAAGGCCACAGACCACTTCTCCGAGATAGTGGACTCATGGAAACTTGACTGGAACAATGAATACGAAACTGTGCTTCCTGAAGATATCACAAAGAGGGCCGTACGTCACTTAGACGACAAAAGGAAAACTATAATACATTACATGCAACCACATAGACCCTATATCAAAGGAGATGTGGAGATAGAAAATATAGGACTTAGGAGGGCCTTCGAGAAAGCCGCATATAACCAAACATTAAAAGAAAAGATGAAATCTGAGGTCCTGTCGGCGCTCTATTCTCTATGGAAGAGACTGGATATTTCAACGCAGTTTAGGATAAAAAGATTTCTAGGTAAAGAAGCAAAAACCGAGAAGTTTATTCTGGAAGGAGGTAAAGAGAAGATATTGGAATACTACAGGCAAAACCTAAGAGAGGCGCTACGGTGGATAAAGAAACTGCTTCCGTACCTGGACGGCAAAGTCATTATAACAGCCGATCACGGCGAAGCCTTTGGAGAGGACGGCATATGGTGGCATGAATATAGAGAAAACAGTCCGATTCTTCTTGAGGTGCCTTGGTTCGAAGTAGATATGGATAAACACAAAGAAGGTAAGGAGATTGAAATCAAAGAAGAAGTGAACGAAGAGAGGGACGAAAAAATAATGGAAAAACTTAAGAAACTGGGCTATTCTTGATATGAAGGATTTAAAAAACAGGAAAGCAAGAAACTAAAGGGTGTGAAAGTTGAAGAATATCCTAAGTAAAATATATGAAAGATGTAGAGAAAGCTGGCATCTGTTTCTGCTGGCCGGGATAGTTCTGCTTGCTCTTAAAATAAGGCTTTTTACTTCGGGAACCGAGTGGCTGCAAGCATACGATCCGTACTATCATCTGCGGTACACAAGCTACATATTCCAGTATGGAAGGATGCCTGTGTGGGACCCTCTCTCTTACTTCCCACCTGGAAGACCTGTCGTAGTGGAATTCGTCATGTACCATATGACAGCATGGTTATATGTAGCCTTCGAGGGAGTAGTAGATTCTCTCATGGAGTTTGCAAAATACTCTACGGCGTTCTATGGAGCTGCAGTTACAATACCAGCATACTTCGCTGGTAAGGAATTTGCAGGTAAGGAAGCTGGCATACTCTCTGCACTTTTCATGGCGGCAATACCTGCTGCTATAAGGAGGACTTCCGCCGGTTTCTACTCGACGGACCCATTCGTTCTGTTCTTTTCCGTGTTGTCCATATACTTTTTTGCACGATCGTTCAAGAGAAGGGACCTTCTGTCCTACAGTCTTACTGCTATTTCTCTTATACTTTTCAGCATATCATGGACCGAAGGATGGTATATAGCTGTACTGGCTATAGGATCCATCGTAGTATATTATGTTGCACTAACGGTTTTAGGAAAGGACGAATGGAAAACAGGACCAGAAGACGATAAAAAGATGCCCTCGATAAAAAACAGGGCTTCTAAGGCAATCAACCCCTTCATCAAACTTTTCATCCCGAGTATATTTACGCTTGTTCTGGCGATGGTGGTAAGCCATCTCATAGGAATGGAGCCATTTTCGGTAATCGGAAGGTATACTGCATTCGTACTGAACCCAGAAAATCTGCAGATAGTCAATATATCCGTAGCGGAGCTTCAGCCTCTTGATATCCTCGGAGGCGGTTGGCAACAGCTTTATGGAAGAACATCTGTAGCTCTGCTTTTCCTCTTCCCAGGGATTCTGATGCTACTCAAGAGAAAGAAAAGGCTTGGATCGCTTCTGTTCGCATGGGCAGGATTCACATTCTTTTTTGTAACAAGAGGGATACGTTTCATGCTTATATTCGCTCCCGCGGTCTCTGTTGCCGCAGGTGTCGGATTATCGGAACTTTACAGAAAACTTGATAAGCTCGGGGAATATTCGCCCCTCATTGCCTTTGGTTTCCTTGCTTCGATATTCATATCGACGGCAAGTCCTGGATTTGCAGTGGCTTTGGCAACTGTTTTGACTATATTTATTCTTCTCGTGGAAGGGGAAGGGAAGGTACCTGACATAGCCAAGGCTGTGATGCTTGCAGTAATCATAATATCAGGTATTATGGTAACTTCGCAGGGTATACAAAGTGGGGCCGCACAGCCAGATACTGCGCTCGAAGACCACTGGAGAGATGCATATGAATTCATGAAATACGAAACCGCTGAAGATGCTGTCATAGGTTCTTGGTGGGACCCAGGACATAGGATAGCAGGCCTTGCACAGAGGAGAAATATGGCCGATGGAGCACATTGTCTTGAGGAGCACTGCGAAGGTGGATTAAACACGAGAATAAGCGATCTTGGAGAGATGCTGGTAACGGACGACGAGGACAGGATGGTCGAACTAATGGAGAGATATCAAGAGGAGGCTTCGGAGGTGTACTGGATAGCTTCCGAAGATCTTATAGGTAAGTACCAGTGGCCGCAGTACTTCGCCACAGGCTGCAGAGGAGGAGATCCACAGTGTCCCCTTTACTCGCAGCTGAGATATCAGGAACAGGAGCAGGATAAGATAATATATGAGGCCAATGTCTATCTGGAGTTTGTAAACGATACCCCTGTACCTGTATACGAAACTGCCGAAGGAAGAGGAACCTTCGAAAGGATGGTCTACTACGAAAACGGCGAGCTAACCGAAAAGACCTTCGACGACGAAAGAACGATACCTGGAACACTATGGGTCCATCCACAGTATTACACTGTGGTACTTATTCCTGAATACCAAGAGAAATCCATGTTCACGAAGATGTATTTCTTTGAGGGTGAGGGAATAGATAACTTTGATCAGGTATTCAGAAACGACTACGTAAAGATATACAAGCTGAATCAAACCGTAGCCTAGTTCTTACCAATTAAGGATATCCTTGGGCATAGTAGCCACTATAATTCCTCCAACAAAGATGTAAACAAACGGTTCGAGGACCCTTCTAAGAAGAACAGCCGTTGTCAGGTCACCTCTGGAAGCACCGAGGAAGGCTATCAAAAATGCGACCATTATAACCTCCCCCGAACCCAGTGTTCCGGGAAGCATCGTAAGAAAGGATATTAGAACCGTGCTGACGAAGACCGTAACCGCAACCAAAAAACTTACTTCAACACCCACGGACCAAAGGGAAACCATTAGAATTGAACCGCTGATTAAGGTAACTGCCAGTGTAATAAGGGACGTTTTAATCAGAACAGTCTTTGACCTGTATATCTTCATGGACGACCTAAGCTTGTCGACAAACTCTTCGGTTCTTTCCTCCAAAGAGGAGATTCTAGGTATAAACGAAAGGAGTCTTATTATTTTCTTGAGGAGTTTTTCTAACTTTCTTCCCGAAAATATCAGGTAGATCGATGAAAGTATAAGGGCCGCATATGTTATGATAGCAAGATAAACCCAGAACATAAGTCCACTACCAGGCGAAGCAATCAGTGAAATCCCAACCAATGAAATAATAGACATGACGAAGATATCCGTCGCTTTCTCCACTATCACAGTGCTCATGGCCTTGCTGAAGCTCTTGTCAGTCAGTTTCTTGATAAATACTGCACGCGCAGGCTCACCTGTCTTTGCCGGTGTGATGTTGGCTACAAAAAGGCCTGCAACATAGTATCTCCAAAGCTCCGTGAAGGGGACTTCAATATCTGTCTCGTTGAGCAGATACTTCCACCTAAACGTTCTCACCAACGTTCCTATAAACCAAAGTCCGAGTGCCACCAAGATATAGTATGGATTAGCGGCTTTTAGGGCGGCTACAACTTTATGTGGGTCAGAAAAATAGATAAGAAGTGCAATAAGTCCAAGGGATACAAACAGCAGAGAGAGCCTTTTCTTCATGGGATCAGTTAAAACTTATTTACCTATCCTTTTATTGTTTGTTTATGTCCACTGCAGCGGTTATACCTGGATACAACGAACAAGAAACCATAGGCTTCGTGATAAAGGAAACAAAAAAATACGTGGACGAGGTAATATACGTCGACGACGGATCCACCGATGACACGGTAAAGATAGCAGAGGAATTAGGCACTACAACGATAACCTACGGAGAAAATGTGGGGAAGGGGTATGCACTCCGCACCGGCTTCCAGGCAGCACTTGATAGAAACCACGACATAATCGTCACCCTGGATTCCGACGGACAGCACGACCCTGCGTACATACCCAACTTCCTGGAAAAAATAAAGGAAGGGGACATGGTCCTTGGCTCTCGTTATGCAGGACGTCCTTACACGATACCGAGGAACGTGCTGGGAAATTTCGGACTAAACTTTGTGACTAACATACTGTCCTACGGACCACAGGGATTCCTCCGCGGACAATGGCTGAAGGACACGCAGACAGGATACAGGGCCTTCACCCGTGAAGCCCTGGAGAAAATGAATCTTGAAGCCACGGAATATGCTATAGAATCCGAGATGATCTACGAGGCAGCACGAAACAATCTCACAGTAAAGGAGATACCTGTTCGTGTAGCCATCCGTGTCAGGGGAGTCGGTATCATGGATGGGATCAAAAACGGTCTCCATGTATTCAAAAGAAGGTTCGGGCTGTAACATACTTAAAAAAGCTGAGACAACTATTAAGGTGAAGGTGGGAGGTATGAAACTGACTTTCGACAAGAAAAAAGTGTGGTATATACTTCTTGCAGTTGTTCTTATAACCAGCTTCCTGACCAACGCATCGATGAAGGTGGAGGAGGAGCTGGTATTCGGTGACGAGGCATTCTATGCAACAGGGGGCCGTGGTATAGCAGAAAACCTTGAGCTGAAGGACGTGCCGTTCAACGGAAC
>PWEA01000035.1 GCA_003553905.1 Candidatus Aenigmatarchaeota archaeon
GGAATAAAAAGAGCTGCTGAGAATATACCCGGAGTAGAAGTCAGGGAAGTAGACAGTCTAAATTCGGAGGTACTTTCACCCGGGGCACACGGAATAAGACTTACAGTCTATACCGAATCAGCTCTAAATAAGATAGAAGAGAGGTGGACTATTTGAAAGGTATGGAAAGTCCTATGGACATAATAAAATATCCCCATCTAACAGAGAAGTCTGTCAGTATGGTAGAAGAAGAAAACAAGCTCGTGTTTGTAGTTAGCGACAGTGCAAACAAAAACAAGATAAAATGGGCAGTTGAAAAGGAGTTCGGCGTCGATGTAGTAAATGTAAATACTTTAAACACGATGAAAGGAAACAAAAAAGCTGTAGTCCAACTTTCAGAAGACGATAACGCAATCGATATAGCAACAAGGCTTGGTATGCTTTGAGGTTGATTTAATATGCCAAAAAGAACAAGAGCACAAAGGAAGGGAAGTAGCAGAAATATTAGAACGCCAAGTCATCGTTACGACAAGGAAGCCGACTTCGATGATGTAAAGGGTGAGGTAGTCGATATAGTGCACGACCCGGCACGGTCTGCACCACTGGCCAAAATTAAACTCAAGGATGGGCAAGAAAGATATGTAATAGCACCACAAGGACTACAGACAGGAGACACTATAAGATGTGGCATATCGGCCCCTATAAAACCGGGCAACAGACTAAAGCTTGCCGAAATTCCAGAAGGTATCCCCGTTCACTCAGTTGAAACAAGTCCAGGTGAAGGAGGAAAGCTTGTCAGATCATCAGGGACCTATGCAGTTGTAAAGATGCATGACATGAATAAAACAGTAGTGAAGCTTCCATCGGGACAGACCAAGAATTTAAAACCTGAGTGCAAGGCAACTGTAGGCATTGTTGCAGGAAGTGGAAGAAAAGAAAAGCCCTTTGTTAAGGCAGGTAACAAATATAAGGCAATGAAGGCACGCGGAAAACAGTATCCAACTGTTTCAGCCGTATCGATGAATGCGGTGGATCATCCGTTTGGAGGGTCTACAAAACCAGGTAAGCCTAAAAATACCAAAAAAACCGCACCACCGGGCCAGAAAACTGGTTCATTTGGTGCAAGGTCTTCAGGAAAGAGGAAGCGTTAGATATGCCAAAGGAATTCAAATTCAGAGGGAAAACCGTTGAAGAACTCAGAAAGATGGATCTTACCGAATTTGCAAAGTTACTGGATTCAAGAAAGAGGAGAAGTCTCATGAGAGGCCTAACGGATGCACAGAAAGATCTGTTAGAGGGCATCAGAAAAGGCAAGGAGTATATAAAAACACATGCAAGGGATATGGTAATCCTTCCTGAGATGGTGGGCTCAAAGATAGGGATACATAATGGCCAAGATTTTGTAGAGGTGGAGATAAAACCAGAGATGATAGGCAAGTTCCTTGGTGAGTTTGCAGAAACCAGAAAGAGTGTAGATCATTCGGCACCTGGATTAGGAGCAACAAGAACTTCAAAGCACGTGCCTCTGAAGTAGTGAGTATGATAAAATGACAGGATATCCGGTACAAGTAGAAGAAGAAGATGTGAAGGCAGCAGGCCTAAATCTAAGAATATCGAGGAAAAAGGCCAGTAAGATATGCAAGGTGATAAACAACAAAAAGATGAAGTTTGAGAGAGCTTTGAGTTTCGTAAAAAATCTCACAGAAGGAAATGAAAATATAGATGGAAAAACCTATGAAAAGGCCGCGGAAGGTATATTGGGTGTACTGGAAAATGCAGGAAACAATGCAGAGTCCGAGGGATTGAACACAGAAAAGCTCAGGGTTAAAACAATAAGCGCAGAGCCCGGAACAACACTTAGAAGGAGGCGGAGAAGAAGAGATTTTGGAAACAGAATTAAAACCGCAAACGTCAAAGTCGTACTTCAGAGAGGATAATATGACACTTGAAAAGGAGTTCATAAAAAAAGGAATAAACAAGAACCAGTTAGAAGACTTCTTTGAAAGAGAGTACCCAAGGGCAGGATACACAGGATGTGATATTCAGAGAACCCCAATGGGAGTTAAAATAACAATATATGCAGACAAACCAGGACTGATAATAGGACGAGGAGGAGGAAGAATAAACGAAATCACACAGAAACTCGGGGAAGATTTTGGATTCGAAGATCCACAGATAGATGTCCAAGAGATAGAGAAACCTGAACTCGATGCAAGTATAATGGCCAAAGAGATAAAGAACGCGATAGAGAACAACGCAAACTACAGAAGGGTCGCAAGTGGAGTTCTCAGAAGCATACTGAGAAGAGGTGCGGCAGGGGCCGAGATAAGTATATCTGGAAAGCTTTCGGGGTCCAGAGGAAGAACCGAAAGATTCCAAGATGGATATATGAAAAGTTGTGGTGAGCCCGCAAAGAGGCTAGTTGATAAGGCCGTTGAACATGCTAAGACGCGACCGGGAACCATAGGAGTAAAGGTCAAGATAATGAAGGAAAGGCCAGACGAAGGTCTGAAAAAAGAAGATAAAAAGACTGAAGAAACAACCGAGGAAAGGAAGTTCGAACTCACAGAAGACAAGCTAAATGAAATACTGGACTCCTCTATATCAGAAGGCAAAGAAAAAATAAAGAAGCTCGAGGGAGACCTTCAGTTAGAAAACTACAAAAAGATACTCGACTACGAAACGGATTTCAAAAACAGAAAGGGTATGTTAAAGTTCCTTGAAAGCAAGATAAAAGAACTCGAAGAGGATGAATGACATGGCTATGTTGAGAACAGAAGAAATCGATGACATGAGCAAGGAGGACCTCGAAGAAAAACTGGAAGAAATAAGACTGGAACTCGCAAAGGAAAAAGCACAGGTTAAGATAGGAGGAGTTCCGGAAAATCCTGGTAATATGAACGAAATGAAAAGAACAGTAGCAAGAATAAAAACAAAGCTTCGCGAAAGAGAGGTGGAATGAGATCGCTAACTGCCCCGACTGTGGACTACCCGAAGAACTTTGTGTCTGTGACACGATAGCAAAGGAAGAGGAAAAGATAGAAGTTCGCAAAACAAGACGGAGCTACGGCAAGGAGCTAACAATCGTCGAGAATGTTTCCGATGACATGAATCCAAAGGAACTTGCAAAAAAACTTAAAAAAGGTCTCGCGTGCGGTGGAACATATAAAAAGGGTAGGATAGAACTACAGGGAGACCACATGAGAAGGATAAAAGACCTTCTTGTACAAGAAGGGTTTCCAGAAAGCAAGATAAAGATAAAGAACTGATATGAGGAAGCTAGAAAACCTCCCAAGACACGAGCTAATAGGTCTAAAGACGGAGGTAGTTGAAAGCGAAAACACTATGGAGGAGGGCATAAGAGGAAGGGTGGTGGACGAAAGGAAAAACGTTTTAAAAGTCGAATGTAAAGGTGAAGAGAAAACAGTTAGAAAAAAAGGGCGGAAGTTTAAGTTCGAACTCCCATCGGAAGAACAGTGCAAGATCGATGGGGAGACAATCGAAGGACGTCCTGAAGACAGAATAAAGAAAAAAATGAGGAAATGGTGAACAAAATGGCATTAGGTCTTGGCGTAAAGACTCCAGAAAAGGAGTGTGAAGACGAAAACTGTCCGTTCCACGGAAAGTTGTCTGTTAGAGGTAGGACTTTCGAAGGAATAGTCACGTCGAAAAATGAAAAAACTGTAACAGTAAAGTGGCAATACCACCACTACGTCCCCAAATATGAAAGATATATGAGAAAAAATACAAAGATAATGAGTCACTGCCCTCCTTGTATGGACATAAACAAAGGCGATAAGGTAAGGATAGGAGAAACAAGGCCCCTTTCAAAGGGCAAAAGTTCCGTTGTAATAGAAAAGGTGGTTGAGTAGTATGAGAGCTGTAGGAAGTAACATAACAAAGGGGATAGGATCAGAAACTAAGCTCAAATGTATAGATAACACAGGAGCAAAGATGCTAAGAGTTACCTCCGTATTAAAGTACAAGGGTACCAGAAAAAGACAGCCAAAGGCTGGTGTTGGAGATATAGTCCGGTGTTCGGTACTGAAAGGATCCCCGGATATAAGAGATGAAACCCCGCTTGCTGTGATTGTTAGACAAAAAAAGGAATGGAAAAGACCGGATGGAAGAAGGATAAAGTTTTACGACAATGCAGCAGTACTCATAAACGACAGAAACGAACCCAGAGGAAATGAAATAAGAGGAGCCGTAGCAAAGGAAGCAGTTGAAAAGTTTCCCGAAATAGGAAAGGTTTCGAGGATTGTGGTATAATGAAAACCAAAAAACCAGGAAAACAAAGGAAGATGAGCTTGAATGCTCCTATGCACAAGAGGCAGAAGAAAATGAGAGCTGTACTTGAAAAGGACCTCAGGGAGGACTTCAACAAAAGAAGCCTTGGTCTGAAAAGCGGCGATGAGGTAAAGGTTATGAGAGGCGACTTCAAAGACAAAGAAAGTGAAGTCCGTGATATTGATTTAAAAAACCTAAAGGTTACTCTCGAAGACGTAAAAAAAGAAAAGGTCGATGGAACAGAGGTAAGACCAAAGATAGACCCATCCAATCTAATGATAATAGACCCTGATCTCTCGGACAAGAAGAGAGAAGATATAATAAAAAGATCCGGCGGAGAAGTCGCAGAAGAGTTCAAAGAAGTAAAGGAAGAGGAGGAAGGAGAAGACACAGAAACCAAAGAACATGCAGAAGGATTCAAATGTGAGATATGTGGAGATGTCTTCGACTCAAAGAGAGGGTTAGGTGTGCACAAAGGAAAAGCACATCCAGACTATATGAAATCATGAAAAGGAGGATAAAATGTCAAAACATCAAAAATCACTGTCTTCACCAAAAACGTACCCCATAAAGAGAAAGGAAAGACCTTGGACAATAAAGCCAAGTCCTGGACCACACTCGGAAGAAAATTGCATACCACTGGGTATAATCATAAGGGACGTTTTGGAATATGCCGAAAATATCAGCGAGGTAAAAAAGGTACTCGAGGAAGGTAAATGCGAAATCGACGGTAAGGTAGTAAGGGACCATAGATTTCCCGTTGGGATTTTCGATTCGCTGAGACTAGGTGAAAAATACTTTAGAATTATTCCCCACAAGAAGGGATTCAAACTCATAAATATAAACAAAAAGGATGCAGGCAAAAAACTATGCCGCATCGAAGACAAAAAAACCGTAGACGGTGGAAAACTACAGATAATCTTCAACGACGGTAAAAGTATAATGACACACGACGAAGAACTCATGAACCTACAGACAGGAACCTCTGTTATTCTATCGGTCCCAGAAAAGAAATGCACAGAGACTATAAAGTCAGAAAAGGGGAAGGAAGTTATGATAACAAATGGTAAAAACAGGGGAGCAGTTGCTAGCTTTGAGGAAAGAAAGGTTCTGAAAGGAAGCAGGGAAAATAGGATAATAGTTTCACAGGAAGGAAAGAAAATTGACCTGCCTGAAGATATAGTATTTCCAATAGATACAGAAAAAATAAAAATAGAGGAGCAAAAGTGATAAGATGTCGGATAAAAACCCCATGAAAAAAATAGGGCTAGAGAAGATTGTCTTGAACATAGGAATAGGTAGCCCCGGTGAAGAACTTGAGAAGGCCAAGAACCTACTAGAAGACCTAACAGGGAAAAATCCAAAGCTTACAAAGGCTAAGAGAAGAAGTGCCTTCGGGGTTTCAAAGGGAAGAGAGATAGGTGTAATGGTAACCTTGAGGAACGAAGAAGCAGAGAATTTTCTCAAGAAATTCCTCGATGCAAAGGACCACAAGATCAGGAAAAGCAGCTTCGATGACCAAGGTAACTTTTCAATGGGAATCGAAGAACACATAGACCTTCCGGGAACCGATTACAATCCGGACATAGGTATATTTGGGATGGATATAACGGCAACACTCGAAAGGCCTGGTTTTGGAATAAAGAGAAGGAATATATCAAGAAAAATAGGTGAAAAACATAAAATTTCAAAAAACGAAGCAATTGAGTTCATGGAAGAAAAATTTGAGGTCGAAATAACCGGTGAATAAAATGACAAAAAAGGAAGTACCCAAATGCAGGAGATGTGGAAACAAATGGGGAGTCATAAGAAAGTACGATCTGTATATCTGCAGACAGTGCTTTAGAGAAATATCAGAGGAGATAGGCTTCGAAAAATACTAGGTGTCAATATGAAACAATCAATACTTTCAGACTGTATGTCCACGTTGAAGAACGCAGAGAATGTAGGTAAGGATAGATGTACAGCTGAATCTTCAAAGGTAGTTATGGAAGTTCTCAAAACCATACAGAAAAAAGGTTACATCGGGGAGTTCGAAAAAATAGAAGACAACAGGGGTGGAAAGTTTAGAATCGAACTCATGGGAAAGATAAACGACTGTAATTCAATAAGGCCAAGATTTTCCGTAAAGAAAAATGAGTTTGAAAAATGGGAAAAGAGATACTTACCAGCAAAGGGCATGGGATTCCTTATAGTGAGCACTTCGCAGGGGATAATGACCCACGAAGAAGCAAAGTCTCAGGAAATAGGAGGAAAGCTAATAGCCTATGTTTACTAGGGTGCTTTACAATGAAGAAAAGCGTTCAACTTCCAGAAAATATTGAAGCAGAAGTATCAGATGGAGATGTAAAAATAAAGGGCAATGGAAATGAGGTTAAACTCAAGCTAAACCACCCACTGATAAATATAGAACTCGACGACGATATCATCAATATAGAACCCAAGATCGAAAACAAAAAAACAAACAGCATATCACAAACATTCAGAACAAAGATAAAAAACGCGGTTACAGGAGTAACGGATGGTTTTGAATACAGGCTAAAGGTAGTATACAAACATTTTCCGATGGAAGTTAAGGTAAATGGAGATAGGTTCGTTGTTTCCAACTTCCTCGGTGAAAAAAAGGACAGGGAAGCCAGTATACTTGAAAACGTGAGTGTCAAGGTAGATGATGAGAACATAACAGTATCGGGACCTGACAAAGAAAAGGTAGGTCAAACGGCGGCAAACATAGAACGAAACATGCAAGCACCAAATACCAAAGACAGAAGGGTATTTGAGGATGGAATATACATAGTAAAAAAACCGAGTGTCGAGGACTGATATGATGTCTGACAAAAAATTTAAGAGACAAAATTCAAGCAGAAAGCTTGGTGATTCGTGGAGAAGGCCAAAAGGTCATCACTCTTCACTTAGAAAGGGGAAGAAGGGGAGAAGGAAAAAGCCCTCGCCCGGATTTGGTAGTGAAAACAAAGGCATGCATCCATCGGGCTACTATGAAGTAATTGTCAGAAATATCAAGGATCTTAAAGATATAGATAAAGAGGAGGAAGCAGCAAGAATAAGCTCAAAGATTGGAAAAAGGAAAAGAGAGGAAATTTTAGAAAAGGCTGAGGAAATGGAGATTAAGGTTTTAAATTGAGGTTATAAAATGTTTTTGAGATTTGAAGAAACAAAATGCCCTCTATGTGGAACCTCAGGACAGGATTCACAGATAGAAGAACTGTCAAACTGTCCGGGTTGCGGGGCAAAGTTCAACAAGTTCGGTGTAGTTCACGTACCAGAAAACGAAAGAGAAGTACAATGGACATGAGGTGCAAAAGATGGATCTGTCTACAAAAAGAAAGATGGCAGCAGATATATTAGACTGCGGGAGAAACAAGGTGTGGATAGACCCAGAAAGGCAGGGCGATGTGAACGAGGCAATAACCAAGTCCGATGTAAGAAGACTTATCCAAAAAGGGGTAATCAAGGAGAAGAAGAAAAACGGACAGTCACGTGGAAGAACAAGAAAAATAATGAAGCAGAAGAAAAAAGGAAGAAGGAAGGGACACGGTAAAAGAAAGGGGAGTAAAAAGAACAGGAAAGAAAAATGGATAACCAGGATAAGGGCACAGAGAAAGCTACTGAAAAGCCTCCGCGAAGAAGACAAAATAGATAGACCGAACTACAACAAGCTATATAGAAAGTGCAAGGGTGGAAGATTCAACTCAAAGAAACAGTTAAAAGAATATATTAAAAAGGAAGATATGTTGATAAAGGGTGAAGAAATTGAGTAAAAAAATTCCAAAACGAAGAAGAAGAGAAAAGAAAACAGACTACAGTAAGAGACTAAAGCTTCTCAAAAGCGGTGATCTAAGGCTTGTGGTAAGAAATAGTCTGAACAATATAAGAGCCCAGATAGTTAAGTGGGAGAAGGACGGGGACATGGTTCTAGAACAATCGGAATCAAAAGATCTAGAAGAATTTGGATGGAAGGGACACAGATCGAACATCCCGGCTGCTTATCTCACTGGATACCTCATAGGTAAAAGAGGAGTTTCTGAAGACATCAAAAGATGTATACTCGATATCGGACTACAAAAGAACACAAAGGAAAGTAAGTTATACGCAACCGTCAAAGGAGTGATCGATGCAGGAATCGAGGTTCCTGTAGGAGAAAAGATGTTACCATCAGAAGACAGATTAAAGGGGAAACACATAGAAGAGTACGCATCAAAAATGAAAGAGGGCGAAAAGAACGAACACTTTTCAAGCTTAATTGGTAAGGGATTAGACCCGGAAAACGTAACGAAAAACTTTGATGAAACAAAGGAAAAAATTGACGAGGTAGAATAAAATGGCTGAAGAACAAACAAAGGACTGGACACCACAGACAGAACTTGGAAAAGAAGTTGTAGATGGAAAGATAACATCGGTAGATGAGATATACGAACAGGGAAGAAAGATAATGGAACCCGAGATAGTAGATATACTCTTACCTAATCTTGATCACGAGCTCATACTTATAGGTGGTTCTCCGGGTAAAGGTGGTGGTATAAGGAGGACACCTGCCAAAAGAACTGCAAAAATGCATAAGAGTGGCCGTAAATACAAAATGACCTCCTTTGCAGTTATAGGTAACAGAAACGGTTATGCTGGAATAGGAGAAGGACAGGCAACGGGATCCGGTGCCTTCAGAACTGCAATACAAAAGTCCATAAAGAATTCGAAGTTAAATATAATACCTGTTCGAAGAGGATGTGGATCGTGGGAATGTGAATGTGGTTCACACCATTCGATACCCACCGAAATAAAGGGAAAATCAGGAAGTGTAACTGTAGTACTGAAACCAGCACCAAAGGGTGTTGGTCTCGTAGTTTCCGACGAGGTTAAAAAGTTCCTAGAACTTGCGGGGATAGAAGACTGCTGGGCAAAAACCTTCGGAAAGACAAGAACACGGACCAATCTGATAAAAGCAGTCTACAACGCCCTAAAGAATCTAAACCAACTAAAGATAGAAGAAGACTTCAAGAAAAAATCAGGAACTATCATAGGTGAAGCATGATGTATGCAGTTTTACGTATAAGAGGAAAGGTTGGGCTGAGTAAGGATATAGAAGATACCTTAAAAATGTTAAATCTCAAAAGGAAATTCAACTGTACCCTAGTTCCTGAAACAGATGATTACAGGGGAATGCTAAAAAAAGTACAGAACTACATAACATGGGGCAGTATCAACAAAGACACAGCAAAAAAAATTCTATCAAAGGAAGGCATAGAGGATGCGAGTAAAATCATAGAGGGATTGGAAGAAGGAAAGACCCTTGGAAAAATGGATGTCAAAAGGACCTTTTCCATGTCACCCCCATCAGGAGGATTCAAGAAAACTACAAAGAAAATATACCCAAAGGGGGAAGCAGGAAACAGAGGGGAAAATGCCGACGTGTTCTTCAAAAAAGTGGTGTAAATAATGTCAAAAAGAAAGAAGTATAGAGGATCTGGAACACACGGAAGTGGTTCTAAGAAAAAAAGGAGGGGCGCAGGATCACGAGTAGGCAGAGGAAAGGGTGGGCAGAAACACAGAAAGTTCAAGTACATGAAAGAAAAAGGGAAAAAGAAGGGTTTCAAAAGACCGGTTGCAGTTAGAAAAACAAAAAAAGGAATAAACATAAAAGAACTAGAACAAAAGCTCGATGAACTTGTTGATATCGGAGCAGCAGAACAAAAAGATGACGGATTCAAAGTAAATCTAAAGCAAGCAGGCTATGACAAACTACTTGGTTCGGGTAAAATTACACAAAAATTGGAAGTAGAAGCCGAAGACTTCTCGGAAGAGGCCAAGGAAAAGCTAGAGGAAACAGGGGGAAGCGCCATTGAAATATCGTGACCTACTTTCTATAGCTCCTGGTATCGAAGGACCAACCAAAAGACTCAACTTCAACAGCAAACTCAAATGGACAGGTATAATAGTTATAATATACTTTATAATGGGAAACATAACCGTGTGGGGAGTTTCCCCGGTGGGACTTGAAAGATTTGAATTCTTACAGACTATAGTTGCTTCCGAGTTCGGTTCTCTTATAACCCTGGGAATTGTGCCTATTGTTAATGCTTCTATTATACTACAGCTTCTGACAGGAAGTGAAATACTCCAATGGGACACAAGCACTGCAGAAGGTAAGAAGCTTTTCATGGGAACACAGAAACTCCTGGCCATGGCATTCTGTGTTATACAGGCAATAGCATTCGTTTCATTTGGTGCAATACCTGCACAAACAGGGATGACAGGTTTCGTAATAGCGCAGGTTGCAGCCGGTGGAATACTGATAGTTCTTATGGATGAAGTGATATCAAAATGGGGATTCGGATCTGGTGTATCCCTTTTCATTGCATCGGGTGTATCGATGCAGATAGTACAGAGGCTTCTCAATCCACTTACTGCACAGGGAACCCTACCTTCGGCTGCAGAGGGAGCAGTTGGATACATACCACAGGTATTCCAAACCCTAGCAGCAGGAAATCTTGTTGAAACTGCTGCATCGCTTATACCGATAATATTCACAGTACTGATATTTTTCCTTGTTATATACCTCAACGCAATGAAGGTAGAGATACCTCTTGCATTTGGACAGGTCAAGGGTTTTGGCCAGAGATACCCACTAAATCTACTTTACACCAGCGTAATTCCAATAATTTTTACCCATGCAATGCTCGCAAACTTAAATATAATGGGACAGATGCTCGCAGATAGAGGGATGCCTCTGCTTGGTACCTTCGGAGAAGGAGGTATACCAGAATCGGGTCTCCTCTACTGGATATACAGTCCACAAGCAGCCACACCCAGAGATGGACTGCTAACAGAGATAGTTGTAAGTAGAATAACAGAAGCTCCACTTCCCGAAATTACAATCGCATGGATACCCTATGCAGCCACAGTTTGTGCTCTAACAATACTTTTCTCTGTTTTCTGGGCCAAGACATCGGGTCAGGACTCTCAGACTGTCGCAGAGAGGATACATAACATGGGAATGTCTGTTCCGGGATACAGAAGAGACAAGAGGATAATAAAAAGAATACTGGATAGGTATATACCCTACCTTGCAATACTTTCGGGGCTGTTCATAGGTCTCCTATCAGTGTTCTCAGACTTTTTCGGCGCAGTTGGAGGAGGCATAGGAATACTGCTTGCAACCATGATAATATACAAACTATACGAAGAACTAGCACAGCAACACATGGAGGATATGCACCCGGCGTTGAGAAAGTTTATGAACAAATAGATAGACTTTTATTCAACAAAACAAAGGATATTACGGTGAAAAAACATGATATTTGAAAACACTATGTTAGGTGTCTTTATCATAGCTGTTACTACGAGCTTTGTCATATCGGTTTTCTACAAAGTCCTTATGGACCAGGAAAAGCTCGAGAAGATAAAGGAGAAGATGAACGAACTCAAAGAAAAGTCAAAAGAAGCAAGAGAAGATGGCAACGAAGAGAAGGCAATGGAATACACACAAGACGTAATGAAACAAAGCCAGAAACAGATGAAGATGCAGTTTAAACCTATGATAGCCACATTTATTCTAATAATACCTATATTCTGGTTTGTTCTTCCGGGACTCTACCCAAACGCCACAGTTTCTATAAACGAAACTGGTACACTGGAATATGGAAACATGGAAAGAACTGTATCCATAGAAGACATAGAACCACTTGAAGTAAAAATAGGAGACAAAACCTACGCAGAAAACGATATAGTCGATATGAACAGCTACAAGCTAAAGATAAGCGAATACAGAGAAAACGACCAGGAACTCGAACTTTCAAGAGTCGCAGTTCACCTACCCGTATCACTACCTTTCTGGGGAAATGCACTCGGATGGCTAGGTTGGTACATACTCATATCTCTAGGGGTTTCTCAGGTCTTTAGAAAGCTTATGGGAGCAACGCCATGAAACGAGAGTTTAAGTTCCGAGAAGCGGTGGTTTCTGATCTGCGGTTTGGGAACTATCCCGGATCAAGATCAACAAAAGAACTAATCGAAAGAGGAATAGTAGTACTAGACAAACCAAAGGGACCTACTTCTCACCAGGTAAGTAGATGGGTTAAAGAAATACTTGATATAGACAAAGCAGGTCACACAGGAACACTGGATCCGAAGGTAACAGGGATCCTTGTCATCGCTCTTAACAAGTCTACCAAAGCAATGCCTCTACTAAAAAATCTCGACAAGGAGTATATATCGGTTGTAGTTCTCCATGGCCAGGTTACAGAGGAAGAGGTCGAAGAAGCATTGGAAAGCTTCAGGGGAAAGATAAAACAAGTTCCCCCTAAAAAATCTGCAGTCAAGAGAAAAGAAAGGACCAGAACTATAAAAAATCTTGAGTTACTGGAAAAGGATGGGAAGGATCTGCTTTTGAAGATAAACTGCGAGGCAGGAACATACATAAGAAAACTAGCACACGACCTGGGACAGAAACTGGGTTGTGGAGGACACATGAAAGAGTTAAGAAGAACAGCAGTCGGCCCGTTCGAAGAAACAGATGCGGTCAAACTTCAGACACTGAAAGACGACTATGTGTTCCATAGACAAGGAAAAAATCAAAATATAAGAAGCGATATACTTCCCGTGGAGGTTTCAGCGGATGTATCAAAATGTATCGTAGTGAAGGATACTGCTATAGAGGCTATTTGCAACGGAGCAGATCTCGGTGTGGGTGGGATATCAGCCTTCGAAACTGGTATAAAACAAGACGAAAAGCTCTCGATTCTCTCTGGAAAGGGAGAACTTGTTGCGGTCGGAGAAGCGGAGATGAATTCAAACGAACTGCTAGAAAAGAAAAAAGGGAAGGCTGCATCACTTGTAAATGTTATAATGGCAAGGGAAACATATCCCAAGGGCTGGAGCTAAGACATACTGGAAAGATTTAAAAAGGTTTGGATTCATAAGAGTTGTGATGTCTGCCCCGGATAGCATGGATGGACTTATGGAAGTATTGGCCTGTCCAAAATGTAAGGGAAACGTAAAGCTTAATAAAAAGGAAAACAAGATAGTTTGCCACGACTGCCGACTTAAGTTTTCCGTCGACGAAGGCATACCAAACATGCTTTTGGAGGACGCGGAGGGATTTTAACGGCAATATGCCGGGGTAGCGAAGCCAGGTTCAACGCGCCGGACTTGAGACCGGATCTGTTGACGAAAGGATGATAAACAGGTTTTCGAGAGATCCGGTGGGTCGCGTAAGACCTGTTGTCTGCGGAAGCCCGCGTGGGTTCAAAAGAAGCCAAAAGGTTTCAGGAAATCCCACCCCCGGCGCCAAATAAAGGAAAAATGGTAATATGACCGAAGGTAGACGAAACATACTGAGAATATTTGGGACAGACGTCCCGGGAGACGTAGGAATAGGTGAAGGTCTAAGAAATATAAAGGGTATAAGCTTTTCAACAAGTAAACCTATACTCAAGGAAGCCGGAATAGACCCGGACAAATATGCTGGAGATATAAGCAAGGAAGAAAAAGAGAGCATAGAAAAGGTAATAAAAAGCAGTAACATACCATCACATCTTGTTAATAGAAGGAAGGACCCCGAAACAGGTAAAGACATGATGTTAACATCAAACGATCTGGATATGCAGAACAGACAGGATATAGAAGATATGAAGAAACTCGGCAGCTACAAGGGACTTAGACACAGGCGTGGACTTCCTGTTAGAGGGCAGAAAACCAAGTCAAGTTTCAGAGGCGACTCCTCGGTCGGGGTTGCAACTGCAAAGATAAAGAAGAAGTCGGAAAGTGATTAAATATGGGAGATCCAAAAAAGCAGAGAAAGAAATACGAAAAACCCTTTATACCATGGGACGAGCGAAGAATAGAAAACGACAAAAGTATAATGGAAGACTACGGTATGAAAAGGAAGGAAGAGATACTGAAGATGGAGAGTTTTCTGAGAGAGCTCAGAAGAAGAGCAAGAGACGCAGCAGCAGGCACCACAGAAAAGGAAAAGGAAGAGCTTCTTAAAAAATGTAGAAAGATAGGACTTATCGGGGAAGACGATGATATAGGTCAGATACTTAGAATCCAGCTAAGGGATGTGCTCGAAAAGAGGCTACAGACTATTGTATCAAAAATAGACGGCGTCGGAAGTGTGGACCAAGCAAGACAGCTAGTAGTACATGGTCACGTCAAGGTAGGGAATAGAACAATGCACTCGCCCTCCTTTCTGGTACCAAAAAAACTTGAAGATAAAATATCAGTAGATGAAAAAACAGTTTTAAGTGAATAATATGACTAAGAAAAAAGGATTGGCACATATATACTCATCGGACAACAACACTATAATACATATAACCGACATGAGTGGCGCAGAATCAATAAGTAGATACACCGGCGGTATGGTAACTGAACAGGATAGAAACAAAGGAGCCCCCTTCGCAGCAATGCAAGCGGCCAAAAAAGCAGCAAAGGACGCAAAGGAAAAGGGGATTAAGAAGGTCGACATAAAGGTAAGGGCACCAGGAGGCCATGGATCAAAGAGTCCAGGATCCGGTGCACAACCAGCAATACGTGCAATAGCAAGAGCCGGTATGAAAATCGGGAAGATAGAAGATATAACTCCAATACCTCATGACTCGACAAGAAGACCAGGAGGCAAAAGGGGGAAGAGGGTATAAAATGAAAATCGAAAAAATCGACGGCGAAGATAAAAAGGTTAAGTTTATTGTAGAAGACACCAGTCCTTCTATGATGAATGCTGTGAGGAGGATTTCAATGAACCACATCCCTGTACTCGCGATAGAAGATGTCGGGATAATTCAAAACAGCTCGCCCGTGTTCGACGAGACCATAGCACAGAGACTGGGTCAAGTACCGCTGGTATTTGATTCTGAAAAGTTTGACGTGAAGGAAAACTGCGACTGTGAGGAGGGCTGTTCAAACTGTGAGGCCAAATTTACACTGAAGGGACAAGGACCCGGTAAGATATACTCCGGTGATCTGACATGCGAAACAGGAGATGTAGAGATTCTCTACGATAAAATTCCCATAGCAGAACTTGATGATGATCAGGAAGTTGAACTGGAAGCAACCGCTATAATTTCAACAGGCAAGGACCACTCAAAACACCAGGCAGCCATATCATCCTATCAATACTACCCTATAATAGACATAGACAACGAAGAGCTTACAAAAAAACAAAAGAAGAAGTGTGTGGAAGTCTGTCCGAGAGAGGTTTTAGAAATAAAAAACGATAAGTTGAAGGTCAAGGACGAAATGAAGTGTACGCTTTGTAAGGAATGTACCGAGGAAGTTGGTTCAGGAATAGTTGTTGCCGGAGACGAAGAAAAGTTTATATTCAAAGTAGAATCTATATGTTCCCTTGATCCAAAGGAAGTACTTGAAAAGACCGCTGAAATACTTGAGGAGAAGGTAGAAAGAGTAATTGAAAAACTAAGTTAGCGGGGGTAACCAAGCGGTCAAAGGTAAAGATACGACTAAAGGTGCAGGACTTAAGTTTACAGCTTAAGTATTGAGTCCCGAACCACAAACCGGGCACAATGATAAGAAATCCTGTGGCTTAGTGCCTTCGTCGGTTCGAATCCGGCCCCCCGCATCACGAACAAAGGTGTTGACATGAACAAAACGAACCCTGTTTTGAAAAAAACCATAAACAAGGTAGAAGAGAAGGGCAGAAAGGAAGATATAGATATCTGGAATGATGTTGCAGATAGACTGAGAAAAAGCCGGAGAAAGAAAGACGCTGTAAATATTGCAAAGATAAACAGACATTCCGAAGATGGAAAAACCGTGCTTGTACCTGGTAAAGTAACAGGATACGGTACACTTGATAAAAATGTCCGGGTTGCAGCATTTGATTTCTCAAGGAACGCAAGGAAAAAGATAAACGACAAGGGAACTGCTTTAAGTATAATTGAGCTACTTAAAGAAAATCCATCGGGTAAAAATGTGAGGATAATGGAGGGTTAAAATGATTATAGATGCAAAAAATCAGGTTCTTGGACGGATGTCATCGGAAGTAGCACCCCTTCTGCTGGATGGAGAAGAAATAAAAATAATAAACTCCGAGAAGGCTGTTATAACCGGAAGGCCTGAAAACACCATAAAGAAATATCTCAAAAAGAAGAGCATAGGAGATCCCAAACACGGCCCAAAATCCTCACTCCGATCAGAAAATATCGTAAGAGATTCTGTAAAGGGCATGCTTCCCATAAAGAAAAGCAGAGGAAAACAGGCACTCAAAAGACTTAGAGTTATTAGAGGAAACAATGAAGAAGAAAAGGGTAAAAAGTTAGGCAAGGGTACGAAAAACCTGACAACAAATTATATAACTATAGAAGAGTTATCAGAAAGAATAGGTGGTAAAAAATGACCGTCAACACCACAGGAAAAAGGAAGGAAGCTAAGGCCAGAGTAAAAGTAGAAGAGGGCAATGGTAATATAAGAATAAACTCACGTCCTCTTCAAAGCTTTAGCGATGAGATGGTAAGACTAATGATAAGAGAACCCATCGAGTTAGCCGGAGAAATATCGGATGAAGTCGATATCGATATCAATGTCTCGGGTGGAGGTAAGGTAGGACAGGCCGATGCAGTAAGACAGGCAATTGCCAAGGGACTTGTAAAGTTTACCGGAGACGAAAAACTTGAAAAGAAGTTCGAGGACTACGACAGATATCTACTTGTCGCAGATGATAGAACCACAGAACCACACAAACCCTCTGTATCTTCAAAGGGTGCAAGAAAACACAAACAGAGGAGTAAGAGGTGACAAAATGATAATACCTGTAAGATGTATAAGTTGTGGTAAGCCGGTTGGTCATCTATGGGAAGACTTCCAGGAAAGAAGGGAAGACGGAGATCCAAAAGAGATATTGGATGATCTTGGCATTGAAAGATACTGCTGCAGAAGTCTGTTTTTAACCCACGCAGATCTTGCCGCAAAGGCAGCCAAGTTCAAGAAGTAGTGCCCAATCTTTATTTATAATAAACACAAACCTATTACTGGTGAATAGATTGAAGAAGGCACTCTTGATACTATCAACATTTCTTTTATTTGTTGCTATAACACCCACATCTCTGGCACATATAGAAATAGACTACAGAGAAACAGATTCCTGTAATATTCTGCCCTACACATACGAGATAAACATAACAAATACACACGAAAGCCGGGATATATTCCGTGTTAGAAAACCACGCAAGTTCTCCACATGGATGTCGGTCACCAACAGTTTCATGCGAATCGAACCAAATGAAACAAAGTCCACAGAGATAACTGTCAAAGCCCCGAGGAATATCGAGCTCGGTGAATACAATACACAGTTCTCCGTGATCTCAGAAAACTATAAAAACGTTTCTGCAAGCTCAGAGCTTTGTTTTATAGTACTAAGGGACTACTCAATGGTCTTCGAAAGCTTAGTTCTTGAAAAGGTTGATTATGGGCCAGGCGAAGAGGTAAGAGCCTTCGTTACAGTAGAAAACGATGGTACAAAAGACTTCGAAGACGGAGAGTTCCATATAGAGGTTATGAAAGGAGAAGAAACTATAGGAAGATCTGAAAAGGGATTTGTACTGGAAACGGGTAAGAGTAAAACTATAAACACACATGTACAGATGGAAGAATACCAGCCACCAGGAGAGTATATCTTACATTACAAGATAAGGGGGGCAGGCCATACTATAAAAAGTGGTGAAGAATCCTTCGATGTATTAGAGGTCGTGGATTATAAGACCAATGAGACAACCGATGGAATGTACATAGTAAGAACAAACACAATACATGCCCAAAACAAAGGAAACGTGGTAGAAGAAAAAAATATAGAAAAAAATATAAGACTTCCTCTTTCTCTTTTAGCGACTGCAGAAGGAGCTGAACAGAGAAGGGAGGGTTTCTCAAATGTCTATACATGGAACATAGAACTAGAGCCAGGAGAAACAACCCAGATGAGTTACGAAATAAACTACTGGCCAATATACATCCTAATAATACTGGTCGCCCTTATACTATATAGAACCTATCTTTACATGAAGGCACCCGTAGTAAAGAAAGAAGTAGTTAAGAGTGAGATATCCGAGGACAAAAGAATATTAACAGTTTCCTTGCATGTAAAGAACCGGTTCTTCGGTAAAGCCAAAAACGTAATACTCGAAGATACTGTTCCTTCAATGGCCAGGGTACTGGATGAGTTCGATACATTAGAACCAAGTATAAAAAGAGGTGACGAGACCACACTCCACTGGAAACTGGGAGATATGAACTCCGGGGACGATAGAGTAATACACTATAAAGCAAAGGTATTGGTTGAATCTGTAGACGAGCTCATATTCCCAGAAGCGAGGGTAAGGGGATCCACAGATGGAAGAACTTTTGAAAGATCTTCATCTAAAGTAAGACTGGGAATATGACCCGAAACATCTGATAAAGAAAAGATTTAAAAAGTTTAGATTCAATAGTTAGTAAGGCTGACGGCCAAAGCGGAGGGGCAACTCCCGTACCCATCCGAACACGGAAGAAAAGTCCTCCAGCGAATTGACCTGTATCCTCGAAAAGAGGTGAAAGTCAGGACGCTGTCAGCCACTATTTATTCTCCTTCGAGGGCACTTGGACGCATAAATACTTAAAAGGTTTCTCACAACAATGTTATGTCATCAGCCGCGATGGTGTAGTGGCTTAGCATAGAGCCCTGTCGAGGCTCTGACCCGGGTTCAAATCCCGGTCGCGGCGCCATTAAACGAGGTATTTAGAAATGTCCAGGAAAGTATGCCCGAACGAATATATGAACAAAGAACAATGTACCTGCACATACCCTGGATGTCCACGTAAAGGAATCTGTTGTGAATGTATCGAACACCACAGAAAAAACAATGAGATTCCGGGGTGTCTTTTCACAGAACAAGGAGAAGAAACCCACGATAGATCGATGGAAAACCTTATCGAAGATAGAAAAATAAACAAGGGCTCGTAGCTCAGTCTGGCAGAGCACTGGGCTTTTAACTATTTGCAAACGGAGTTTCGCAAAACTGAAACTCTGTTCCATAAATGAGGTTAAAAGCTCCGACGTAGACCGGTTAATATCAGTATCAAGGTCACGGATGAAGAAAGAAACCCAGTAGTCGCGGGTTCAAATCCCGTCGAGCCCATCAACGGTTCGTCAATAGTCTATTAAAAAAGACCAAAACCTTTATAAACGTTAACCTACAAAGGAAATTACCAGTTCATGAGCTTTCTATAAAGGTAAGGCAAGATATCTTGTATAAAGGGTATGGGAAAATATGGGCAAAAAATACGATGTAACAGATCATGTGAGGGTACCAGAACACAAAGTTCTATCTTCTGAGGAAAAGGAAGAGCTTTTGGAAAGGTTCAACGTAAAGGAACAACAGCTTCCGAAGATATACCACAACGATCCTGTAGTAAAGGAGTTGGATGCTTCGGTAGGCGATGTCCTTAAAATCGAAAGAAATAGCCCTACTGCAGGAAAGGCTGTCTACTACAGGCTCATAGTCGAAAGAAAGTAACCGTGGTTAAAAATGAAAAAAACTAAACTCCAATCTCTGCTGAAGGCATTTAAATCCGAAAAGGGCTTTGCAAGGTATCAAATAGATGCATATAACAGATTTATAGATGAAAGACTACAGGAAATAATAGACGGTATAGGAGATATAGAGCCCGAATCAGAAAAGTTAGGTGACTTTACAATAGAACTGGGGGAAGTACGCGTTGGTGAACCTTCTGTTAAGGAAGCAGATGGAAGCCTAAGAAAAATACTACCCAAGGAAGCCAGGCTGAGAGATATAACATATTCAGCTCCAATATTTCTTCAAATGACAACGAAGGCCGACGGAGAGGTCCATGAACAAAAGGAAGTAAAGATAGGTGAACTTCCTATAATGGTAAGATCAAAGAAATGTCCCCTATCGGAGATGGACGAAGAAGAGCTCATAGACGCAGGTGAAGATCCGGAGGATCTAGGAGGATACTTTATCGTAAACGGAACAGAAAGAGTTCTTATGCTTCTTGAAGAGGTAGCCCCAAACAGGGTCATAGTTGAAAAGAGAAGTAAGAAAAAGATTGAATACGCAGCAAGGATAAACTCCGAAAGGAGTGGATGGGGTCAAAGACATACGATAAACAAAAAGAAGGACGGTTTACTGACAATATCATTTGCAAATGCACGTAAGGTTCCTTTAGTAGTTGTTATGAGAGCACTTGGTCTGGAAACAGATAAAGAGATAGTCCAATCAATAACAGGGGAAGAAAGGTACCAAGAGGAAATATACGCCAATCTATACGAAACAGACGTCTCGGACACAGAAGAAGCTCTAAGCTATATAGGGAAGGGGATGAATGTTTCAGAAGAGGAGTACAGAAAACAGAGGGCCGGAGAAGTAATAGATAAATATCTACTTCCGCATATAAGCCAGGAGGAGGAGGGAAGAATGGACAAAGCAAAATATCTTGGAAGGTGCGCTAAAAAGATACTTTATGTCTCAAACGGCGATCTTGAGCCCGATGACATAGACCATTACAGAAACAAACGCATAAGAACAAGTTCCGAGTTGCTTGAGATACTGATAAGGAGTAAGCTACTGGGTAGGGTTGGTCTTATTTCCAGGATAAAATACAACTACAAAAAAATAGCTAGGAGAGGAAAGGTCCCTACTATAAATACAGTTGTAGAGTCTGATATGCTCACAGGTCAGATACAGTCGGCCTTTGCAACTGGTCTCTGGGTAGGAGGAAGAAGCGGTGTTTCACAGAGACTAGAAAGAACAAACTTCATAAAGACACTTTCCCACCTGAGAAATGTTACCTCACCGCTGTCCACACAACAGGAACATTTTGATGCAAGACAACTACATGCAACACATTGGGGCAGGTTGGGCGCAACACAAACACCGGAGGGACCTACAATAGGTCTAAGGAAGTATCTCGCACTTATGGCATCCATATCCACAGGACTACCGGAGTTCGAGGCAGAAGAAGCACTTAAAAATCTAAAGGTTGAGATAAAGAGGTAGATAAATTGACAGATTTATTTTTAAACGGCAAGTTCATAGGCACAACAGAAGAACCAAAGGAACTAGTCAGAGAAGTAAGAGAAGGAAGAAGGGAAGGTAAGTTCCCCCATGATTTTAACATCAGATATAACGAAGAGGAAGAAAATATAAGGATAAACACAGACTCAGGTAGGGTGAGAAGACCTCTTGTGAGGGTTGAAGACGGAGAACCTCTTCTGACAGAAGATCATATAGAGGACATAGAAGATGGGGAAATCAGGTGGAGTGATCTGATTGAAGAGGGTGTAATCGAATGGATAGATGCTTCAGAGGAAGAAGATCTCCTAGTAGCATCAAAGGAGGAAGATATAACCGATAAACATACTCATGTTGAGATTCACCCAGCAAACATACTGGGTATAAATGCTTCTCTTGTGCCCTTCCCCGAATACAACAGAGGAGACAGGGTAAGCTACGGAGCAAAGATGATAGGTCAAACCCTTGGTTTTTATAGTGCAAACTATCCCCTAAGGGCGGACACGAAGAGCAACATATTAGCATACCCTCAAACGCCGCTGGTAACCACACAAACAGAAGAAGCAGTTGAGCTGGAAAAACATCCTGCAGGGCAGAACGTAGTCGTAGCTTTGTTATCATACAAAGGTTTCAATATAGAAGACGCACTAATAGTTAACAAAAGCAGCGTTGAGAGAGGATTTGCAAGGAGCTATTTCTTTAGAACATACGATGCTGAAAAACAGAGATACTCTGGTGGACAGGAAGATGAAATAAGTATACCGGACAAGGATGTGAGAGGTTACAGATCAGAAGAAGCATACTCTCATCTATCGGAGGATGGTATAGTACCACCCGAAGTAGGAGTAGAAAGTGGGAGTGTAATTATAGGTAAGACCTCACCGCTACGTTTTATGGGAACAGGTGAGTTTGTTACAGGAATACAAAACAGGAGGGAAACTTCGGTCACAGTTAGACATGGTGAAGGTGGCGTTGCCGACAAAGTTCTTCTTTCGGAGACCGAAAACGGTAACAAGCTTGTTAAAGTTACTGTGAGAGAACAGAGAATACCAGAACTTGGTGACAAGTTCGCTACACGACATGGACAAAAGGGTGTTATAGGACTTATGGAACCCGAAGAAAACATGCCGTTTACAAAGGATGGAGTAACACCTGATATTATATTGAACCCACATGGGATCCCGTCAAGACAAACAGTTGGACAGATACTTGAAATACTTGCAGGTAAAACAGGAGCCCTCGAAGGAACGAAAATCGATGGGACAGCTTTCTCATCCGAGGAAGAAGACAGTATAAGAGAAAGGCTGAGAGACTGCGGGTTTAGATCGGACGGAAAGGAGGTTTTATATAACGGAACTACGGGTGAAATTATGGAAGCAGAGATATTCCAAGGTGTTGTTTACTATGAAAAACTGGAACATATGGTATCCAACAAGATACACGCAAGATCCAGAGGACCCGTTACGCTGCTCACAAAACAGCCCACAGAAGGAAGAGCAAAGGAAGGAGGACTAAGACTGGGTGAAATGGAAAAGGACTGCTTCATCGGCCACGGTGCATCGATGACATTAAAAGAAAGGTTCTCATCGGACAAGGTTACGTTACCTATATGTAAAAAGTGCGGTGTTGTGGCCATCGAAGATGAAAGTAAGGATGAAACGAGATGTCCGATGTGTAAAAAGAGCGATGAAGTAGAAGAAGTTCCAATGAGCTATGGCTTCAAGCTGCTACTTGATGAACTAAAATCAATGACAATATATCCAAAACTTGATATAGGGGAGTCGGTCTAGATGCCACACAAAATAAATAAGATAGAGTTCAAGATACTGTCTCCACAACAGATTAAGGAGATGGCTGTAGGAGAAATCACAGATCCAACACTGTACGACAAAAGTGGTTATCCGGCGGAGAACGGGGTTATGGACCCAAGAATGGGCGTTATAGATCCCGGTATGAAATGTAGAACATGTGGCAAGAGCATAGGGTCATGTCCAGGTCATTTCGGATACATCGACCTATCCAGACCCGTGGTACATGTAAGATATGTAAAAACTGTGTACAAGTTCCTGAGAGCTACATGTCAAGAATGTCATAAACCGCTCGGAGATGACGAAGAAATAGAAGAGATGGAAGATCCTCTCTACGAACTGTATTTGAAGAAAAGGAAAAAATGTCCACACTGTGATGCTGAACAGGACAAAGTAAAGAGAAAGAGGCCCCACAATTTTACTCTCGGTGGAAGACAACTAAACCCAAGGGAAATAAGAGAATGGTTTGAAAATATATCAGATGAAACAATAAAAAAGTTTGGAATAAACGGCGGTAGACCCGAGTGGCTCATACTTACACTACTACCCGTCCCTCCTGTAACGATGAGACCTTCCATAACTCTACAGTCAAGCCAAAGATCAGAAGACGACCTAACACATAAGCTCGTTGATCTCATAAGGATAAATCAAAGGCTTGCCGACAATATAGAGATAGGGGCACCTGATTTCATAATAGACGATCTATGGGAGCTTCTACAGTACCATGTTTCGACGTTCTTTGACAACAACTTATCAAGTGTACCACAGGCAAGACATAGAAGTGGTAGGGCACTCAAAACATTGGCTCAGAGGCTGAAAAGCAAACAGGGAAGATTCAGAGGAAACCTGGCCGGTAAGCGTGTTGACTTTTCCTCAAGAACAGTCATATCACCGGATCCCGACATTTCAATAAACGATGTCGGCGTACCGGAACAGATTGCAAAGGAAATTACAATACCGGAAAAGGTCAGAGAAGATAATCTCAAAGAATTAAAATCCCTTGTTAAGAACGGTCCAGAAAACCATCCGGGTGCCAACTACTTAAAGAGACCAGATGGAGGAAAGAAAAAAATAACAGAAGATAACTGTGAAAAAATATCCGAAGAGTTGGAGGTTGGGTTTATTGTCGAAAGACATCTACAGAACGGAGATGTTGCACTGTTTAATCGACAACCATCTCTGCATAGGATGAGTCTTATGGCACACAGAGTTAGGATTATGCCTGGCAAAACATTCAGACTCAACCTGTGTGTTTGTGACCCGTACAACGCTGACTTCGACGGTGACGAAATGAATCTCCATGTCCCACAGACCGCCGAGGCAAGGGCAGAAGCAGAAGAACTAATGCTTGTGCAGGAAAATATAAGAAGCCCTAGATTCGGAGGACCTATAATAGGATGTACTCAGGACCATATATCTGGACTCTATCTTCTAACGGGAGACGATGTAGAGTTTGACAGAAAGACCGCACAGGAGATTGTAACCCAAGCAGGAGATGAAGATGTCGTTTTCGAATCTGAAACAGTCACTGGAAAAGAGGTATTTTCAAAGTTTATCCCTGATTTAACTGTTGTATTCGATTCAGAATCGGGAGATGAAAAAGTAATAATAGAAAACGGCGAACTAAAGCAAGGAAGGATAGATGAAGCTGCAGTAGGTTCATTTGCTGGTAAATTAACAGAAAAGATCGAAAGGAAACACGGCACGGAGGTAACAAAGGACTTCCTTGACTCAATAAGTAGACTTTCTCTTGAATATCTTAACAGAAGAGGATTTTCTATGAGCATATCCGATTTGGATATAACGGAGGAATCAAAGGATGAAATAACTAATATGATCAACGATGCTGAAGAGGATTCACATAGACTCATACAGAACTTTGAAGAAGGTGATATAGATCAGATACCAGGACAAACTAAAAAAGAATCACTCGAATCCCATATAAATAGAAGACTCGGGCAGGTCCAGAATTCTGCGAACGATGTAGTAGGAAACGACCTTCCGCAGAAAAGCTCGGCAGTAAATATGGCAAAGTCCGGTGCAAGAGGAGGTATGGTACAGTTATCTCAGATAGCGGGTGTCGTAGGACAACAGACACTAGAAGGCAACAGAATACACAGAGGTTATAAAGACAGAACCCTTTCTCTGTTTGAAAGAGGGGAATTATCACCAAAGGCACACGGATTCGTAAGCTCCTCGTTCAAAAGTGGTTTATCCCCAGAAGAGTTTTATTTCCTAGTTATGAATGGAAGAGAAGGTTTGATGGATACAAGTCTGAGGACAAGGAAAAGTGGGTATATGGAAAGAAGGCTTGTAAATGCATTACAGGATCTCAAGGTGGAGACAGATGGAACAGTAAGGGACAACAGAAAGACGATAATACAGTTCACACCAGGAGAAGACGGGGTTGATCCAGCAAAGAGCAAGGAAGGAGATGTACCAATAGAAATTGAGTGATATTATGAACTATGAAAAAAAGGTGAATAAACTAGAAGGGAAGCTTCCTGAAAGGGTAAAAAATAGACTAATCGAAAAGATGGAAGAAGAAGAACTCAAAGGCCAGGAAGCAGATGAGCTCATAGAGAATACAAAGAAGGAGTATAAAAGGTGTAGATTCGAGGCAGGAGAAGCTATAGGCGTTATAGCAGCACAGTCTATCTCGGAACCGGCAACACAGATGACAATGCGTACTTACCATGTAGCCGGTTCAGCACAGGGTGTAGAGATTACACAAGGTCTTCCTAGACTAATAGAAGTCGTTGATGCCAGGAAAACCATAAAAACGCCTTCAATGGATGTCTATCTGGAAGAAGAATATCAAAATGAGGAAGAAGCAAGAAATGTTGCAAACGAAATAAGAGAAACAAAGCTTGTTGATATTATAACAGAGGACAGGATAGATCTTCTAAATCTGGTCGTTGAATTCGATATAGACAAGGAGGCACTGAAAGGAGTAAATATGGATAAGGAAGAGGCAATAGGCAGTCTCAATAAAGGAAGAAGAAAGTACGAGGCGGAGTTGGATGGAAATGTAATAAAGATAGTACCCAAGGACGACGATGTATCTGTAAGAGATCTTCAAAAAATAAAGAATAAAGTTATGGATAAACACATGAAAGGTATAAAGGGAATCTCTCAGGCAGTTGTAACAGAGACACAAGGGATGTGGACAATCCAAACTCTTGGAACAAACCTAAAAAAAGTTCTCAAGGTAGAAGGCGTGAATCCCAAAAAGACTGTATCAAGCGACCCAAGGGAAATGGAAAAGGTATTCGGTATAGAAGCCTGCAGAAATACCGTGCTCAAAGAAGGACATAAAACCATAAAAGATCAGGGACTAGACGTAGATATAAGACATATGATGCTTGTTGCAGACACCATGACGGTAGACGGAGAGCTCAAGGCCATAGGAAGATATGGAATAGCAGGTGAAAAGGGTTCAGTTCTTGCAAGAGCAAGCTTCGAAGTTACAGTAAGACATCTGACAGACGCAGCCATCGAAGGAGAGGTCGATGACCTAAACTCCACAGTAGAAAATGTTATAATAAATCAGACTGTTCCGGTTGGCACAGGTATGTACGATGTAGTTTACAAACCAGAAAGGTCCGAGTGATTTTGTTATGAAGAAAAAGTTTGATAAAGAACCAATACAGTCGATTAATCTCTTCGAAGAAAAAACTAACGTCGAGGTAAAGGATTTTATAGAGGACGAAGATTCTGCATATTTTCTTGTTGAAGAAGGAAAAGCAGGCCTTGCTATAGGAAAAAACGGGAAAAATATAAAGAATATAGGAAACATGCTTGGTAAGAGGATTAAGGTCTTTGAATACGAAGAAAATGAAGAAAAGCTTGTAAAAAATATGGTGCTCGAATGCAATTCGGTCGATATAAAAAATAATGTTGCATTTGTAGACGTCGATGAAAGCGATAGAGGCAGGGTAATAGGAGCAAATGGAAGTAACATAGAAAAAGTTCGAACCCTGCTCAGAAGAAACAGTGATTTAGAAGACCTAAAGCTCAAGTAACCGTACAAAGCTTTATAATTTTACTCGAATAAAATATCCTCCTATGGGCCCGTAGCTCAGTCTGGCAGAGCACTAGGCTCTTATGGTCTGTAAAGGTCTGAGAAACCTAGGAGTCGCGGGTTCAAATCCCGTCGGGCCCATGACCAGACGTAACTAATTTCTTTTATACTCTTTAAGACAGCACTCTATATCAACCTTGCTCTCAAAAATCTGCTCATATGTATCCATGAGATAGAATATCTCCTCATCGGATATCTCTCCCATAAGAAGACGATCGAAACAATCCCTTACTCCATCAATGGAATCCTCCATTTCACCCATGAACTGATTTACATACACAAGCAGACCATCGTATCTATCATCTGAAATGTCATCTATTTCTTTATCTAAAGAAAGAAGATATCTATCCACTACATCAAGAAGATCCAACATACTGACACAGTAGTCTTTGAAAAACTTCTGTTTATCTTCGGTCTCAAATAGTTCAGGTTTAAACGCATCGGACATAGAATTATACTGTTTTAAACCTACTTATATAAGAAATCATAGTAACGAAACGTTTTCCACAACAACTGATGCCACATCTTCTATTTCTTCTACCCGGTTCTCTATGTCATCAGTGCCTCCCTTTTCTTCGTCTCTTACTATAAGAATCTTCAGAGCAGTCAGACCAAATCCTATTTTCTCGGTCTGAGAATCCTCAACTGGAAAAACCTTATCTATCCTGTCTTTCAGATCTTCTAGATTAACCTCAGTACCTTCTGGGGTAACCTTTAAAGAAATTGCAACGTCTCCCATGTTATCAATCCTTTCGGTCGCCTGTTATAGTTTTATTTTTCCAGTTTTCGTTTTTCAGTTTTTTTGTCTTACCAAAACCACAGGCTGAGCACTTACCCTTAGAGCGGTTAAAGGATTTCCTACCACACCTTCTACAGACTCCGTGTGTCTGCTTCTTCATTTTACCTGCAGATGGCGTACCCTTTGACATCTAAAATCACATCGAAAGATGTTGGTATCTACTCGGGCGAGGCAAAGATTACGTTGTCTCCTCGCACGACTATTGTACCAAGCCTAGTTTTGTTGCCTTCTTCGCCTACCTTTTCAGCGTTTTCAAGCCAAAGGTTAAGATGTAAATCAAAAGCTACTAACTTACCTGCTATCTTCTCGCCGTTTTTCAGGTTAGCAATAACTCTATTTCCTCTGGCTTTCTCAAGCGCATCAAGTGGCCTTTTACCGTTTTCACCCATGCTATCACGTTTTCTTTTATTAAAAGAGTATTTAAAGGTATGGGTTGAAAATATTTAAGTGACAAAGGAAAAGGTATGTTGTTATGTTAAGAGGCAAATCAAAGAGAAAAATCACTGGCGGTAAAAAGAGTACCAACAGAAAGGGAAGAAAGCATGAACTAACAAGAGAAAGTATACTGTGTAAGGTCGCAAAAGATGACAGACAGAAAGAAATAGGTGTCAGAGGAAACTGCAAGAAAACACGCCTGAGAACTGCCAAGAAGGCAAATGTAGCAGACAGAAAAGAAGGCAAGGTAGTCACAGAAGATATAGTCGATGTAGTGGAAAACAAAGCAAACCCACATTTCGTTAGGAGAGGCGCACTCACAAAGGGAACAGTAATAGAAACAGAATCTGGTAAGGCAAGGATAACCTCAAGACCTGGTCAGGACGGTCACGCAAATGCTGTAAGAATAGAATAGTTATTTTCTTTCAAATCTATAAAAAACTACTTCTACGCTTTCTATATCTTTATCGTGCCAGGGCATTGTTCTTTCCAATGGAAAGTTTATGGTTTGGCTTGATGTAACTACACCACCACAGTTGTCTACATACCTTCTGACGAACCTATCTGTTCCTCCCATATGGAACGAATATACAACAGGAGCAATCTTAAGGGACTTTTTGATGAAAGGCCTGTCGCTTCCTGGTACCTGAGAACCAAAAGGAGGATTCTGTATCACAATATCAGCACTTCCCGAAGCCTCCATTACGTCTATAGCCAAAAACTCTATATCTACACCGGCTTTTTTTGCGTTCTTTTTTGCTATTTCGATTGCTTTCTCATCTACATCTACACACACGACCTCCTCGGCACCGAGAATTTTTGCACCTATTCCCAACGTACCTGTTCCACATCCTAAATCATATATTTTCTTGCCTTCGATCTCTCCTTTCATATATACACTCCAGAGAACTGAAGAAGCCAGTTCGGGGGGTGTTCTATACTGCTCGAGTTTTGAATCGGGATCCTGGAAGCCCTCCAGCTTCTCTAACTCCAGTTCGAGCTCCTTCTTGTCCATACCTGGTCATTGCCATGCCATTTTTATATAATACCGGGCCCAATATCCATGCTGGGGTTATATGTCAGCCAGGTTACTCGGTGGTATAGATATAATAGGGGGACTGCTCCTTATTTTATCCAGAAACTACTATCCAAGACTCACGTACGTTTTTTTGATTATAGGCATAGCCTTGGTAGCAAAAGGACTTTATTCGATGGTATAATGCTCAAAAAAGATTTTTACCGACGGGATCCAAAAAGGGTTGCCAGAGAACTCCTCGGAAAAGAAATCGTAAGGAATGGACTGAGGGGTATAATAGTCGAAACCGAGGCATACTATGGAGAAAACGACCCGGCATCACATGCCTGTAACGGTATAACCGAAAGGAATAAACCGATGTTTGGTGAACCGGGAAGAACCTACGTGTACCTTTGTTATGGTGTATACAACCTACTTAACTTCACGGTGAGGAAGAAGGGGAAACCCGGGGCAGTTCTTATAAGAGCGCTCGAACCTCTCGAAGGGATAGAAAAGATGCAAGAAAATAGAGGGGATGTAGATAAGAAAAACATAGCATCGGGGCCAGGAAAACTGACGCAGGCACTCGAAATAACAACAAACGACAGTAATCTGGATGTATCAACAGATGAACATGGTATATATGTTGAAGAAGGAAGGAAATGTAAAAACGTAGCCAAGAGCAAAAGAATAGGAGTCAGTGAAACCCATAGTCAAAATCTAAGGTTTTTCTGTAAAAAATCTAATTTTATAAGTGGATAAATAATTTTTTAAACAAAGATGTACTATTTATAATATGCCGGGAACGAAGTGGGTGTTTATAACAGGAGGAGTACTTTCTGGTCTAGGTAAGGGTCTCGTTTCTGCTTCTGTTGGTAAATTTTTACAGACGAGGGGTTACAGCACTGTTCCCATTAAATGTGATGGATATCTGAACGTTGACCCCGGAACAATGAACCCAATAGAACACGGTGAAGTATTTGTATTGGACGACGGTGGGGAAGTAGACATGGATTTTGGACATTATGAAAGGTTTCTTGGGATCAAATCTAAGTTCGACTGGAATCTAACATCGGGAAAGATATTCCAGTCCGTTATAGAAAAGGAGCGCTCCGGGGAATATCTAGGTAAAACCGTCCAAATGATACCCCATGTAACAGATGAAATAAGATCAAGGCTTGAAAATGTGGCAAACGAAGAGGATGCGGACGTTGTTCTAATAGAAATAGGAGGAACTGTAGGCGACATGGAAAATATGATATTTCTGGAGGCCGCAAGACAGATGCAGTCAGATCTACCCGACGAGGATACGTGCCTGGTTCATGTCACGCTTATACCGTGGCTTGATGCAGTCGGTGAACAGAAAACAAAGCCAACGCAGCATTCTGTGAAGGAATTAGAGGCTCTTGGCCTGGAAGCAAATATAATAGTAGGACGGGCAGAAAATGAGTTGGAGGAGAAAACAAAGGATAAGATATCCCTGTTCTGTGATGTACCAAAGGACCATGTAATATCAAATCCGGATGTAGAAGAGGTATATAAGATACCACTAAACCTCAAAGAGGACGGGATGGACAGTATAATATCAGATGAACTTAATCTAAAAGATGGATCGGCAGACATGGAAAAATGGAAAAGACTTGTAGAAAATCTGGAAAACCCACGGGAAACCGTAGACATCGCAATATGTGGAAAGTATACTAAACTTGAAGACTCTTATGTATCGATAAGAGAAGCACTAAAACACTGCTCGGCCCATCTTAACTGTAAGGTAAAGCAGAGATTCATCGAAACAACAGATCTCGAAGAAGATGTAGGCAAGGTCCTGGGAAGTCCCGATGGAGTTATAATACCCGGCGGTTTTGGAAAAAGAGGCGCCGAAGGTAAAATAGAAATAGCAAAATACTGCAGAGAAAACAAAATTCCAATACTGGGTCTTTGTTACGGTCTTCAACTCATGGTAACCGAGTTCGCAAGAAACAAATGCAACTTGGAAGAAGCCAATTCTACAGAGATAGATGAGGAAACATTACACCCAATTATAGATCTGATTCCGGAACAAAAGAACGTGGATGCAAAAGGAGGTACAATGAGACTCGGTGGCGGGATAACAAAAATAGAGAAGGATTCTATGGCCAAAGATATATACGGAAAAAAGGAAGTAAAGGAAAGGTTTAGACATAGGTATGAGGTAAACCCAGAATACCATGAAAAACTCGAAGACGAGGGGCTCAGGTTGTCAGGTGTTTCAAAAAACGAAGAAAATATAGTCCAGGTTGTCGAAATAAAAGACCATCCTTTTTATTTTGCAACGCAGTTCCACCCCGAATTTACTTCAACATTTGAAGATCCCAGTCCTGTATTCATGGATTTCGTAAAATCCTGTCTAAATAGGTGATTTCTTTGCAAAACAACTGGATACTCATAAGGTATGGAGAAATAGGTCTCAAAAGCGACTATGTGAGAAGAAGCTTTGAGGACAGACTGATCAACAATATAATTAAAGGTATGGAATCAAACGGGATCGAAGGAAAAGTTAAAAGAGGGTATGGAAGGATCTTTGTAAAGACAGAAGAAACGAAAAAGGCTTCTGCGGTCTTGGAAAGGATGTTTGGTGTCGTAAGCTTGTCTCCCTGTAGAAAAATAGGCTCAGACCTTGAAGAAGTAGTTAATGAACTTTCGGAGCTGGGAAAGGAAAAGGTGGATGAAAACGACTCGTTTGCAGTAAGAGTAAGAAGAACAGGTGATCATGGCTTTTCTTCGAAAGACGTAGAAGAAAAAGCAGGTGCAAAAATTCTGAACAGCACGGGTGCTTCTGTTGATCTGGACAATCCCGACAAAAGGATAATGGCCGATATAAGGCAGGGCCAATGTTATGTTTTCACCGAAAAAATAGAAAGCCCCGGCGGACTTCCACTGGGTACACAGGGCAAGGTATTATCACTTTTCAAGGGAGGATGTGGATCATTTCTTTCAACATGGATGATGATGAAGAGAGGGTGTTCTGTTGTAATACTACATGGAAAGATGGAGCCATATGCATCAGATGAAAAGTTCGAAAAATCGCTTGAAGAGCTTAAAAAATGGGGTCATGGTTCTTCGATTGATGTACTCGAATTCGATCTGGGAAGTATAATATTCAAACTTTCCGAGAATGGTGAAACTGGATACACATGCACGTTATGTAGGAGGTTTATCCACAGACTTGCCTCGGAAGTCGCCAAAAAAATAGGAGCAGAGGCCATTATAGCCGGCGACTATCTGGACAATAGTTTTGGTGATATGAAAATCCATGATTCGGTCACAGATATCCCTGTAATAAGACCACTTGTTGGCATGGATAAAAGTACAATTATGGAAAGATGCGATGATATAGCAGGAAGGTTCCTACTCAAACAAAACGAATGTAAGGCAAAGGAAAAATGCGAATCCGATGTACAAAGGGAAACAGTAGAAGAACTGGAAAATGAAATTGGGGTGGAAAACCTCATGGATGACTTCCTTGAAGAGGTTTTTGGAAAATGAAAATTCCAAACTCCGAACTTGTAGGCAGAATTATAAGAGAAAAACTGAAGGAAGTGGGCGTCGTAAGAAGTCAGCAGGAACTGGGAAGGATAGTTGAAGGTGAACTGAAGGATATAGACAGTTCATTTCACATATCACCGGAAAGAGCCAGAAGAATTGCACTGGAGGTGCAGGATATAGATGTTACAGTAGAAACAAAAAAGTCCGCTTCAGATAAACCAAACAACTGTCCTGTGTGCAACTACGACCTAGAAGGTCTATACGCTGAAAATCTGGAGGGTGAAAAAACACGTGTCGGGTTTAGATGTAATAACTGTGGGTACCGTGGCGACGTCGATGAGTTTATGCCTATGAGATACGAATTTAAGATAAGGAAGGATTAAATTCTTATAATTTGAAACTACTCCTTTAAACGCGCCGGTGTGGCCGAGTCTGGCTAAAGGCGGTGGATTCGAGTCCGCGGATGTGTTGACTCACCCGAGGATGAAAGCGAAACATCCACTGGGCGTCAAACCAATATGGTTAAATACCATATCCACTGGAGACGAGGCCCGCGCAGGTTCAAAACAGGTCAGGTATTTCGGGAAACAACTTTATTTCCTCCCGGACTGTGGAAGTCCTGCCGCCGGCGCCATTATTCAGTTTTTTAAACACAAAGAAACAAGGATTTGCTATGAAAGAAATAGAAGGTATTGTTTTCGATATGGACGGTGTTCTTATAGATTCCATGTACTACCACGCCATATCATTTGAAGAAGCCTTGGGTGACATGGGCATAGATATAGACAAGGATGAAATCTATATGCTTGAGGGAAAGGGTGCAGAAACAGCAATCAAGAACATACTTGAAGACAGAGGAATTGAGCCCAATGAATATATAATAGAGGAACTCGTCGAAAGAAAAAGAAAGATATTCAATGATATGAACGAAGCCACTGTCTTCGAGGGAATGGAAAAAACAGTAGAAAGTCTAAAGAAAGAGTTCAGATTAGGTCTTGTAACGGGAAGTAACAGGGACACTGTGGAAGAGTTTGTAAACAAATATTTCAAAGACATTTTTGATATCATAATAACCGAAGAAGACACCGAAAACAAAAAACCCAATCCTGACCCCTTTGAAAAAAGCATTCAAAAACTCGGACTAAACAAAGAAAACGTCTTGGTTGTAGAAAACGCTCCACTGGGTGTCTTATCGGCAAAGGAAGCAGGAATAAAATGTTGGGCAGTTGCAACATATGTAGAAAAAAATGATCTCAAGGAAGCGGGGGCAGATAAAGTTTTCAATAACCACGAGGACCTGATAAAGTCCCTGGAAAACCTGACTAAACCCTAAAACCATATCACAAAAGTTTTATATTGTTTAACAATAAAAATCATAGCGTGCGGTCGTGGTCTAGTGGCTAGGACACGACCCTGCCACGGTCGTAGCCCGGGTTCAAATCCCGGCGACCGCACCAATTTTTATTTCTTAGGAGTTAATTATAATACATGACCTGGAAGGATGTTCTCCACAAAAAGAGAAAAGAAGTTCCCTTCCTTATTTTAATAGCTTTCCTCCTATCCTTCATTGTAGCAAGAATCTACGTATATCTGCTTGTTCCGGGGTGGGCAGGTGCCGATATATTCCCATTTGAAGACTATATAATACACCACTTTTACTATGGCATAGCCCTTGTAATGATAGCAGGCTGGCTATCTATAGTCCATAGGGATAGAAACATAGAAAGATTGTCTGCAATCCTATACGGACTTGGACTTGGTATATTCTTTGACGAAATAGGCCTTTTGCTAACGGAGTTCACAGACTACTGGACGGGCATAACCTATACCTTTGTCGTGATACTATCCCTTCTTATGTTTAACTTCATATTTTTCAAGGATTTCTGGGAAGAGGTAGGCTCAGAAATAACTAAGGTTGTTAAAAAGCACAAACTTGATCACGGGCCATTGAATATAATGGGCCTGATAGATTTATTAGACGAGGTGGAAAGAAAGATGCCAAAAACCGGAAAGGTAACGGCTGCTGCAACGGGTATTATTCTACTGTCTGCAGGGATACTTGTAGTACGTTATCCTGCTTTGATACGTTATTGGGTCGGAGGAGCATTTCTGATTAGCGGAATAGCTCAGATAACACAGGCTCTCAAAAAAGGTTAGAAAGAAATTTAAGGTTCAAGGAAAGAAGGTAGTTCATGACCCAAGAATTTACCAGGGAGATATACTCAGACTGGATGAGATCCACACAGGAAAAGAAGTACAAGGAGATACTTCTGGACTTCATACTACCAATGAAGGATAAAATTAACCTTGACAGAGACAAAATACTCGATGTGGGGATTGGGAAAGGCTGGTTTGAGAAAAAACTCAGGGATCGTGGGATTGAGAACAGTATAATAGGCCTCGATGTCGAAAAGATGGGTTTAGCATCAAAGGATATTGAATTTATAGTAGGGTCTGGTGACTATATGCCATTTAGAAACAATAGCTTCGATATAGTCCTCTCTTTTGATACAATACATCTACTTAAGAGGCCCCAGGAAATAGAAAGAGTTTTGTCAGATGATGGATACGCCATTATTTCAACGCACTGCAACGAAAGAAATTTTAAAAAGAGGGGAGACAAAATTAAATCATTATTCGACATGGAGGTATTGAAGGAGGGAATCGTCGGAGATCCAAACGATGAAATGAGTTACGTTGTACTTTTCAGGAACGGGTCCGTGGTCTAGTGGCTATGACGTCGCCTTGACATGGCGAAGGTCCCCCGTTCAAATCGGGGCGGACCCACCACTATCTCACTTATATAAGCAGAAAAGAATTTCTGTTTCAAATGCTTTCTTTAACTGTGAGGCTGGTCTCTTGGTCTATGTAGTAACCGTAGTCTAGGTTCACATCAATAGGAACTTCCAGGAAGTTTACATCCTCATCTATTTCGCCTCTGCAGATTATCTGGAAATCACCGCCGTATACCCTTACATTATCATCACTACAATCTTCGTCCTCCCAACTTACAGGAGTATCTTCAGGGAAGCTTACATCTACACTTATCCTGTTTCTCTGCTCCCGTCCCGGAATCTCACCTTCGCCGTGGGCATCTTCAAGGTATGGAACTCCACCACCTATATTCTGTCCCTGTATGTAGAACCTGAATGTTGTGTCGTCTTCATCTATAAGAACAGGTGAAGGACCGTCTATTCCGACGGATAATGGTCCACGGGACATTCTTGAAACGCCCATATCAGGAATAGGATCTCCTACCTCTAGTCTCATTGCGTACTCGTCTTTTTCTATTACTGGTAGTAAGACCCTTGCATCCGTTTCGTATTTATAATAAACTCTCGACCTTATACCAACGTTCTCGGGACCAACAGATATCTGAGGAGCGGTCATGCTGGCAGTAAATGTATGCATCTCACCTTCAAAGTCCTCCGTTGGGGGATCCAGAAGTACTTGATCCTGAAATCCATCAACCTCAATAGACCCGCCGGCTCTTTCGACATTGGCCCATACATCCTCGGCTGTCCTGTCGCCCATGTTCTGGACATCTAACAATAGGTCGAAAGAATCACCAGAAAAAACTTCGGGTGGAATTGCGTCAAAAGAAGTTATCTCAACTCCATATCCAACTTCCTCGTCGTCCTCACCGAATTCAATACATCCAGAAATAAATACCAAGGATGCTGCAAGTAAAACAATAAACATCTCTTTTCTTCTTGTTACCATACTACCTACAACAATCTTTTACTCAGGTATTTATAAACTTTACCCTAATAACTCCGTTATGGCTCTATATTAACAAAAAACGATCCATCCCTAACATAGGTGTAATCGGCGTCCATGTGGAAAGTAGCCGTTTCTACTGAATCGACACTGTCTGTGGAAAATCTGCAAGAAACTCTCGCTGTTCTTCCGTTTCTAAACCTTATATCCTCAAAGACTATAGGTTTGTCGCCTGTATCCATGTCCTGACAGCCTCCAAACTCTAATATATCATCCTGATAATACATCTCTACATCACCGCCTTGTATTATATTATCCCTAACAAATCCATCGCCTTTGTTTTCAAAATGGAAGTGAACCAAAAAATCATCGCCTTCTAAAAGAGGCTGTTCCTTGGAAATTTCGGCTATTATTTCAACAGGTGTACGTGTTTTTTCGTAGCGTACGTCAGATTCTTCGCCCAGATTCCCCATCCTCTCCCTTGTTATATACTCCTCTTCGTCCATTATATTCACACTAAAAGTGGCGTGCGCACTCGACTCATATGAAACCCTGTATTTCATATCGCATCTCTCTTCCATGCTAACCTCAGGTGCCCGATATTCTATCTCAAGCATGGTTTTATGACCGGGCTCCAGTTCGTCATCAGCAATGTCATGCTCTGTTTTTTCTTCAAACAAACAGCTATCCACCATTCTAAGCTCTATGTTTTCGGGTGTAGTATTCCCGCTGTTTACCACGTCAAAAACAACATCCATGTCCCTACCCGAGCGTACATTCATAGGAAAAGCTTCAGCACTCACGGAAATCTCTTCATGTTCTGTGTATTCGGGTTCACCAAACCCAAGAAATCCTGTTCCTGCACGATCGGCACCAGGAAAGCCTGTGCAACCAGAAACCATTACTATCAAGAAAATGCTTATAATTATAGTCTTTTTCATCCTATACCCCTACAACGTTGGTTGGATAGAAACAGAACCCTCTCCTTCCAACGTATATTCATAGTCCTCAACATTCACCCTAATCTGGAAGCTGGACAATGGCTCCTCGAAATATTCACTATAACCATCCGGATAAAGTCTGCAGCTTATCGGCGGCGTCCTGCCGTCTATAAACTGTAATTCTTCGGAATCACCAACAGGACTTCTACATCCTGTCTTCCAGTCCGTTTCTTCGTCCAAATATTCATCGTAACCAAGCTCTTTTTCGGTTTCACCGTAGTCCAGTGTGATACTAACATCACGCGGTGTAAGATCATCCAAACTACCATCACCTGCATTCCTCAGTCTAACCTGGAACGGAATGGCACTTCCGCTTCTAAAGGGTTGCTGACCACTGAAATCAATATCTACCTTTACAGGTCCTCTGGCCTTGCCCGTCGTAGGTGATACGCTGGCCACTTCAGAATCACGAGAAACATCCTCGTCCATAACATAGACATCAGAACGACTGTAAGCATCAAACTCATATTTTACATAGTATTTCAGGGGACAAGAACCTGCCATATGCCCAAGCTCCTGATCAGTGGGAGCATCCATTCCCCATTCGATTACCCTTGTGGCACCCTCAAAAATACTATCTCCATCTATTGCTTGGGGATCATGACCAGGCCTTAGATCACACATACCAGAATCGTACAACCTTACTTCGACGTTTCTGGCACTCTCTGCATCGAAAAGATTCGTCAGCTCAAATGAAAACTCAAACTGTCCTTCGGCATTAACTGTAGATGGGTCTACCCTCTGGTTTCTAATAACGAGAACGTCATCGGGTTCTTCGACCTCCTCTGTACCTACACCCATAAGGCCTCCCAGACCCCCGCCTTCAACACATCCGGATATAAATAAAACCAGAGGGATCAAAAATACAAAAACCGCAAGCTTTTTCATACAATCACTATCAATCATTGAGTTTTATTGTAATATAAATGTTTGGGGTTTCTTTACACTATGAATATAAAACCTCTATAACGTCTGTCGTCTCCATCTTGTATATATAGCTCATATCCACCCTCAGATCCCTGGTCTCTGTTATTTCAGTTGGCTCATTTACATCAATCGTACAGCTCATTGTAAGGCTATCGTACTCACTTCCCCGGGGCTGAAGTCCGAACCACCCGAGATCATCAAACTTATCATCATATTTCTTGGCAAAATCACATTCATCAAGTCCTTCAAGCCATTCATCATCGGACGTAGTTATGCTTATATCCTCCAACGACTTCATCTGTCCGTCGTCCTGGTTCCTGAGCGTAAGAATCAACGGTATCGACTCGCCTCCTCTTATCGGCTGCTGCCGCGAGGCCGCCATTCCTATCTCAACGGGACCCCATTCAAATCTTGATATAGGCTGATGGAACTCAAGATCACCTCTCTCTGATAGTTCCATAAACCTAGAGCTATCTATGATCTCTACTTCAAGTAGAGAGCTTGTATTAACCACATAGTTCGCGTCTATGCCGTACCTCAACTGATCGCCTGGCTGGACCTGGCCCCTCCACAACAAATCAAGGACATCCAGGTCGTCTGCAAGGTCATCGAGATCTTCTCTTCTCAACAGCCTTCTCATCGAATTCTCTGCTACATCTATCGAAACTCTTGGAATTTCTCTTTCATCCAGATCATCGATTATATCATCAAGGGCTCCCCCGGTCTCGGATGCAACGGAATCAGCCAAGCCGGAATCTACTTCACCTATTACTTCTTTGATCGTGTCAGTAACAACATCAATTTTATCCTTTTTATCCTCAGCTTCGTCAATCCTATCATCGATCTCGTTCTCCATTCTCCTCACGCGATCACTTCCTATAATACTACTCAAAACATCTTCGGCCTCATCCAACCAGAGAGGCACTAGATGGTACGGATCGTTGAAGTGTTCTCTCGAAAACTCAACCTGATACTGATGCATAACACCAGGATTGAGACTTTCTATATGACAAGGGTAGTCGTCAGTGACGTCGTCAGTGTCGTCACAGTGGGGACCAACTATGTTTCCTCCCGTGGCAGCGATGTCTGCATCGGGCCTACCTATGAACTCCACATCCTTTGGCTTCATTCTTAGTTCACGGATAACAGGAGGATTGATATAATCGTCGTGTGACAGTCTATTTTCTATTTCAAACGTCGAGCTAAACACAGTACTGTCCTCATCCATTTCTGCTACATTACCGACACGACCCAATCCTATAGGATCTGGCCTAGAAAGTCTAAGGGCCTGATATTCCTTCTCAACTTCGCCCCTGGCGTCAAACATATCATAACATTCCATAGGAGAAGAAAGACATGTCCATCCTCTACCGAGGCTCTCCTGCATACTGGTAAAGCCTTCCATGGCAGGACTTGCCGCCTGTCCTATCTCCTCTGCTCTGGCTCTGACAGTAGGCCACCATTCACCGAAAACTGCTGTGCCCATTATATCAGGATAACTTGCAGTAAGTGACATTAGAGCAATGGCCACAACAAAAACACCGAAAACGCCCTTTGCCTGTGGAACCAGAATAGCAATCATCAAACCTGTTGTAATAATCGAAACAAAAAGTATCATTGCTATAGGATTATCCCAGAGAGCAACAATACCCAAAATCATCGCTATAGTTCCAAAAAGAGCGGGTACAATAGACCGAATACTTGTGTGCTTACCGACCTTCCATAGAGCATATCCAGATATAGAAAGAAGGACGACTACTATTATCGCTCTCATAACTGTACCTAACATCTTCTAATCACCATCACCTTTATCATCACCCTGCGATGCCTGCGATGCAGCAACATTTGCTGCCATACCTGCTTCTGAAGCACCACCAGTAGCATAAGCCATTGCAGCTCGTTGAGCCATCTGTTTAGTTTGTTCTTTTTTATCCGATTTTTCATCTTTTTCTTCTTCCTTACTTTCCTCCTCTTCAAATTCTTCTATAAGAAAATCAGGAACTACCAGGAAGAATGCAAGTACAAGGCAGACTGTAATAGCACCAAGCATAGGCTCCGAAAATACGGACCTGAATGTCCAAAGAAACATCACTCCAACGGACAATGAAAAAAACATCCTTATAGTTTCACTAACTCTTCTAAATTCTGCATCCTTCTTACCAGAAGAAAGTGTCCCTGTAAAAGAGATTATTCCAAAGGAACCAATCAAAAGAGGTATTAGGTTAAAAATAGGCCTATTACCCACGAACAGCTGAACACCTATCATAAGAAAGATAAATCCCATGGCTCTAAATATAGGACGTACATTTCTATATGGCTCCTTCATCGGTAAAAACTTTCTTGTTGTTAGCAAAATCAGTGCAACGATTATAAAACCTGTTGCGTATGGACTAAAACCAAGGAATGGTAAAATTATAGCTGCTAAAACAGGAATAAATACGGAAGTAGCCAATGTAGTTGCACTTCCAGGAAGCATTTCACTACCAACAAGGCCTTCCTTTTCCTGATCAGTCCTACACTCATCGCAGATGTAGCCGCCCGTTGGAAGAGGCTTCCAGTCATCGTTATATTCTTTTAGAGGCTTTCCACACTTTACACATCCGGCTTCGCCTTCTTCGTCCTCATCGTCATCTTCTGGAGGACCGGGATCGGGTGGTGGTGGATCAGGATAATCATGATCCTCATCGCCGGGTTCGTTATCGTCGGGGATTTCTTTGTCGGTTGACTGTTCATCGTCGGGGTCGGGATAATCAATACCCTCTTCGGGTTCGTTATCGTCGGGGATTTCGTCGTCAGTAGTATTCTCCCAGTCTGGCTTTTCGTCATCGTCGTCGCGATCTTTCTTCTTTTTGATCATTTCTAACTCAATATCCGTGTTACCGGTCAATCTAACCTGTATACCTCTTTTATTTTTTATTTCGTATGTGAAACCCGATTCCGCAGCATAAGAAGACTTATCTTTATCAATCAAGAGGATGCCCTCACCAAAGCCCACTGCCTCGGATTTTGGAATCTCTATCCAGAAGGTTCCATTTGGACCTGTGGGTTCCGAAAAATAATTCTTTTTGCCTGCGTCCAATCTTACAACTGCGCCTTCGACATACTCCACGGGTTCACCGCCACTCAAAGCCACGACACTACCTGTGAGGTTGATAAATTGATCAGAGTCTGAATTCCCTCCCTCGCCAACCCATACCAATTTTAGTTGATAATCACTTGCATGGGCTTCATGAAGCATTATTCTTCTCTCCTTGGGATACCTTCTCCAGTGTCCTTTTCCTGAACTACTGTAAGAATTCTTCTTGACTTTTATTGTACCTTCTGTCACGCCTCCGTCTGCCTTAGGAACCTCAATCCAAAAAGCTCCATTTGGACCTGTGGGTTCTGACTCATACTTTTCTCCATCGACTTCTGCAACAACAACTGCACCCTCAAAGGGTTCATCAAGTTCACCTTCCACTGATGAAAAAACGTTACCCGTGATGTTCACTATATCGTCATCAACTCTCTCAGAACCAGAAGATCGGTGGGTTGATTCTGTATCCGTTCCCTCGGAACCAGAAGGGGACTGAGTCTGTCTCACAGTGTCCTGGTTTTTATTACCTTTGTTCTGTTCAGAGCTTGGGCCGTGGCCTCTCTTCTTCTTTTTGATCATTTCTAACTGAACATCTGTATCGCCAGTCAGTTTAACAGGTATGCCCCTTGTATCTGTTCTTGCATATGTAAAACCCGGATCCGTGACATAAGAAGACTCGTCTTTATCAATCAAGAGGATGCCCTCACTAAGACCTTCTACTTCAGACTTTGGAATCTGGATCCAGAAGGCTCCATTTGGACCTGTTGGTTCCGAAATATAATCCATCTTAGTTGTTTCCAATCTTACAACTGCGCCTTCGACCATTTCCTCAGTGTCACCGCCACTTAGCGCAACAACATTACCCGTGAGGTTTATGAATTCATCAGAATTCGAACCAGCATCGCCATCTGCATCTACACCGGGTCCGGAACCTTCCAAACTATCTACATAATCATCCTCACCCTGTTCTCTCAACATTTCTTTAAGAAGTTCGGGTTGCTCGGCCGGTGACTTCAACTTTCCTTCGGATTTATACTTTTCGGGAATCTCTTCGCCCCTTTGGTGCATCTTCAATAGTCTTTTTATTTCATCGGGACTGGTGCTCTGATCAATGGCTTGATGAGCTGTCTCCTTTGCCTCTTCGACTTCCTCCAAAACTTTATCCCTATCCTCTTCAGCATCACTAACAACACCGCCTTCTAGTTTTCCTTCCGTTTTCTCTAGAACCTCATTTTTTATTTTTTCCTTTTCTTCTGGGTCCGTAATTTCCTTTCCATTCCTTACATAAGTAGCCGAATCACTGCTTAGAACATTGTCCGTTATTTTCTTCGCTTTCTTGGACGCTTTCTTCTGAGCAAACTTATTAAGATAGAACTCTACTTCTTCTACTGTTTTCATATCCGTTGTATCAATACCAAGCTTTTCCTCGAACTTTCTCCTCTTCTCCTTGGGATCATTAATTTTATTGCCTTCCTTGTCCCATGCTTCGAGTCTGTCGCTTTCAAACGGATCAGAACCCCTGTCACTGGCTTCCATCATCTCCGGATCCTTGAGGTTGTCTCTGGCCCTGGATATACCTACATCTTTATTCCTCTGAACCCTACTATTCGTTTCCTGGCTGTATATCTTATCCGCCGCGTATTCCACATATTCTGGGTTAGCTTCTTGGAACAACTTCACGGTTTTGTTTACAGCTACTTCCTTGGTGTGACCCATCTTCATGTGGTTAGAAATGGCCTGCTTTATTCTCCTTTTGAGCTCATCGGTCAAAGTTTTCACCTTAGTTCCATGGAATCTCGATAAGAGCGTTAAATATGCTCTTCCAACTAAGAAACATTTTGTAGCCCTTATTAAAATAATTTGCCCCGGTCCTCTTTTTTCTGATGTGTTTCTTTGATTTTACTATAATAATTTTTTATAACTGATAAATCCATTATTAACATGCCAAACCGCGTCAAAGTATCTTCAGAGAAGGATATGAGTAAATTAAAAGAAAGGTGCGGCGCAAAGTTCGAGAATGTTCTAAAGCTTCTAGGGAGTAAAGACAAGCAAAAAATAAAGGACGGGAAGGTGGACTTCTATTATGATTTCAGGTCGCTTGTGCCTCCTTCGCCCGAGGAAGTCATAGGTTTTCTTTATAATCAGAAGGAAAAACTGATCGTTGCAACCCCCAAAAGACTCTACACCATAAAACCGAAGGATTTAAAGAGCCCGAAGCTCTTCGCTGGGTCACTTGCAAAGGAAATAAGGAAAAGGAATATGCACGAAGGCGTGAAACAGTACGGAAGCTTTGATGATATGATGGGTGGGTGGCTCGGTGAAATAGAGAGATCGAATTCTCTTATGTTGTTCATGAGGGAAATACCGGACATCGGAAGAACCAGACCCAGAAGAACAGAGGCGAGGCCTTCAGAACCGTCTGACAAGGAAGAGCTCAAGAAGTATGAGGGGAAAACCTCTAAGAAGAGGCCGTTGGTAGATCTTCAAAAAACAAGTTCAAAAACTGCGTCAGAGGTTTATTACCATGGAGACCAGGAAAGGGGCTTAAGGATTGTTGGAGAAGGTAAAAGGCTTGAACATAAAAAAGAGCTTCAACCAGGATTTGAAAAAAGAAATCTAGATGGAATCTGGTTCAATATTTCCCCGGAAGTGAACGAAGTTCTCTATCATGTGTATGGCAAAGACGGTACAGAACCTCTTTTCAGAATTTTAAAGGAAACAGAAGTTTGGGAAAACTTTGCACAACTTGCGAAAAAAAGAGGACTTGAAGAAATAAATGTCGAACCAACATATAAATCACCAGGAACATCTTCTACGGGTGGTGGACAGGGCTCACATATACTCACAAAACAGGCAAAGGAAATTTCTCAAGGTCAAAGACGCGAGGCGGATTTGTTCTATAATACAACCAATCAAGAAATCATTGAATCGGATGAAAAGAGCTTGGCTGGTAAAGCAGGAGAGCCAGCAGAAATAATAATACATGAAATATCACATCTTGTAACAAAAATCGAGGAGTTTGAAAAGGACAGGACTGCAACAAGAACAGCATCAAGATTCGGAGATGCCTATAGATGCTACTACTGCGGCGAGGAATTTGCATTTTATAATGATTTTATAGAACACGCAGAAAATGAACATGAAGGTATAGAAGCTGAGAGCATACTGAAAAACGACAGCAGAAGAAGAAACATGATGAACAATGCCGAAGAATACATTGCAGATATGGGATACCTAATTAAGAATCTTCGTTATTCGTACACAAGGTTTTGGGAAAATGCATACGAAGAAGGGATATCAGTACTACAGGAAAAGGGTATAGAAAATTTGGATATGTCCAAAGCATCGCGATTAATGAACAAAGATCTAAGAAGGGGCTTTGAAAAAGATGTAGAATCACTAAACACTGCATTATCTAACACAGAAGAAGTAATCGATATGCTGTTAGAAGAAGTTGACGATGGGATGACACCAGATAGGCTCAATGAATACAATCAAATACTTAAAAAGTTCATAGATATTTTAGTTGGCACAAAAGAAAAGCGAGGAAGATTCCAAAGCAGAGCTATTTACACTATAGGTTTTGTAGCCATGACAGCTTATATTGCTATCACGAATGCCAATCTCAGAGATGTAATGGACATGGGGGCACGTACCTTTTGGAAAGATTTTAGAATAAAATGGGAAAGAATGGAGAATAGCTCTGAAATGGATTTAGGTCGTTTTCTCAGTAAAGAACGGAGTCACGATGTGTTCTATAGAGTCGATGAAATTTACAAAGTTTATCTCACAGGTGTCGAAACCATAAGAAAGGCAGAGAAAGTACGTAAAAAATACCAAAGAAAGATGCCATGTCCTAAATGCAATAGACTTTGTGATGAAAACTGGAAAGTATGTGTGTATTGTGGTGAAAAGATAATAAGATAATCATCCCCGTGAACACAGCATATTGAACATTGCACAGGCTACCTGCTAATAGTTTTTTCAACCTTTGTTTCTAAGGCTTGTACTCGTCCTTTCTCTTGAGCTTAGCACTGTTAATGCCGCTAAAGTACTCGTCCACGGCCCTATCGTCCTTGTTTTCTATTGATTCAATCTTTCCTTCCAATCTCTCGTCCAGCTTCTTTTCAATTATTGAATCGCCACCTGACATTTCATCCCTGAGCTCAGCCTTCCTTCTTTCGGCCCATTCTCCATAATCCTCGCGCCGGACCTGATCTTCCATTGGTTTGTTAGGGTCGTATCCCCTGTTCTTCTTCTCTTCCTTCAGATCGTCTTCCACAGGAATAAAACCAAGAATCTTACTTGTTATACTTGATCTTGGTTTGTTGATACCCGCCTGATTTTTGTCACTATAAAGAGATTTCTCGGCGTCTATTATATCTTCTTCGTTTGCTAGCGGTCCAGTCCCGTTGGTTACAGCATCAATGGTTTCTCCTGCATCCATGGCGTCCCAGTAACCAATCTTCTTTTTTATCTTATCGAAACCAAGTTCCACAAGAGGACCTTTTTTATTAGACATTTATTTCACCCCAAAGTAAACTTTGTTCTAGAGGTATTTAAACTTTTGCTTTTTTAACTACGATTTAGTAAAAACAAAATAAACTTAGTCAACTGTACATCCGAAACCATCAAAAGGCTACGTTGAAATCAGAAAGATAAAATCCTCCTTCGCCGACAACAACAAATTCCAGTTTGTTTTCACCGATTGCGACATCTTCCTCTTCTAGGGATACCACCACAGTTTTACCTTCCTTCAAAACCTCTTGTATAAGTACCCTATTCTTTTCTCCTTCGGCCGTTGTGATATCCATGTGAAGGTACTCGGGGGTTCCTTCTATCCTATCTATATGGAAGCTTATCTCCCCTGGTAACCTGTTATAATCAACCGAACTGACCTCTATAGTCTTTATTGGTCTCCTGATGTCTTCTGTCTCCCAGAAGTACACCATTTTAGCCGAGTTGAAGCTATATAACGAATCGACTTCGGTGAACAAAGTCAAAGTATTTTCCCCTTCGTACATAGGGATATCCTCGAAGTCTATCCACATAGATCTTCTGTCCGGCACAGCCGAAGTCTGTCTATAGACATCCCTCCCATTGGCCTGGATAACAAGCGGGCTTTGAGCATCGAACTCCCTGGGATCTAGAACAAGTCTACCCATCAAAAAGTTGTCTGCCTGGTCTCTGTCCAGAGAAAATGAGAATGTTCTGTCCTTCCTTTCAAGAATATCTGCCTTTATTCGGAAATCCTCCAGTATGTACACAGTCGGAGCCCAGAATCTCCAGCCGGAGGATCCTGCAGAAATCTCCATCATGTTGTTTTGCTCAAGCAAAGACTGGTTTATATCAAAGCTGTAGGATCTTCCACCGTCGGGGTAGCCAGAATATATCTCCTCGTCGTTTAGAACTATATACATCTCATCAAGATGGTTTGTATCGTGCACGTAGAAATCCATCTCCATGGATGTCATCTTATCCAGCTGGTCTTTGGTTAGATCAAACTCTATATACTGTGGCTCGTTGGAGAAGATGCCGCGTTTTATCTCGGTTCTATTAATATCGCCTATAATCCTCTCTTCGTCACGAAACGTGATATCGAACTGTTTATCCGTAAGACCCACGTGCTTGTAGTCTGTGCCTTCTATCCACCCAACGAAGAACTGATCATCAGGATACTCGACCGCGGGGGGTTCATCCGGATCCTCGTCATCAACAGGAAACCTGTCTCTATCCGGTCTTGTATCAAAGTCTACCTCACCGCCGAAGATAGCAAGTAGAACTCCGAATAGAACAATAGCAACAATCAAAACCTTTGCGAACTCCATCTTATCACTTATATTAATTAACCGACTATTAAAATATTTATATGTAGGTGTAACCTTTGAAAATTCTCCATAGAGACAAGAAAGATGGTGTGCTTAAGCTTAAACTGGAGAATCCCAACGATATATGGGAACTAGAGAATGTACTGAAGGAAGGTGATTTTATAGGCGCGAAGACTCTCCGAAGGAAGATGATCCAAAGAAAGGATGGCCAGGAAAAGGGTGAAAAGAGGCCAGTATACTTGACGATAGAACTTGAAAAAATAAAGTTCCACGAACACACGGGGAACCTACGTCTTACAGGACCAATCGTAGGCGGGCCTGATGATGTAGACATGGACAGCTATCATACTATAAAGGCGGAGCCGGGCAAGGTTCTTTCGGTTACAAAAAAGGACGGATGGAAACAATGGGAACTGGAAACCATAAAAAGAGCCTACAGAAAGCCTCCAAAGGTTCTCGTTTGTGTACTTGACAGAAACAGCGCAACAATAGCAAAGGTGGAAAGTAGTGTTGAAATCATATCGAAAATAGATTCGGGAATATCAGGAAAACAGTACGAAGCGGAGTACAAAGACAGATACATTGGAGATATACTTTCCACAATGAAGAGGAAGGCAGATGATTATGAAAAAATAATAATTGCAGGTCCTGGTTTCATGAAGGAAGAGCTCATGTCCAGAATAGAGGATGGGGATCTGGAAGATAAGGTGGTCAAAGACAGTATTTCCCAAACAGGTGAAACAGGAATACAGGAAGTCATAAAAAGAGGTACCGTAGAAAGGATTGCAAGGAATTCAAGGATCTCGGAGGAGACAGGTAAGATAGAAGAGGTTTTTGAGGAACTTTCGAAAAACACGGGCAAGGTAGCATATGGTAAGGACGAGGTGAAAAGGGCAGTGGAACTGGGAGCAGTAAAAAGGGCAGTGGTTTCTAAAAAATTCATAAAGAGCAATCAGGAGCTAATAGAAAAAATCGAGGAAAGGGGAGGAGAGGTAACAATATGTTCAGAAAGACACGAATCAGGTGAAAAGCTCGGTGGCATTGGTGGCATAGCAGCGATATTAAGATATAAAATAGACTAGAAATAGATATAAGGCTCTCCGTTCTTCAGTCTCACCACACCTTCAATAGTACCCGTGCCCCTGTGATCACCGCTTGATGTAACACCATTGACTGTTCCTGTGCCGTCTGAAATCTTGTACTTGACAACACCGTTCATCTCTTTAACCGGACGGACCCTTCCGGAAACAGTTACTCTTCTGTTTGCAAATCTATTCGGATTCTTTTTTATTGTCCGTATCGGAGCTTTACCGTTCATCAAAGAAGATTTTTTGCTTTTGTTCCTGCTCCTGTTGGTACTGTCTGTTTTATTGTCAAAGCTGTATGGGCTTTTACTCTTCTTCCCTCCGATGAAAAGCCAGGCAAGGGAGATTAAAATAGGTATCGCTATTATTACAGCAAGGATCCACCACAGTGGTGTAAACATCCTGTCATCCTCTTTTTCCAGGGTGAAATCTACGCCGTACGTTTCACCAGACATCACAAACTGTGTTTTTTCCATCACGGAATGGCCATCGACATCATCAACAACTATCCAATATTCATAGTCCGGTTCAACCGAATGGAACCTGTAATATCCATCGGTTATCCTTACCGATTCGACCGGCTCCTCTGTAAAGTCATCCGACCTGTAAAGATCGACTGTACCCTCGTCAACAGGACTACCCATGTGGTCGTAGACGTTCCCCTCTACAGTTCCCATAACTTCTCTATCAACTACTCTGTCTTCCTTCATACCGGATACAGAGAAATGGGAGAAGTCAAAAACAGAGGCTTTGTATCTATTGAAGTTGTCCACTCCTTCGATTTCGGTGGTCCGTAGCTCTTCCCATCTATCCATCTCTCTCCACAGGCCTATATCCTCTTCATCTTCTATCCTTCCTCTGTCTAGCTCAAAGAAGAAGGTCACGTATTCGACATCATCCTTGATGTTTGTGTCCACATCCCATCTTTCCTTCTCATCAAGCTCGTGGCCCTCCTTTGATGGATACGTATCAAAGGGACCCTCTAAATCGTCTATTCCAATCCATCCGTCTGAAATACTGTTTTTTGCTTTTATCTCTATCTTATACAGTGCGATGGACGAATCGTCTATCTCTATTGTTCTTGTATCGCCATCGTCGATACGGATCTCTTCAATGCGTACAGTTTCGTCTGCCTCATCACCGTCTATGACTATATATTTTCCATCATCATCATCGCTTGGACCAGCATATCCACCCCCGCCTCCACCACCAGTACCTGTATCATCCTCTTCCTCTGCTGTTGTAAATTCCCATTGCTCAGAGGTCGTAGTTGCCACTCCGTCGCTGACCTCAACGTACCATCCATAGGTCTCGTCATGATCAAGTCCCGTCCATTCGATACCGGCTCTTTCTCCGGACCCAACGTTGACGTCTTCCGCAATAATATCATCCGTTTCTTTGTCGTAAAACACAACATCTAGGGTTTCATCATCGTGATTGTTCTCTACTGTGACTGAAAGTCCCGGAGATGTTGAAACTCCAGTTGCACCGTCCTCCGGTGAAGGATCAGAATAACCTGGCGGTATCCTTGGCATTTCTATAGCTGCGGAACTTTCAAGACCCGTTATCTCATAACTATCGCCGTTGACTTCACAACCAATACCGTCCACTGGACCTTCGCCACATGTTATGAGATGCTCGGCATCGCCACTACAGTCATCGGTAATTTCACCTATGTCATCTATCTCGGCATCCTTAACACAGAGAGAAGAGCTGCTATCAAATATCCACTCGTTGCGGTCCATGTACAAGGTCTTGTTTTCGTTATCCAGACCACCGTCCTCTAAATTAACACCGGAGACTCTAACCCAGTTCCTTGGATCATCGTTGTAGTCCTTTTCCCCTGTATAAACTTCGATTCTATCCCCATAGTTGTCAGATGACTGATCGACATTGATAACCTGGAACTGGTGATCAAGCGTAAGATTCCAGTTGAACTCCACAATCGTGTCAGATCCATCACCTATTTCTATTGGAACTTTTCCTTCTTCTGCATTCTCTTCAGCCTCATCCAGGTCGGTAAAGGAATCTACAGTAATGTTAGGTACATCAAGATTTCCTCCTAGCCATGTGCTGTCTCCTATTATCCTCAGGCTTTCGTTGTAACTTTCGCTTATAGGAAGACCATCGTTCTCCGGATCTAAAATCCTGTTCTGTATAAATACCGGTGTATTCTTGTCCAGAGTTAAATTTCTGAAATTAAGTCCCTCGACCATAAGTTCTACTAAACCATCGGGTTTGCTGAAGGTCTCATTCAAATCTATAGGATTCGAATAATCGATGTGCGGAACGCCATTTATATCCACAAACTCTAACTCATCGCCTGCTTTGTTTAGTATGTGAACGGGATAAAACCTTGTTATCTCACCCTTAACTTCATCGACGCTACCTATGGTAATGTTACCCTTGATTGAAGGACTGCCGTGTTCATCGGAAGCCACAAGTACACCAATCTCCGAAGAATCTCCGTAGGACATCAGTTCAGCAGAACCTCTCAAGTCCAATAGCTCAACATAAGATTCATTTAGATCAACATTACCCGAAGTTCTTAATCTTCCACGGACTTCAGAATCCGTGCTGTTGATATAATTCGCATATCTTCCGTCCAGCTCGTCTACCAGAGAACCCACCATATCCACAGTAGAATCACTGCCCATGGTAAGGTTTATTTCATTGATAGAAGTGCTTATTAAATCAAGAGTGCCGCTGTCTGTATCAAACACTCCATCCACACTGCTACCCTGGCCGAGGTCGATATAAGAATCCTCGTTTTCACCAACGTGGATAATAGCTCCGTCGATGATGTATGAATTCTCTATAGTACCCTGGCCCTTTATGAATTCAACAGTTTTCACAACAGAGTTGACAACATCAACAGTCGTTCCGTTTATAATCAGATTTTCAACTGTATTAGGACTGTCTTCGATTCTGAACTCTGAGTTATCCTCAACCACCACATCGTCGAATGAAGAGTTCCAGGCAGTTACAGAACTCTCGTCCTGTATGTAAACTGTCTCAGTGAAGCTACTGTCTTTGATATATCCTGTACTCTGATCAGTAAAGTATACAGGCATATCCAAATCGAGGCCTGTCATATTTATTGTGGTGTCACCGAGGACCTTTATCTCATCCAAGTCTTCAATCAACTCATTGTTCGGGGCTCCACATATCGCCGTCTCTTCCTGATCAATCTCCCACGTACCTGATTCAGGTGGATTACAGTAGTCATCCGTGACGGTCAAGGTAAACTCGTTGGTTGGTTGCTCTACACCATAGGTATCATTGGCAAAGAATGTGATGTTTCTGGCTCCACTCCAGTGGTCATCTGGTATGAATGTGACCCGGGGTTCTTCGTAATACTCAAAGAGTGTTATATCCTTCCATTCTGAAAGTGAGCTGACGTTATGTGCAAGGTCACCGGCCTGTGGATTCTGCTCGAGAACTACCTCCATTATATCTGCATCCTCTTCAGTTGTATACGTGTATTCCAACTCGCTCCAGTTCTCCGTGGCATCTACACTATATTTCTGGGATCCAACTATATTGTCGGAACTATCGTATGTTCTGAACATAACACCGTAGTCAAACTCGGCTGGATCTGTGTTGTTTGCTCTATGACTTAGTCCTAACTCATACTCTGTACTACCGTCAACCGTAAAGTTCTGGGAAAGTGTTATGTTTTCTGAGACACCTGAATCAACATATACCTCGGCGTTGTCCTTGTTTCTATCAAACACAACCGAACTATTAACGTCTTCTGTTATATTCCACACAGAAAGTTCTTTGAAACGTCCATCCACTAGACTTACGTCTATATTTTCTGGATCCGTATGTCTGTAGGTTGTAGAGTCGACTGTATTTACAAAATGTTCGGCCAGATGCACTGCTTCTTCGTTTTTAGTATTCTCTATCCATTCCTGGTCTTCTATTGGATTACTGCTGTTGAACCATGAGTGCCTGTTGACAAAAAACCTTGTACTGTTTAAAGCAATATTTCCAACTGAATCATATGCAGCGTACGTTACGGTATACTCACCGTCGGAAAGTTCTGAAATATTTACAAAGGCCTCCCAGCTTTCCGTATCTCCGTACCCTTCGGCCGTTATATTCTTATTCAAAGACGGGAAGTGAGTAGATCCGTTAGAGACTCCCATCCCTGCATACACAAAGTCTTCTATATCAGTGGTTATGTTGAAACTGTCCTGGAAGTAACTACCGTTAACATGTCCTTCTGTATCTACTGTAATATTAGGTGGTATCTTATCGAGCTCGAAGGTCCTTGTTTTAGTCGAGGTGTGTCCGTATGCATCTTCTGCTTCCACAGTAAAGTTATACTCTCCTGAATCAATGTCTTCCGTATCCCAGTCGTATGTATAGTTACCTGAATGCTCGTCTCCAATCGTCATTTCCAAACTTCCGCTTTCAACAACCTCCTCATTACTATCGGTTATATTGAAAGCTTGTGTATCCACTCCTCCGGGATAGTCTGTTATATTAACACTGAATCTATCATTTGGTCCGAACTTACCCTGTCTTTCGCTGTAGTCGAGTTCTTCTGGATGATAGATCTTTATTGTGGGTGCGCTGTGGTCAACTACAAGGTCTACCTCCATGTTTTTATCCGGCGAATCGTGCTCATAATACGGACCTCTGCAAGCAATGTAGTATGTGTAGATACTCTCATCTAGATCCGGAATCCTACAGGTTTGGTTGTACCCACTGTCACCGGTAGCATTACACTTGCCCCCTGCCTCCACGTTGGTTTCGTCATATTCCTCTTCAAAATCCTCCTTCATATTTGCAAATGTGGTGTCGTAATCTCTAGAATAATAACACGTGATTTCCCTATTCCCTTCTACAGTTATATTGGTATAACCATCATCAATGTCGTCAAGCCATCCGTCCTCTGTATAGGTATCGTTCTCTACGGACACTACCTCGGTCTCGAGCTTAGTTTGATTGTAGTATGTTATAGGTTGGCTTGAAGTTACATTGCTTTGGTAACCATGTTTGTCTATGGCCTTTACGCTGAAATAATACTCTTCTTGATCTTCTAGCTCAAACGATTCTTCAACATATGTGTCAAGCCCACTACTGACCCAGCCATCTGTGAGATTATCCCACCCTTCTTCTCCGTAGATATCAACACCAGCGGCATATTCATACCTTTCAATACCCACGGAAGAGTAGCTATCCGTCCAGTTTGCCCACAGCACAGGATCCGTGTGCACTGAACCGGGCACAGTGATATTAACAGATGTAGGTGGTTCGGAAGGCTCATCTTGTTCGACAAACTTCATCGATCCGCTTACTCCAATCTCACTCCAACGGTCCCATTTGTATCTCTTGTATCTGACCTCGAATACGTAACTGGTGTGGTTTATCAGATCTAGCTTATCTGTTGTCAAATTGGTATCAGTTCTTTCTTGTAGATTAGCTCCAATCCAGTCGGTTATATAGTCACTACTTTCTTCTTCCTTGACCCTGTACTCTAGGCTCCATATATCGTCGTACTCCACACTCCAGTTAAGGAAAAGGTTTCTGTCATAAACTACGCTACCTTCGCGATACACTTCTGGAGGCTCCAACCTACCTGTCCAGACTTCAAAACCTGTACGACTAGAAGTACCTTTGTTTCCTATGATGTCCTCAGCAGAGAAAGTTATATTGTACTCCCCTTCTTCCATGTATACATCTACTTCGCAGCTGTACTTTTCACCAGAAACACACTCAACGGTTTCATTAACGTTCTGCAGATAATCAAACTGGCTACTGTTGTATGAATAATACTCGCTATTACCCGCGGAGTCCGTAATATTTACAAGGATACTGTTAGGATCTGTTCCTATGTCATCGCTTACAGTGAAATTCCATTTGTTTTGTTTATCACTTGAACCGTCCGGAACCTGCGATATATCTATATAAGGACCGTAGGCATCATAGTATACATCTCCTTCGAAGATCACGCCGTTACCTGCCGTGTTGTTTCCTCTGATCCTTACCGTATTATCTCCCTCATGAAGACCCAGAGAGAGGTTGAACCAGTTGTTCGGGTAACTTTCGTTGTATGCAAAAAGTCTATCTCCGATTTCAACATCCCTAACGAGACTTTCATTCAAGTGAAGCTTGTACATGTCACCATCTTCATGCATGACGTGTTCTCTTCCTGTGATGTTGTAATACTTGAAGTAATCCAGGCTCTGTCCCTGTATCTTGATGTAATTTGATCTGTTGAAGCCCTCCGAGGAGTCTACACTCACCTTAACGTGGTCTTTGCCTGAACTAACAAATGTCTCGGATATAGACTCACCAGCTTTCGAAGTATCCTGAAGTTCGGATTGGAATGCCTCTTTTACGTTGTTGTCAGGGTCCAGTGCCTGAGCATGTACGGTGTCAACCTCTTCTTCCTCTATGTAACCTATAATGTCAATGGTATCATTACTAACGACTTCGGGGAAGTCCCATATTATTGGTTTGGTTGGGATGGATCTTATCTCTGCTTTGTCCGAATACCTGAACTCTTGGTCCATGAGACCAAACTCATCATATACTCTTACAGCACATTGAACCTCGTCATCGGTTGTAAACTCTCCCGAAAAGGTCCTTCCATCACTCTTGAATTCATCACTAACATACCATCTGAACTCTGTGGAAGATTCATCCTCCTCTACCTCAAACTCTTCGTTTATTGGATCGAAGTTGTAAACACACTCAAGCTCAGATCCCTCCGGAGCAGGATCCGGTGTAACGTTAACATCGGTAGCCGTTGGAGGAAGATTCATATAGAACGTTCCATCAACAACATTGGAACATCCTCCTGTGTCATCACAAACCTGCATCTCGTAGCTATTTACTTCATCGAACGTTCCGTCCTCGGTCGAGTAGGAACACGAATATTCTCCGTAGTCTTCTTGCTCCGAAACTTCGGAAACACAGTAGGTGTTTCCATAACAGTCTTCGCCGGAGGACCTATAGTTAAGATTTATATCGGGATTGTAGACATTATCGCTCGAAGCATTCCTGGCGATATGTTCTCCTGAACTGTTTGCTCTGACCGAAGCCCACCTATCCATCCCTTCATCACAATCACCGTCTCCTTCCTCATCAACACATATCTCAAATCCTAGAACATCATCCGCCATTGCCTGTGCATTGCTGAAACCGATGTGCACATACTCGTCGTTTTTCAAGGAAATGCCCTTTTCGACGGCGACGGGTGATTCGTCGTCGGTATCGTTTGCTTCATCAAGATTGTAGGCGGATATAGTGTAAATGTGATCAGTTCTTTCGCCTGATTCGTTTACTAAGTCGGTTCCATTGTAGAACTCCTCCAGTCTGATGGACACCGTCTCAACTCTTTCTCCTGTTCTGCTTGTGTAGAACCAGGCCGGATCGCCACCAAAAACAAGACTTGTATCAGACTCTTCCATTCCCTGTTCTTCCGTAGAGGAAACCTCCTCACATATGAAAACATCGAACTCATCTGAGTCCTCATCCAACCACTCAAGACCGAAAGTTATGTTTCCTCCCTTGTGGACAGGAGAATCCTCTGTAGCATCGTTGAAGTAATCTACTATTGTGGGTGGTGATATTCCTTCAACGACAACAGATGGTGAAACTTCGAATCCCGTCGAGACTCCCACTTCGTTTGTCGCATTGACAGAACATCTTATTTCATCGTCCCTCGTAAGCCAACTCTCGTCCAAAGTCTGATCGGTTTCGTCGTCTATCTCGACCCATTCATTTATGCCATCTCTGTTTCTCTCCCACTTGAACTCGGTAAGTGATTTGTCTTCTGAAAAGCCATCCGGGTCTGTGAAATTGTATTTACATGTTAGCTCGGATGAAGTTTCTGGCTCCTCGGGCTCTATACTTACATTTGTTATAGAAGGTCCCGTGTGTTCCACATAGAAATGATGGCTTCTTACCGTAGATGTGTGACCCTCTGAATCATACACTCTCATATCATAAGAGTGATTGCCCTGACCGAGATCCTCAACAACATAGGAACAGTTTATCGGATTTTCTGATGTTGAATCGACTTCGCAGTACTTTTCACCAACACAATCATACCCATCCTTCTGATAACTTACCATGACTTCGGGGTCATAGTAATTAACACTATCTCCGTTTTCTTCTATAGCTAGATTGCTACCTCCTGTCTCATTGGCTCTAACGTAAACTTCTTCACCTTCTTCACCCGAAACTCTAAAGGCTATGTGTTTATCCGACTCGGAGCTCACGGAAACCTTGAAGGTGTTCCACTCGCCTATCGTAAATGCTAGGTTGCTTATCTTTTCTATAAACTCTCCATCGGTATCGCCCTGTTCATCGACCTCATATAATTCTATAGAATAACTGAAGTCAGTGTGATCCTGGCCACTTTCTGAATCGAAGGGCTTCACCGAAAGTTCATCCGAAACGAGGCCCTTTTCACCTGTGTAGAACCAGGCTTCGGTTCCATTACCGAATGTTATGTTATCCTGGCCACCTTCATATTGGTTCTCGTCGTTTCCTATCCTATCACATATTCTTAGGTCGATCTCTTCGTCCTCCTCGTGCATCCATTCCACACCGAAATGTATTACATCATCTACACTAACTGCGTCTACCTCTCTCTCGGCTGTGTTCCAATAGTCTCTTATCCCGGGTCTGTGGACTGTATCGATATAAACAGGCGAAGACTCTCTGAACTGTGTATCGCTTTTAGATTCGGTTCTGGTCGCCCAGTTGTTTTCGTCTATATCACTGACCTTGACTTCACACATTATTCCATCGCTTCCCTCGAAGTTACTGCTGTCTAAGGTGCTGGTGTTCTCACCCTGTATTTCAATCCACTGTCCCGTGCCGTCTATATCCCTGTACCATCTGAACTCGGCAGCAGATTCGTTTTCAGGATCGTCGTCAGGATCTACAAAGGTATATTCACAGGTTAGATCTGTATCTTCATCGGGTTCATCCGGTGTTATACTTACATCCTCTGCCCTTGGTGGAGCATTTTCAATAACCGTGTGGTTCTCTGTCTCTATCGGATCGCCTTTCTCGACACCGTCGTCCGGAGTCATCTCAAAGAGATATTTGCTTGCCTTTCTGTAGTTGTTTACTCTGTCACCGTAACTGACTATACATTCGTGCGTAGCGTTTCCCTGTGGATCCTCCCACTGATCTCCGAAGTAAGTACATCCCACTGTTCCTGTATAGGTGTTGACCTCGCCTTCGTATGTTGTCTCCTGTATGCTCCAATGGACTTCTATGTCACCCGAGCCGGCGTCTTCGTCTTCTACGAAACCTATGAATTTAGCTTCATCTCTGTCTTCTATGGTCTGGTTCTCAGGTTCCACCGTTATATTAACCATCAGAGGTACCGCATTAGGCGAGGCACAGTTCTTCGCCGTCGGATAGGACGTTTCACCGTCTTCCATGACCGCCCTTATCTGGTAGCAGTAGGTCTCTGTATTGGACAGATTGTTGTCTTCGCCCATGTTCCATCCATCGTCCACCGCCTTGTATTCGCCCTGGTAATCTGTAGTTATATCATCATCCAAACTGAGGTTCTTGACGTTCACCTTGTCGTGGTCACCTTCTTCCCATCGATATACAGAGAAGTTTCCAAGCTCGTCCTCGTCGCCTATCCAGTCCCATGTCAAGCTGAGGTTTCCGCCCCGGTTTCCGGGTATGTTCGTTACGTTGAGGTTGGACGGATCTATCTCTCTGTCGACTATTTCCACGGTCGCATTTCTCCAAACCTCATCCCTCTTGGGGTTCTGCCAGGCTTCCCAAGTATCGTCCACGTCCTTCACACGAACGCCGACCTTTATGAAATCATCACGGACAAATACTTCGTCAAGGGTTGTTTCGTTATCGGATTCGTTTAGGTGTATCCAATCCTCTTCCTCCGCAGTGTCGTTGTACTTCCACCATCTGACCATCCTCGCCGACTCGTTCTCTTCGTCCATCTCATTGACGTCCACGAAGTCGTACGTTAGTTCGAGCGTCGATGATGCATTAGGATGTTCGGGGATTATTTCCACGTTCTCGGCCGTGGGTGCTGTGTTGTTCACGTACGCCTGTTGGAACTCGGACCACTGACCGTATACCAAACCATTATACGGTCTAAACTCTGCGGTGTATTTATCTCCTTTGAGCGTTTGATCGCTGCTTATGGTTTTTATACACTCAAAATCTGCAGTTATGTTAGGATCAAGCTGTGAGTTGTTTATAGCCGTACATCCCACTGTTCCTTCCAATACCTCAGGATCACTCTTATACTCTTCATTGTGATAAGACAATCTTTCTATGTAATATTCCGCCGTCATGTCTGAAAAGCTTGAGGAGCTGTCGTTCACGTATATGTAGAATCTTATATCGTCCTCTGTTTCTGGGTACTCCGGTTTTCTGTGTGCACTGACTATCTCCGGTTCTACTCTTGTGCTGAACGAGTACTCATCTTCAACAGAGCCCCCGAACGAATCGGTGACGTTTAAAGTCCAGTTGTAATCTGTGCTGGTTTCAAGTTCAAGACCAGAGGTTTCAAACTCTTCGGTTCCGTCGGACTCCATAGTATATACAAAGCTATCTACCTCATCACCACCTTCTTCATCTACGGTGATCTCGATATCTGTAGGCGTTCCATATGATTCCACTGTTACCGAAATATTTGTATACGATGGTACATTGGCCTCTCCGTCCTCCGGTGAGATATCAACAATCACAGGCTCGTCCGGTTTTTCTGTAGTAAAGGTACGAGGTCCCTCAATGGTACCAAGACCCTCGTCATCGATTGCCTGTACCCTCCAGCTATAGTCTCTGTCGTATTCAAGATCAAAGCCCTCGTTATCAGAAGCCAAAGTCTCCAAAGAGTCTGTGACGAATGTTACATCATCGTACTCGACCTGCTCTTCGGTATAGACCACAGTCGAGCCTATAATAAACCTAACTTCGTATGGTTTATATGAAACGTTTTCGACCCGTGCCTCAAGTACGTCTTGGAATGAAACAGTTGCACCGTCATTGGGCTCCTGTAGCTCTATATCAGGTGCATCTTCCTCGCGAACCGTGAAGGATGCACTATCACTGTCACTTCCACCAAAGTAGTCCTCCGCAAAAACCGCCCAATCATATGTTTCATCGAACTCGAGTTTTTCTCCTGTCTGATCCTCAAGATCCACGCAGAGATTATCTCTATCGTAGGATACTTCTGTACTATATATTATATCATCTTCAAAGTGGAAGTCTACACTGACTCTTCTGTCCTCGTCGCTGGTAGGAAGGGTTTCGGACGAAACATTAATACAAAGGTTTGGTGTTCTGCTGACCTCATCCTGCCCATCACTTGGATATTTGATATTGATATCCGGGTCGTCTGGTTCAGCTGTGATAAACTCAAACTCCTCCGCTGTCTCTCCTCCGACGTCGTTAACGGCCTCCACAGTCCATGTGTACTTCGTTCCAAACTCAAGCTCCCCGCCGAGCTGTTCCTCAAGATCAACAACAACCCTTTCGTCATCGTTCTCGTCCACGCTACCGTGATCAACCCATGCTTCTTCCTCTCCGTCATCCAAGTAAACTACGTATTCGATTGGATATGTACTATTTCCATCCCCCGCTGTTGTTAGATTGAAGGTTAGATTTGTATCTACGTCTACGTTATGGTGTCCATGCGAAGGATCTGGATCATAGACCTGTGGAAGTGGCGGATCAACTGTCGTAAAGGTGTATTCAGCCTCGGTTTGACCTCCGACCTGGTTCCAGGCCACGACATCCCATGTATACTCCGTCCCGTATTCTAACTCGGGTTCTCCAAACGCGTCTTCAAACTCACCCTCACCGACAATAAGCTCTTCTTCAACGTATTCCCCCTCTTCGGTTTCGCCATCCTTTACTCTAACCCCATCTAAATAAATCTCATAGTTTATAGGTCCTATGTCGTCGGAGGCGTCACCGGAGACATTGACTGTAAGGTTTTCTGTGACATCCACTCCGATGGATCCATCGGACGGAGTTTCACTATCTATCATCGGAACAGGTGGTTCCATGGTACTGAAGGTATATTCCTTCACCTCCATAACACCGATATCGTTCACTGCAGTCACTGTCCATGTATATTCGCTATCATACTCTAAGTCGTATGCTGCAGTAACCTTGCTGTCATCATCTTCGTACAGGGTACTACCATTTATATTATTGCCATTGAGGTATATCGTCCAGTTTATTGGATATTCGATACCCGATATCCGGGCCGAAAGATCAGTATCTGGATCTATGCTCTCGGAATTATCCAACGGAACCGGGTTCGATATCTCAGGGACCGGAACATCCGCCGTCGTGAACTCCATCATGTCCGAAATTACTACCTGTCCGGTTTCGTCCTCGACCTCTACCTGCCACTCAAAGGTTTTCTCGTATTCACCATATCCCATATCCTCGAGGGAGTTTGTATGTACTAAACCATCACTGTCCACGGTATAGCCATCTTCCAAAACGTTCTCGCCTTCCAGGTATATCCTAACCGAGGTATCCTCCGTTTCCGTTTCCACGAACAATGAAAGATTTGCGGAAAGCGGTACACTGTCGTCGCCGTCCTGTGGATAGAACTGGCTCATCTCGGGTGGATCGGGGTATTCAGCAGTAAACGAATACGTACTGCTACTGTAGTCATTGAATCCATCATCAACTGTTACGTTCCACTCGTATTCCTCTGCGTATTCAAGGGCAAGGCTTCCTGTTTCCACCCTACCATCGCTGCTCACGGTAGTCGAATAAACCTCGCCATCATGCTGCCCCCCATAAAGTTCGAAGGACACATCCAAGGGATAGTAGTCCGACTCGAGTTCCGCGGAAAGAGATGTCCCGATAGAAACATCGTTCTCGTTGTCTGCAGGTTCCGGGTTGATTATATTTGGCTCGGGTGGTTCGGTCGTCGTAAAGTCCTCGCTCTTCACGCTCTCCAGTCCTTCGCTGTCCACGACCTTGACATGCCACTGGTAGTCGGTTCCGTACTCCACATCGAAGTCCGAAATATCTTGCAGGGACGGGCTCTTGAAAGTTCCATTGACCTCTCTGTCGTTAAGCGTGTGGACCTCATCGCCATCGATGAAAAACATTACGTCGAAGGGCTGGTGATAAACGCTTATATTGGCCGAAAGCTTTTCGTCAAATCCAACATCCGTTCCATTCGGACTTAGGTCGGTTATATTCCCGGATAGCTCGTCCCTGACGGTAAACCAGCTCTGGTTACTGCTTTTCTGTCCCATTACATCCTTGGCAGAAACCGACCAGTCGTAGGTCTCTCCAAACTCCAGCGGATCAAAACCATGGTCCTCTATATTCCTACAGACAGTCTGGTTATAACTGATGTCAAACCCATCCACCTGGCTGTCAGCCAAAAAGATCTCGACTTCTACTGTGTTGTCCTCGCTACCAGACATTGTCTCGGAAGATACGTTGGCACATAGGTTTGGCGTACTGCTTACACCCTCATCCCCTACAGGGTATGTTAGATCAACTTCTGGTTTATTTACATCTTCACCCACAGTGAACGTGAACACCTCGGTTTTATCTTCATTCAGATCGTTTGATGCCTCGACAGTCCAAGTATAGGTCACCCCGACGAGAAGTTCATTCTCTATCTCATCGCCATCATCGCCTATACTAGCTGAAAAGGTGGTTCCGCTGCCGTCATGATCTTCTTTTTTACCAACAAAGACCTGGTCGCTGAAACGGTCGTCTTCCTGGCTCTCCAGGTACATGTACATATCGTTTGCTCTCTCGACCTCCACGCTCAAAGTAGGTGTAGTGTTCACAAAACCGGACTTATCGGGTGGATTGGGATTGCTTATCCTCGGTGAGTTACTATACCGACATCCCACAAGGTAACCATCGGCATCACCACTGTAAACGGCTTCATCAGCCACAGAGTCTATTGCCTGTATATCCGCACCATGATGATCATGATGCCAAATCTTGGACCCGTACTTGGCATCTATAGCACTTAAATATCCGTCATCATCGATAAAAAGCTCTCCATATTCCCCTCCGTCTGTCACAGACAAGGCATACTCCCCTTCCACATCGGGATCGAATCCCAGAACATCCTCTCCTGTCTTGGCATCAACTGCCTTAACCCCCTCATGTCTGGAAACACTATAAAGCACAGGCCCACCGTTTTCCCCGTGCCAACCCTGCTCTTCCAAATCTATTGACCACACTACACCGTCATGAATGTCCTCTCTTTTCCACTGAAGAGAACCGTCACCTGCGTCCACAGCAACTAAATCGCCTGCATTACCGCCACTGTAGACCATTCCATCATAATAAAAGACAGAAGCTACGTTTCCGTGGTGCTCGTGGTCCCATTCTATGAGATCTTCTTCCTCTAAGACATCACCCTCATACTCATTAACAAGTTTGCTGTGGTCAACTGCAATCACCCTCTTCGAAAGGCCAGCATCACCACTGTAGACCATGTTCCCATCCGAAGTGACCGACATGACATCAGAATCATGTAGACTGTGCTGCCATTCTATCTCGTGGTTCTCAATGTCGTAGGCTAAAACCGTGCCGTCCTGCGAAGCACTATAGACCGTGCCGCCGGACACATGAACTGAACGTACGCTACCTTCATGGAAACCGTGACGCCACTGCACATATCCATCCAAATTCTCCGCTACGACTTTACCTCCGTCGTTGCCAGTATATACTAGGTCACCGTGTTTGTAGACAGAATTAATTTCATCTAAGTGTTCTCGTTTCCAACAGTCATCATTCTCATCTTCGGGTTCTTCGGGCTCCTCCATGAAGTACGCGTCAACGTCCTTTCCAACATGATCCACGTTTATGGTTATCTGATTGTTCCTGCCGTCGTAATCATCCTTATCCTCAAAATCTATATCTCCGCCCCAGTGCTCGAAGGTGTAGCCACTGCCGGGACCGGGGTCGGCCTCCAGAGTAACCTCAGTATCACTGAAGAAAGGTCTTTCGAAAGTATCACTAACTATTTCCTCCCCGCCGTCCCACTCCACAGTCACATTTGAATCTTCTGATCCCTTCACTTCTACAGAAAGTCTGCGTGCCGGACATCCTAAAAGTCTGTCATCCACACCACCACTGAAAATCATCTGCCTTAGATTATCATCAA
>PWEA01000018.1 GCA_003553905.1 Candidatus Aenigmatarchaeota archaeon
GTGCCAGTCCAGAAGAGCCTCGATCACCTCCAGAATATCGGCCAGCTCCTCCACATCTTCCTCCTCCCGATATTCATCGACCTCTTCTTTCAGCTTATCCTTGAGGGCGGCCAGATAGTCCACGTCAGTGTTTTATTAAACTTTTATAAATTTATGAACAAAAACAGTGTCACTGCCATGCCTGATTTTTGCATTTTGAACCTAAGCAAGATTTTCGTGAGTTGGTTTTTAATATAATTCAGCTATTATTTCCAGGAATTTTTCAAAATATATTGTGATTCAACAATAAAATTAGCCAACCCCAAATATTTGTACTAATGCCCTGATTTGAGGTTGGCTTTTTTAAATCGGAATTTATTTTACTTAATGAAGTTATTTCTACAGCTAATTTTTTCTAAACCATTCATAAGCTGTTTTTGTAAACAATGCAGTCCCTTTCCAAAACACATTTTCATCGATATCAAATTTCGAGTTATGATGCCCATGAAATTCTCCTTCAACTTCTTTTTGACCTCCGAGGAAAAAGAATGTTCCAGGCACTTCCCGTAAATAATAAGCCATATCCTCTCCACCCATAATAGGTTCTTCAAGTTGAATAACATCTTCATTATTCAATAAGTCCTGGGCACATTCTTTGAAGAAATTTGTGAATTCAGCAGGATTTACTAAAGGGGGATAACCGTATTCATATTCAAATTCCAGTTCTGCATTTCTACTTTCAGCAATCTTCCTGCACATTTCTTCAAATCTATTGGATATTTCTTCTCTTTCTTTTTGATGTATAAATCTTGCAGTACCCTTCATGGTAACTTCTCCAGGTATAACATTAAATGCTGACCCACCGTTAATTTGACATACACTAATCACTCCCGGCCTTACAGGTGAAATTTCTCTGCTGATCAAAGTCTGTATATTTTCAATAATAGAGGCACTTATCGCAATCGGATCTACACCAGTATTTGGCATCGCTCCATGCCCGCCTTTACCTATAACTTTCATCTGAAATTTATCAATACAGGCCATCATTGGGCCATCGCCAACACCTATTTTGCCCGGGCCCACTTTGTCAAATATGCCACCTATATGAAGACCAATAATTGCATCAACATCAGGATTTTTTAGCGCTCCATCTTTTACCATTTGTTCACCGCCACCGGCTCCCTCTTCACCGGGCTGGAAAAGAATTTTGATATTACCCCCAAATTCCTCTCTATTTTCGGAAATTATTTTTGCAGCTCCAAGGGCCATAGCCATATGAGCATCATGGCCACAGGCATGCATTTTACCTTCATGCTCAGAAGAAAAGGGCAATCCAGTTTCTTCCTTCACCTCTAAACCATCCATATCAGTTCTTATGGCGAAAGTTTTATATTCTTCTTGATTATCTTCTTTTTCTATTAAGGCTACAAGACCATTTTCTGCGTAACCAGTTTCATATTTGATGTCCATTTTATCCAGTTCATTTTCAATGAATTTACGTGTTTTTGGGGTTTCAAGTCCCACCTCAGGAATTTTATGAAGTTCTCTTCTCCACTCAATAATTTGATCTTCAATGTTTTGGGCTTCCTCGATAAAATCAATCACTTTAATCCCCCTTAATTATATCTTTGTTGAACATTACTCTGGCAATGCCCATAGTTCCAAATACACAGGCCAATATTGCTAACCAGGCAGGCGCCTGAATGATACCAAGCATAATTAATGCTATACCTATGCCAATAGGAGCAAGCTGAATATATCTCATTGAAAATTGACCGTACACAGCACCAAAAATAGCAGGGGCAGTATAATCCCTAAAACCTTCTACTATAATTTCAGGTAAAACCCCAATAATTGCCATGCCGACAATAGCTGCTGCGGTAACAAAAGCTAAATTAACCAAAACAGAAGCTGAAATACCTATAGCACCAATTATTTCTCCTTTCTTAGAACCTTCTGTTACTCCTACGACTTCCTGGGCCATAGCCGAACAGGGTAGTCTCAAATTAGAAATATTTCCGGACAGGAATGACATATATGTTCCTGCCAGTCCTAAAATAGCATAATATGAAACAGGCTCAACTATATAGAAGGCTCCAAAAGCAGCCGCAACGAGTCCCCAGGACCTAAGAGCAGCATCCATAGGGGGTAAAATCCCATGAGCCAAATATAAATATATCAATGGCGTGAATGTTAAACCGGCGGCAACTAACAACGTAATCATTCCCACTTTTTTTACAGGCTTAACATAAACTTCTTCCCACATTTCTTCGTTTATTTGTTCACTCATATTAATCCTCCTTTAAGTTTAGCCTAGTATTATAGCAAAGATCATGCCTGTTACCATGGCAATACCCAGACAATATGGCTTGAATTTTTCTGTAGTTTTTTCAGCCACTTGCAATAAAATTACCATTGATATAGCCCCGAAAATTACAGCATACATGGGACCTTCCAGAGTTAATACATCTCCCCCAATCAAATAACCAAATACTCCAAGCATCCCTGCACCACTGAGAACCGGTAACCAGCTGGGATCTCCACCTGACATTTTTTCTCTGACCGGCTCCAGTTTATGTCCAATTAAACCAACCAATACAAGCCAGCCAACACCATTTATTATCATTGTCCACCAGGAAGTAGCCATTGCTTGAAGGTCATATCCTTCACCACCAAACTCCACACCATAACCTTCGGCACCCAATTGTGCTGCTGTAAGTTCAGTGGGAGCAGCCCCAATAACAGCTAATCTCATCCAGGCCATTGGTCCACCAATAACAGACATAAGTCCAACCATTATAATAAAAACTGCAAACGCCGGCCCGATCGCTGTTTTCGCTCCAACCCAGAAACCCTGTTTCATTTGGGAATCTTCTAGGCCGAGTTCTCTACCAGCCTTGAAGCACTGCTTAAGGTAAAGATAAGCCTGTATAACACAAATTATCACAACAACAATCCCTGCAACCCAAATTCCCCATTCATTGGCAACCTGCAAAACTTCTTCCATAATTCTTACCTCCTAAATTTTGATTTTTTGTAAAATGCTCCTACGATCTCAGCTCTTGGTATAGATCTTCAGCTGAATATGCACCTCCTTTGTTAAAGTAAATTATGTAGAAAGCTGAAGAATAGTATCAAGAAGAAGATTACAACCTCTTTCAATATCTACATAAGAAGTAAACTCTTCAGGATTGTGGCTTTTCCCATCAACACTAGGAACGAATAATAAACCTGCTTCAGTAATATCTGCTAAAATCCCCACATCGTGGACGGCACCGCTATTCATAATTTTAAAGCTATAATCTCTTTCTTCGGCACTTTTACGAGCAGCTTTTTTAAGCTTATTTGACAATTGAATAGGAGAACTTTCTCCCATTAACTCAATAGAATAATCTATTTCGTTTTCATGGCAAATTTCTTTGATGTTATTATTTATCCTCTTAGATGTTTCCTCTAAAGCTTGTTTATTCACGTCTCTTAAATCCAAGGTAAAATTAACTTTCTCAGGTATAACATTTGGAACATTCGGTTCACAATCAATCTTACCTACGGTCCCAACTATACTCCCTGATTTGCTTTTATTTACTATATTCTGAATTTCTTTAATTATTTCAGAGGCAACAACTAATACGTCTTTCCGCAGATTCATAGGTGTTGCTCCGGCGTGATTTGCTTCTCCACGCAGATTTACATTAAACCATTTCATCCCTGCTATATCATCTACAATACCTATATTTAAATTGTTTTTTTCCAATACAATACTTTGTTCGATATGTAGCTCAATCATAGCTTTGATATTTCTATCTTTAGTTTCTATCATTTTATCAGGATTTAGTCCAAATTCTTTTGCCCTCTCATACATAGATTTTCCATCCTGATCTTTATGTCTTTTTATATCTTCAATATTATATTTACCAGTAAATACCTTGCTCCCTATTAAAGTTGATCCAAAGGTGGTTCCCTCTTCTTCAACAAAAATAATAAGTTCTAATGGATTTTCTGTAGAAATATTATTTTCTTTAATTGTTCTTATGACTTCTAGACCCCCCACCACCCCTACAACCCCATCATATTTACCCCCATTTTTAACTGTATCTAAATGAGACCCTGTCATAACAGAGCCAAGAGACTGATCCTGGCCTTCTAATTTACCAACTATATTTCCTATTCCATCTACTTCTATATTTAAATCAAAATTCTTCATCTCATTAATTATATATTTTCGAGCCCTATCATCTTCTTCACTATAAGTCAATCTTGTTATACCATCACCCGGAGTAGCATTAAATTCTGATAATTTTTCAATATCTCTCTCAACTCTAGCCATATTAATATCTCTCGTATGTTCATTCATTTTTAATCACCTTCTTAAATTATTATGTAGTTCATTTTCTACTTGTATTATAATATTGCAAATATTTATTGTCAAACAGAAGATAGTTGATAGATAGAATATTCTTTATAATGATTAAAGCACTTGATTTTGATGGTTTTATTGTTGCAGAGTAGACTCATCTTTTTTTCGTTTTTTGAAAGCTTCCATTTTAGATCTAATCTCATCAGCAAAATCATTGTAGTTCTAAAATAGTTGTTTCTCCACCTAAGCTTTCATGAATCCTAATATTGATTGAGCTCATATATAGAATCTGAGTTGGTGCTGAAAAGATTTGTTCTAAGGATGTATTTTCATCGAACCTTCAAACTATTTTTCTGATATTTCTGTTCTTTCGTTCTGTTTTTTCTTTGCAGCCGAGCTGATAATTAATATTAGGATGATGCACAATATTCCAATGATTTAACCTGAATTCGGAAAGTAGCAACCCAGAGTCCATCTGAAGTGATTCTGAGCCTAAAATTTGCGATTCACCTCTTCAAAAAAGAAGCGGCAGCAATTTAATTATTGGATCCTATCCATCCA
>PWEA01000033.1 GCA_003553905.1 Candidatus Aenigmatarchaeota archaeon
AAAACCTATAAAACCCGCGGAGCCTGTAACAAGAGTTTTCATCACACCCACACCTTAACCCTTCGCGCCCAAATTAAAAAACTTAATTAACTTAAACCTCCTCCACAAACTTCCAAACATGTCTGCCCAAGACGAGGAAGAGATAACGGAAGAAGGAGAAAGAGCCATCAAGTCGGTAGCAAAAGGAGCGGGCATAGTCTTCATAGGAGTAGTGTTCTCTCGCTTCGCAGGCTACTTGTATCGTGTAATAGTTGCTAGACATCTAGGAACAGAGGCCTATGGTATAATATCTCTGGCAATGTCTCTTATAGGCTTTGCACTCCCCATCTGTTTACTTGGTCTGAACCACGGGATAAAACGGTATGCTTCCTTCTACAGAGGTAAAGATGAATACAGTAAAGTAAAAGGAACAATTTTCTCATCAGTAAAGATAACTACATCTGCATCCATAATTGTTAGTGTATCGCTTTTCCTTTTATCTGATTTTTTTGCATTTACGGTCTTCAAAGAGCCCTCGGCTTCGGTAATTTTCAAGATATTTAGCCTGGCATTGTTTTTCCGAGCCCTTGCATCGATATTTGTCTCAGCTACAGATTCATTTCAGGAGATGAAGTACAGGAGTCTATCCCACTATATCTTCAAGGGTATAACCAAGTTAACCACTGTTTTATTGTTTTTTTATATAGGATATGAACTGGTTGGAGCTGCCTATGCATACCTATTGTCATACGTGGTTGCCTTTGGAGCTTCACTGTACTTTCTCAGGTCAAAAATACTCCCAAAAATAAGGGATTCGGTGCCAGTCGACAACTACGAAGAACTCCTATCTTATTCCTGGCCTTTGTTGTTTGTGTCATTGATGGGTTCTGTCCTCGCAAGTACCGACAGGATTATGTTAGGATACTTTTCCACGGCTTCTGATGTAGGAATATATAACGCAGCCTTACCTACAGCAATGCTCCTTGGAACGGCTCTATATTCGATGAGGATAATAATACTTCCTGTCTTCTCGGATCTCCTCGGGAAGGACAAGAAAAAAGAGATGAAACAGGCATATAGGACAACTACAAAGTGGCTTTTCACGACCACTTTGCCGCTTTTTGTTGTACTAGTACTGTTTGCCCCACAGGTTCTGAGACTTCTCTTTGGGGCAGACTATACAGCAGGGGCTACTGCACTGTCAATTCTGAGCCTGGCCTACTTTTCAAAGGTCTGCTTAGGGATATCTTCTCCGGCACTGAAGACTATGGAGAAGACCAAGCTGATCCTCTACGGTACGGCCTTTGCAGCCTTTGTCAACATCGTACTAAACTACTTCCTTATACAGAAACATGGAATAAACGGAGCAGCACTAGCCTACCTAATATCGATATCCTTGATGTACTTGTTGTATACGATCTGGAGTCACAGGTACCTGAAAACAAATCCCTTCAAACTTTCTCTTTACAAGCCAATAGTTGCAACAGTGGTTTCCACACTCATAACATACTTCATCTTCCGCCGAATTCTTTCGATTACCACGTGGATGTTACCCATAGCCTTCCTATTTTTCATGGGCATTTATGTCCTCCTATTCTTGGTCTTAGGTGGCATAGAAAGCGAAGACCTTCTCATCCTTAAGGCAATAGAAAAAAAGTCAGGAATGAGGATCAAGTGGCTCAGGAACTTGATAAAGAAATTTATTTAGTCTGTTCCTTTCCTAAACAAGTATATTTTATAGAAACCCAGAAACACACTTTCTTTACTGAGTAGTAAAATCTTATTTTTTCTTAAGTAATTTTTATCAACAAACCTTTCCAGATTCCGATAGTCGAAACCTAGATGACCATATCCACCGGAAACTCCCTTTCTAAACCTTTCTATGTTTTTGTTTGTTATAAGACAGGAAACATATGAAACCTTCTTTTTCCAGGTATTTGTCATCTTTCTATCCAGATACCTATCGCCTCTCAGGTATCTACCTATATTTTTTATAAGTCCCTGCAGGAAGGTTTCGTTTGGTACGCTGATCAATATTTTACCGCCAGGTTTCGTTTTTCTATAGAGGTTTCTGAAAGCGGTTCTATAATCTTCCACGTGCTCTAATGTTTCGAAGCAGGTCACGAAATCGAAACTTTCTTCGTATCTATCGTCCAAAACACTAAGATCCATCTCGTTGAAATCTATCTCTGGGAACATTTCTTCGCCGCGATGTAGGCTTTCCTCTGAATAATCGAACCCAAAGAAGCTCCATTTCTTATGCTTCGGCATCTGGCTAGCGAGGTTTAAAATGTAGCCGCTAGAGCACCCAAAGTCTGCAAACCTTCCCTCTTCATCCACATCTAAATTACCAATAATACCCAGAATTCTATTCAACCTCAGCTTGTGCGAAACCGTGAACAAACTTTCTTTGAGGTATTTTTCTCTATGATCCATCTTATCAGCTGAAGACTATTATTCTATATCTCAACCCAGATTTTTAAACGAGCGGACTAATTCTAAAACATGGAGTTCCTTCAACTCATCCTCGCCGGCTTCGTAGGAGGACTGGTCCGTGGTCTGGTCGGCATCTCGAAGAAAATAAGGGACAAGGAGCCGGATGAAACAGTAGAAATAAGCAGGCAGTACCTTGCTATAACACTTCTATCATCGGGAGGAATAGGCCTCCTCGTAGGAGTTCTGGTAAGCGACGATGTCCGCTTCGCCCTCCTCGCGGGGTACGCAGGGACGGACTTCCTCGAGAACGCGTACAAGATAAAGATGAGGCAGCAGAACCTATGAGAAGAACAATTCCAATAATTCTAACATTCTTACTGTTAATCCCGTTTGCTTCAGCCCAGGAAGTGACCTTTGAGACGGAAGGAGAGTGCCAGGAGTTCAACGTTACCGTTACAGCAACAAACTTCACACCCGGTATCTACGACGTAAAGGTGGACGTCCACGACAACGGACAGAGAGTAGGAGAGATCTACGACCCCGTCGGAGGCTGGCAGTCCACGATGTACTATGTGAACGGGGCCTTACAGGTGGAAGAAAGAAACAACGAAACACACGGAAACGCAACCGTGGAAATCTTCGCGGAAACCAGGGACAATGTAACAATGCTTGCAAGGATCCGTCAGAACGAACAAACCTGGGATTCAGAGGAAAGAGAAATAACCCAGGACTGCCCCGAACCGGAACCAGTTCCAGAAGATGTGTTCTTCCTCGTCACTTTAACGGCCTTGCTGTTGATTCTGGTTGGTGTCACAGTTTATAAGAAAAGATGATTTAGTCCAGGTTAAGACTATCGATTGCCGAGATAATTTGCTTTTTGTAAAAATTCTCCTCGATTTTACTCGGCTTTCGTTTTATTTTTTGCAGTAAAAATTTCAGCTTTGAAGTCGTTATAATGTGATTGCTTGTTTCGAATTTGACAGAATCTTTGTAACTCTCTTTAAAAATTTCTCCCAATCTTTTTAGATCTGTTCTAAAACAGGTCCTATCCCTTTTATACAGACAATTTTGAAGGTAGTTGATATCGTCCAAAGGACAGCCATAGCTTGAATCTGCCCAGTCTATCAAACCAGGTTCCTTACCATTCCAAATTATATTCCTCATAGTGGTGTCTCCGTGAATATATGTTTCTGGAACCATAACAGGTTCTAGTTCTATTTCTTCCAACTTGTCCTTGATCCTTTTCGGAAGAACATCCTCAATGTCTTCTATAACTTCTCTAATTTTATCTGAAATGTTGATTTTGTCCTTTGAAGCCGTTGAGTTGTGGAAGGCTGAGAGGCCTTTGCCGAGGTTTTCCATGAACCTTTCCAATTCTTCTTGACGTGGACCAAGAAACAGGTTCCGGATGAAGAGGAGTTCGGAGAGCGAACATCCTGCAACCTCTTCTGTAACGACAATATTGTCTTCCGAAAAAATTAGTTTTGGTGTAGGTAACCTCAGTTTACAGTCAGAGGTAATTTCTTTATGTATATCCTTAATATTCTCATATTCCTTTGTAGCATCGTCCTTTTTAACGACAATCAGCTTTTTCTTTTTCCCGTCCTCTTTGACTTTGGTATAATAAACCTCGGGATTGACCGATCTCCCAGCCATTTTCATCCCAAGCCTGTAAAGAATACCCTTTCTTTCTTGCCCTCTCTCCAATATTTCAATGTCTGCCCTCCCTTGTAGCTTCTCCACGACCTTCTCCAATGTTCCTCTGTCCATTCTTCCCACATAAAAGAAACCAAGTTTCAAGAATAAATAGGTTTGAGTACTGATAAAATTCAAACTACTTCTTCATAAAAGACCATATATCAGGATCATCTGAAGCTAGAGCTGGTTAAGGAGGACGCGTTCTTCCTGGTAATACTGACTGCCTTGTTGTTGGCTCTGGTGGGTGTTGCGG
>PWEA01000026.1 GCA_003553905.1 Candidatus Aenigmatarchaeota archaeon
AAGGCCTCGAAATCGAGGAGATACAGGCCGTTGAAATAGAGAAGGTTGTAAGGCATAAGGTCAACGAGGCCTACGAAAGGGTAGAGGAACCGGTAATAGTTGAAGACACCGGACTTTTCATCGAGGACTGGAACAGACTTCCGGGTGCACTAACAAAGTTCTTCATGGAAAACCTTGGGAATGAGAAGATATGTAAGATGTTAAACGATGAAAGAAAGGTAACTGCAGAAACCTACGTTTGCTACAGGAGCAGTAATGTTACAAAAATATTCAAAGGCCTCGTCAGAGGAAAAATAGCAAAGAAACCAAGAGGTGTGGGTTTTGGATGGGATCCAATATTCATCCCAAGAGGTTATGATAAAACGTTCGGGGAGATGGACCAAAGTAAGAAGAACAGCATATCAATGAGGAGGAAAGCACTTGAAAAGTTTAAACGTTGGATCGAAGGTAGATAAGTTTAATAAAGGTCGGTTTAAAACTAAAATATCGTGGGGACGGTGGCTTAGCCTGGTTAGAGCGCCACGCTGATAACGTGGAAGTCGCCGGTTCGAATCCGGCCCGTCCCATCCGTAACAATAAAAACCCCGAGGTGCCTACATGGTAAAGGACGTAGAGGATGTTTACCAAACACGTTTTGATGTCAACAGAGGCTTAGTTATAAAACAGATGACATTGAAAGAATACGAACAAAGATGTAAAAAACATCTTTAATCTATGCCGGCGTGGCTCAGTGGCTAGAGCGCCGCGCTCATAAACAAATATGAGCGTTGATTCCGAAAGGAAGATGACAAATTACGCGGTGTAACGCGGAGATCGAGGGTTCGATTCCCTCCGCCGGCATCTATTCAATATTCAATAGGAGGATCATCATGGATCTCCATTGGCTGCGTGAGAAAGTCCGCATACTTTGAAAGCTCCTCGCCCTCCAGTTCCAGTCTTTCATCCATTATATCGATTGGATCTATCCCTAACTTATTTAGAATCTTAACTTCGCCCATGTGCCGACACCAAGGCGATTGTATTTCCTCCGCTTTTTCAAATGCCTTATCTCCAGACAAGCTTTGGATTATTCCCTTCAAACCTTCTTCCTTGTCGGATTCTACGATGTAATTTTTGGGCTGGAATATTGCTTTGGGGTCCTTAGAAAGATGGTGAGTTCTGAAAACTGAGGGATAACGTACGTAACTTTCATCACCTATTTCGTCCTCTGCTAACTCATCTATGACTTCTTCATACATGCCCATTAGATTATTGTTAAACGCCAGACCGTTGCCGTTGTCACATGCGCCCGGAACATAGGTAGGATCGTCCCCTTCTTCTATTTTCCGTATTTCCCATTCCGATCCTTCCTCGTCACGAAATCCTATGTATTCCTTAAGCTTATCAAAGGCATCATCGCTGGCAATTGTTTTGAAAAGTGTGTATTCTTTTCCAGGAGAGACAAAATCTTTGATTGCTTTTCGAACGTCCCCTTGTAAAATCTTATAGTTTTTACAGACACCGGTTCGACTTTCGGTTGTAGGTGGTTCAATAAGTCCTTTGTTTTTTTCTGGTTGCATATACCTATATTTCTCCCAAAAAAATTTAAATCTGTAACTATTTCCAGTAACTGCAATTGCTTTGTCCTGTCTTTCCTGAGGCTAACTTCACCGTTACAACCACCAGTAATAAGAGCTGCTGAGAAAATGTCTTTGTAATTGAACTTGATGAAGTATGGTCCCAACGTAATCTATTCGATATTAGAAGTTATTTGTTCTTAACCGTCTTTACTTCTCTTTCGTAGGTTTTGGGGTCTTTAAGGATGCCCACTCTGTATTCGTCTATTTCTTCAGGTATGTCGACCTCACCCAAAACCTCCTCGGGATAATATCTTGGTTTTCCTATAACGTCATAAACTTTTTCAAACCCTTCGATGTCTATCCTTTCCTCACCCCATGTAAGGTTGTTTAAATCATAAAGAATTATAAGCACGGTCAAAACCGAAAAAACTAAAACTGTGCCAACAACTATACCGAAAATGCCTTCGAACTGTATCATCATCCAAAGAAATACAGTTAGGAATGCTAACATTATGACTGCGGCCCAATGGAACTTCCCTATCTTGTCCTTGCTTCTAGCTATCATCTCCTTTCTACACGTCGTAAACTGGGCGAGGACGTTGAGACATCTGTTAAATACAGTGGACGAGACACCTTCATGCTCGAGCTCACCAATCACCTTATAAAGATCACTGTATTCTTCATTAACCTTTGACTGGTATTCGTGGATATCGAAATCCAACGCCTTTCTCATATATACATCTAATTTGTCAGCCAGTTCCCTAGCTACGTCTTTGTTGCCCAATTCCACAAACTCATAAAGATCCTCTAGTGCTGCAACTTCTTTAGACATCAGTTTTCTCATCTTTGCAAACCTACTCCAGAGTGCCGATATGAAGAAACCCGACAGGATACCAAACAAAAAGCTAACAAAGGAAAATACCATACTTATCTCATCGGTAATCGGCATCGCTTCCAGTGGATTGAATATTGAAACTGTTATAGCAATGAAAAAGAACAAAGCTATCAGGAGGCTATCACTGTAGCTCCTATTCATTATAGGTATTCTGTGTTCCCTTAACTCCTTTTCACCCAATACCTTACTCATAATATATCTTAAGTTTTCTGTTTTAAAAAAAGCTCGACTGCATCAAAATTAATCTCCCCCGAAAAAAGTTAAAAAGACAGAATTCATATTCTAATACGATGGTAGTATGAATGTTTCAGAAGCAATAATTTCAAGAAGATCTGTAAGATCCTACAAAGAAAAACAGATTCCAGAAGAATGTCTCCATAAGGTTATAGAGTCCGCGAGGATGGCTCCATCGGCAAGAAACAAACAGGACTGGAAGTTCGTTATAGTCCAGGACGAGGAAAAGAAGGATGAGTTACATGAAGCAGCCAACGGACAGAAGTTCGTCAAGGAAGCACCTACGGTCGTGGTCGGCGTAGCCACAAAGCCAGAGGACGAAATGAAGTCCGGAATCCCAACCAGTATTGTGGATGTGACAATAGCCATGGACCATATGACATTAAAGGCAACGGAAGAAGGCCTTGGGACCTGTTGGGTAGGAGCCTTTGACCAGGAAGAGGTCAAAAATATTTTGAATATACCAGATGGTTGTAAAGTAGTAGCTCTGTTGCCCATAGGCTACCCAGAAGAGGGGCTCGAGGTTCTTTACAAAGATAGAAAAAATCCCGAAGACATAACCTGCAGGGACACTTACTACTAAGACCTAAAGTCCAATAATCTTCGAATAGATAGATCTGGCCTCTTTCTTATCATTTGTATTAATCTGCATCCTTCCGTTTTCAAAGATTATGACTTTTTTGCCTGTGAAAGTTAAGGTTACAAACACCTCATTGTATTCGCCGTTGTAGTTTTCAGAGATTTTTTGGAGATTCACATCGGCACTTTTAGGCACTACATTAAACCCTTCACATGTTTCTTCTACTATTATATCATCACCCCCTTCCATGATCTCAAACTTTTTCTCGTTGCATACCACACAGTCCTTCCTTCTGTTGACCCTTACACTGCGGAAATCTCCGTTCTTTAAATCAAAGACCAGTAGATCCTTGTTGATGCTTCCAAAACCTGTCAGGTATTTGATTATCATATTACTCTGGAACGAAGATACCAAAGATGTAGCGCTGTTGATCACACCCGACTCGGAACAGGTTTCCAACTTCCCGGGTTCCGGCCTCCGTGGATAGAGACACCGGAAACATTCATTATTAGCATCGAAGAACTTCACCCTCCCATCGGCCTTTACCGCGCTCCCATGAACGAAGGGGACTTCTTCTTTGACACTTACTTCGTTAAGAAGATAACGTGGAAGCATCGAATCAAGACAGTCGGCAACTATATCTACGTCCTCTATTATTTCTTCCCAGGTAAACCTGTTGAAGTCATTTAACAAAGCTTCTATCTCCACCTCACTTCCCTGTTCAAGAACTTCTTTGAGTGCTTCTGCCTTCGGTCTTCCTAAATCTTCCTTCCTGAAAAGAGTTCTGTGAAGGTTGGATTCCTCGACTACATCTCTGTCGACAAGCCTCAAGCCGGCTCCTGCTCTGGCCAGGTTGTTAGCAACCAAATTTCCAAGGGCTCCGCAGCCGAGAACAAGTACAAGAGAGTCCTGCAACTTCTGCTGCTTCTTCTCGCCAAAGAGCTTAATCTGCCGGTCGTAGATCTCGGACATAGAAAACTAACATAACCCCGAAGATTAAAATAAGTTGCCGCTTTCTCTATGGAAGCTCGCATCCGGCTTCGTGCGCTAGTGAA
>PWEA01000001.1 GCA_003553905.1 Candidatus Aenigmatarchaeota archaeon
ATCTGTTTTGTCATTGAGGAATAGGTTTCTGTTGGGTCTGTTTAGCGTGATGCCGTTTGTGGCACTCCACTGTGCGACTCCTTCTACTTCTACTGTGTCTTCGATCGTGTTCAGACCTCCCATTGTAACTGCTATGTCGATTGCTCCCACGACGTCGTCTGTCGCGGCTGCCTCACCGACTACCATCGAGAAATCTGCTTCTCCATCTTCGATGAACGGTGCTGGTAGGTCTTCAATGCTTGCAGCTGCTGCTGGGAAAGCCAGAGTTGCTCCGGCCATTAAAGTACCCAATGCAGATGCTGCGAACTTCTTAATTTTCATTTACTAATCACCTAAGTTTTCTAAATTTTGTTTTTATCCGATTCCGAAAAGGTTTTGGTGGAACCGGACTCGGTCCATGATGGACCTTTTTCTTTTTGTTAACACATAATAACCCCAAACCCTTATAAAAAGGTAACTTGAAACTGTTTCAGTCCCCCGATTTCATACGTTTCAGAACCTTCAAAGAACATATAAAACGTCGTTGAGGGCTCACGACTGTTACAACAGCCCATATAAACTTTTAATTATCAAAAGAAAGCCTTAAATCGCTTTAATATTTTCAGGTCGTCTGAGAGGTATGGTTTCCGGCTTCTACGTCTTCGATGTATCCTTCGAGAACCTGACCCATCTCGTCCATGTCCATGAATCCCCTGTGGACATCTTCCCCTACAACCATAACAGGGTACTCCTCGATGTCGTAAGTCTCCCTCAGTATTGTTAGGTGCCTCATATCAAGACTCATGTCAAGTGGAAAGACAAGCAGCGTATCGTCGTACTTCTCCCTGTAGTGTGTTATTATAGTTCCCTGGTCTTCGCACATCGGACACACGTGTGGGTCCGAGTAGAAGTAGAGCATCCTGACAGTTGAAGAACCACACATCTCGTCCACCTTCTCGGTCAGAAGCCAGTACTCGAGCAGAACGTTCATGTACTCCTTCTTGAGCATCTCGAACCTGTTGTTCCCTAGCTTGACGTTGTCCTCGTAGTCGGTGACCCTGTCCGCGAGTACGGCAGTGTCGCTTATGGTCTGTTCAACGGCAACTTCCAGTGCATCGCAGTTTTTCTCGGGAAGGTTTTCCGCGAGCTGTCTGCTTATATCCTGAGAACGCCTCTCGATCTCGAATCTGGTTATCTCCCTCTCTATGCCCGTGACCTTTTCTTCCGAAAGCCTGGTTCCCATGAGGAAGATCCCTCCCATCAGAACAACGGTTACTGTGACTGCAAGTATCACCGTTCCGATGTTCAGATTTTTTTCTACCATCTTATCCTGCCTCTGTCTTTCGCCATTCCGTAAAAACTCGCCACCCAGAAGAGGGCGAACATGTATGGGTATATGGTAAAGAAAGTTAAATAATTTAGCCACCTTTCCTTCATGTTGACCCTTTCTCCTGCCGAAAAAAGGCTTAGGAATATCATTCCCAGTCCTATCATAAAGAAAAACGCTATGAATATGTGGAATAAATGTAACTCCTGTATTGTTATAGTCAGGTCTATCGGGTAGTATCCCAGGAGCATGTATGTCCGGAGGGCCTGGTATCCCATGAGAAGGATGTTGTAGGTCACATGTGTCAGCAGGAAGACAAGCATGAATATCCATACAGCGTTCAGCGGAAGGAAAAACATGCCGAGGTTCCCGCTCTTCGGGTCAAACAGCATGCCCCTGTACTTCATGAAGTTCTCTACGTACCCCCTGTACCATCTCATCCTCTGGCGGAAGAGGTCTCCGATCCGCGATGGAGGGTCCGTCCAAACCACCGAGTTGGTAGTGTTCTCTATCCTCTTCCTTTTGCTCATCATCCGGAAGGCCACCTCCATATCTTCCGTGTGTGTATCTTCTCTCCACCCGCCGGTCTCCTTCATAAAGTCCGTCCTGTATATACTGCCCGGTCCCGGGAGGACGTACTGAACGTCGAAAAGGGAAAATATCTTCCTCAGGAATATCTGGTATATGTATTCTGTCCACTGTATCTTCTCGACCACGTTGTCGTCCCTCACCAGCTTGAGTGCAGGCGTCACGCCTGTGACCTCCTCGTCTTTGAAGTAACCCATCATGTTTTTCAGAAAGTCTTCGTTCGGATACGAGTCTGCGTCCATCGACGCAATGAGTTCGGTATCCACCTCTTCCAGTGCTACATTCATGGAGTCGGCCTTGCCTGTGTTCTCCTTGTCTATTATCTTTATCCTGTCTTCGAACTGTTTGAGAACCTCGAGTGTTCCGTCCTCGGAACCGTCGTTTATGGCTATTATGTCCAGGGCTTCTTCTGGATAGTCCAGGTCAAGGAGCCTCTGTATGGTTTCCCCTACGCAGTCTTCCTCGTTGTATGCAGGCACGAGGAACGTGACCTCCCTGATCTTGTCAACGGGCGGGTCGTTGGTAACCTTGTCCAGGTTCTTGTAGTAAACAATCGCCCAGAGAACAGCCGAAAATATCATTATGAAGAAGAAGAATATGTACAACATGTCGATGAATATCATAGTTACCGATCCAACCGTTTTATTAAAAGCCCTGTTATATAAAAACCTCGTAACCGTTCAGAGAGCAGGCCCTACTATTCTCTTTTCTTGAGCTTCACCCTGTTGGTTCTTCCCACCTTTTCTGTCTCCAGCAGCCCGCGGTCCTTGAGGTCATGAACCAGTCTTGATACCTTGGCCTTGGAGAAATCCACTGCGTTGACTATCCTCTTCTGTTTGATTTCACCGCCGGAATCTTCGATTATCTTCATGATCTTTCTTTCATCCTCCTTGAGTGCATCCGGGATTGTTTCAACATCTTCGGTCCCCAGCCTTGCACCGACTGCGATCATGAGCAGTACGAGGACTGCTCCCAGCAGTACTATATAGGCTTCGTTCAGATCTCTTACCACTTCCTCTGTCCTTTCAAACGATACCCTTGGTCTTATGCCATTGCCCTTTTGCACATCTTCCTGCGACCATATAACGTATATCCTTCTGCCGTCGGTATTTTCTTGGCCGTAGTCCGGCAGAAACCTCTGGAAGGGCGTGTCCAAATCTTCGTCTATCAACACAAACCCTTCTTTGAGTTTAGCGTTGTACACCATGTTTCCTGTACTGTAGGGTGCGTCCAGGCTGTCCTCGAAGTAGTAGTGGTCGCCGGTGTGTCTAACCAGACCTTCCGTGTTGAATATCAGGGACAGTCTTCCTCCCTCGCCCTCTGGTATATCACACCTTATAACCGAACCGTAGCTTACATCATCCATTTCACAGCTGTGGTTCGAGAGCGTGGACCTCGTGTTGAAGTCGTAGGCTCGGAAAAAAAGAGGTATCTCGAGTGACCCCGGGGCTTCTTCAAAAACTATAGTGTCTTCGATAGAGGTCTCTTCGGGTCCTATGAGGGCCTCCCTTCTGTAAAAGCTTATGCTGGCGGCCTCGGCTACACCCGAAACTAAAATAAAACCTAACAATAGGCCAAAAAACAGTTTTTTCATACTGGATATAGTTTCTGATGGAGAAATAAATAGTTTAAGATTCTGTTCGGTCACGATGAAACGTTTCAGTCCGGGGAAGCGACTATGCCACCTGCTCCCTGTGAGGCGTACTGGTGCATCAGTGCAGATATACTGTTTGCCATGTCCTGTAGCTCGCCTCCCTTTATCTTCAACGAGTCTGGCTCCATTACCTCCACCGATGATGGTCCGTAAAGCATCGAAAACGTCATAAGATTCTTTACAGAGGAAACTACGAACTCTATCTCAGCTATCTGCGAATAGGCTTTGTTTGCTTTTTTTGTAGGAGGGTTCTCGACTACCTCGGGTTCGTCGAACTCCTTCTTGTATATCTCTATACCATCCTGTTTGCCTATCTTCTCGACATGCTTCTCGAGAGCCATGGTTGCTGCTTCTTCCTTTATGGCCATCACTTCTATGAAGGCCCTGACCTTTATCCATCCCTTGTCGACTTTTTCCTGTGCTTCCTCTTTTTCCATGGTTACCGAACCAAGGTTTTTCATGAACCTTTAAATAGTTTTTCGGGGACCCATCCCTTTCCGCCTATATTTATCTTTCTACCACAGTTGATGCATTCCATGTTTTTGTCCATATTGAATTCCACGACGGAGAAACCATGTCTTTTTACCAGAAGGCTGTTGCAGTCTGGACAGTAGGTCGATTCGGTCTCGTGGCCCGGTACGTTTCCAGAGTATACATGGTAAAGGCCCACATCCTTTGCTATCCCTATTGCCTTCTCTATCGTTGACACAGGCGTAGGCTCCTTGTTCAACATCTTGAAGTCCGGCCGGAACCTTGAGAAATGCACAGGTGTTTCGGGTCCCAGGTTTTCCTTTATCCATTTCGCCCTTTTCCTTATATCTTCTTCCGAGTCATTTTCACCGGGTATTATAAGGTTCGTGACCTCCACGAGGACACCTTTCTTATCGAGAGATACCATTGCGTCAAATATGGGCTCCGGATCGGGCACTCCACAGTGTTTCCTGTAGAACTCCTCGTTGCCCTTGAGGTCTACGTTTATGGCATCGAGGTGGGGAGATATCACATCTATGGCTTCCTCTGTGATATATCCATTGGATACGAACACACTGTACATGTCCTCGGCTGTTTCCTTCATTGTATCCCGTGCATATTCCAGGAATACCGTTGGTTCCGTGTAGGTATAGGCTATGCCCCCACAACCGTGTTTTCTTGCCTGTTCCACAACCCTCTTGGGTGGAAGTTCTTGGCCCACGACACCCTCCCATTCCTGTGATATTCTAAAGTTCTGACAGAAGTCGCACCTGAGATTGCAACCCACTGTAGCCAGAGACAAGGCCTTGCTTCCGGGTGCGTAGTGGAAAAGAGGTTTCTTTTCTATGGGATCTATACCCGACGATACGGCCTTTCCGTAGACAAGTGACATTAACCTTCCGTCGCGGTTTTCTCTGACCCTGCAGAATCCAAGCTCTCCTTCTTCTACGACACATCTTCTCGGGCAAACACCGCACCTGACACTACCTCCACCCGTCTTTTCATATACTGCCGTCTCTACATCTTTGAATCCCATGGTTTGGTTTTGTGCACAGTTGGATAAAAATCTTCCGACCTCAGAGCATCAGAGGGCCTATGAGAAAGAAGGCGACGAGGTTAAAAATAAGGCCCAGGAAGAATCCAAACACAGCGCCGATGATGAGCCACTGTTCTCCCACCTTCTTGCTTGTTTTTTTCATCTTGGCGTGCAGTAGTATCTGGAAAAAGGCAACGGAAAACCCGATCGAGGATGTAAAGAAGGTCAGAATCTGTAGATATATCTCGAGCCCCATCAGAAATCTCCACATCCGAAGGGCCTGGAACAAGAAACCGTAGAGAAGTCCTGTGAAAGACATAAGAAGAAGATAGGTCCTCTTCTTGAATGTTTCGTATTCCTCGGGTATACCGAAGGAGCGGTATACAAGCCTCTTTATGAGTTCGTGGGATTCCTCATACTTCCTGTAGATGAGATAACTAACGAGTCCGGCAAAGAAGCCTGCGATTAGACCCGTTCCCACCGTTGCGAGGTAGAGACTCATATTACAATAATACAGGCGACAATATTTAAACATTCCATGACAAGATAACGTTGTTGCCTCGGTAGCTCAGTTCGGCCGGAGCGGCTGCCTCGTACTGTTTGGCCAGTTCTTTGCTGGTCTCACAGGAAAGCAGCAGGTCGCGGGTTCAAAAGAACCTTTTTACTCCCTTCGATCGCAAAAACGTTCGCGAAAAAGGAGGGGGTTCGGAAACTCCCGCCCGAGGCTCCATTCTAATAAGGTCCGTGGAGACCGCTGACGAAGAAAAAGATTGTTTTTACTTGTCGTTTTTGGTTTAGCCCAGTAGTTTCTTTATCTTGTCCAGAAATCCTTCTTTCTTCATCTCTTCGTTTAGCCCCTTTTTGATCTTCATTTCTTTCTGGGCTAATTCATTCCTGTCTTCTGTACCTTTGACCACGCTTTCTTCCCTTGCACACTTCTTGCAGTACAGAAGCTCCCTTTTTTCTAGATCCGAGGTGTCATCCTTCGCTCTATTGACATCGGCAAGCCATTGATATTCATGACCGAATCTTTCGCATTTACCGGGGTTACTGATACCTATACTTTCTTCTACGTACTGAACCACATCGCCATGATTTTTTCCAGGGAAAAAGCTTTCTGGTACGACGAATCCTTTGATATCTTCATTATCTGAACATTTTTTGCACCGGATCTTGTACATGAAGTCGAACATTTCTTCACCTTCGTAGATATCTTTGTAAAGAGGTCCACCGGGGTCTCTTTTATTACTTCGACTTCTCAGGTAGGAATACATCAGATCATATTCATGTCCTGCCTCGTTGCACGGTCCAGGATTTGTTATCTGGTATTTATTCGATCTCTTTTGGATAAGTTCTTGTCTAGTCATAGTAGTTCACACAATGTTAATAAAATACTAAAAATATTTATATGTGTGGTCTTAGAACGGTCAAAATGACTCTGTCTACAACCATCGGACTTCTGGAAGAATTTCTTGGTTTTAGGCACTACAGACAAACAACACAAAAGACTTTTAAGCGATGCACTGCTTTTAATTGTAGGTGTTTGAATGAAGATAGCATTTAGAGTGGACGAATCAGATAAATCAAAACTTCAGAGTATACTCGACGAGGATCCGATCTCCAGACTTTCGATAAAACAGAAGAACTCCGATACCTTGGACATAGATTCCGAGGGAATAATCACAGTACTCGAGGGCGAAGACGATGTATGTAAAGAGGCCAAAGAAAAGATCTCGGAATTCGGTGATGAGCTGGAATCAGATGAGATGGACAGGGTTGTCGAAGCCATGGAGGCAGCTGAAGAAGAAGCTGCTCAAGGATTTGGATCGATCTTCGGCGGGTAGGAGAAAACCCTTTAACATATTTAAATAAAGGAAGGGTAATCATACCTGGGTTTTATAATGGCATTTTGGAAAAGCGAAGATGAAAAGAAAAGAGAAATAGAAGAAGTTAAGAAACAGGTCCAAGGCAAAAGAGAAAGACGGGAACCGTCCAGACCGGAGAGAGGACAGGAACAAGGTACCAGACTACCTACACCTCCTCAACCTCCTGCAGCTGATAAAAAAGCTAACATGGATCTACCCGATTCTCCTGAAGATTTCGAAGAGCCTTCCGTAAGGATCGAAGAGGACAAGAAACCACCTCAGAAACCGGAACCCAAGGAGAAACCACCGGAGGTAAAGAGGAAACCACCGGAAAGAGAGCCGGAGATAAAGAGGAAACCACCGGAAAAAGAACCTGAGGGAGATTCTGCACCACTTTTCGTTAAGATAGACAGATACGAAAGGGTTTTGCAGGACCTCGAAGAGGTAAAGGGTTCCTTGGATGACCTGAGAAACCTATTCGATTTGATGGACGAAGTGGACAGCATCAAAAGAAGGGGAATGGAGGAATTGAGAAGTGGAATCGCTCAGCTTGCAGATACCCTGGTTTCAATGGACGGAAAGTTCATAAGACCAGAAGGCGTCGGAGAAAGCGTCGATGAGCCAGAGTCAAGAGTCTCTAAGACAGTTAGAGAACTTCACGAAGATCTCAAGGAAATCCGCAACAGCCTTGGAAGAATAGAGTAAAAACCCCACCTACTTATCTTTTTGCGGGGGTACCCAAGCGGTCAATCGAAAGGACTATAGGGGCCAGACTCAAGTTTATTCTTGAGTTTTGAGGACACTCCTTTAATTTTTATTCCGATGAGAAATCTGGTGGTTTAGTACCTTCGTCGGTTCGAATCCGGCCCCCCGCATCAGTGTTTCTATCCGCAGACTTCCCAGGCTTCTACATCATCGAATGTTCTGTACGGACCGTATACTATTATATGATAACTGCAGATATCGTTCTCCGGGTCCACTACCGTAATATTACAGGACTCTGTTTTGTCTATGTAGTCGGGACAGTCCTCCTCGATTGTTCCCAGCGTGTCGTTGAAGTATGCATCGAACTCCGGAGGAATATCAAACTTTCCTATATTGGTTATCTCTATCTTACCTTCAGGATATACATCCGATATCAGTATCTTTGCGTTTGCCTCGTCTACTCCCCTCTTTATATCTTCTTCGCCGAATCCGAGTACTTCCCCCATGGTGCCTCTTGCGAAAAGAAATACACCTGAAAGAATCACAAGAATTATCAGAACTAATAGAACAGCCGATGCAACTATGTGTTGCCCTTTTTTCATGGTTCCCATAACCTAATTCACTTCGAGTTACTTATATTTTTATTAGTTGAAATGAGTAAGTGGATAACATGTCAAAAAATACCTTCGTTTTCGTCGTTGCAGGAATACCTGGAGTCTTTGCCTTCGACAAGGATAAGAACGTTGTGGCTAGCTCCGCTTTTCCACAGGACTCCGACGAGATAATCGACAAACTGGAAGCGATCCGGAACCAGGGCGAGGGTAAGGAGCTAGATGAAGTACTGGAGGAGTTGGATACGAAGAACATAGTCACGGACCTTCCCTTGGATGCAGAGGGCTACAATATAGAGACCAAGGAAAGGGTTTCAGCGTCGGAGTATCTCGATAAAAACATCCGGGAGCTGTCAAAAAAGTCAGATTTTGTAGACGACGACAAGCAGTTCAACAACATACTAAGAGATATACAGATAACAAGGACCAGGGATGAGATAAAGTCGTCTGTTAAGAAGGACAAAGTTGTATCCCAGGCGGTTTCGGCACTTCAGGACCTCAGGAGGGTTAGCAACGAGTTGTCGGAAAGGTTGCGTGAATGGTACGGTCTTTACTACCCCGAGCTCAAAGTACAGGACAATCAGAAGTATGCTGAGCTTGTCGCAGAACTGGATTCCAGGGAAGATTTCGAGAACTTCAGTGGTTCCATGGGGATAGATCTCGATAGAGCAGATATAGAGACCATGAAAGGATTTTCAAGACAGCTTGAAGGGATATTTGACCAGAGAGAGAACATAAAGGAGTATCTTGAGGATGCTATGAAAGAGGTTGCACCCAATATAACCCATATAATAGGTGCAGAGATGGGCGCACAGCTCATATCTCTGGCCGGTTCGCTTAAAAAACTGGCAAGGATGCCTTCTTCAAAGATACAGCTTCTCGGTGCCGAAAAGGCACTTTTCCGCCATCTAAAGGGCGGAGGCAAGCCTCCTAAGTACGGTATAATCTACAACCATCCATACATACAACATACTCCCGAGGGCAAACGTGGAAAGGCCGCACGCCATATAGCATCAAAGCTTATGATGGCCGCAAGGACAGATCAGTATACAGGGAAGTTCAAGGGTAAAAAATACAAAGAAGAGCTCAAAGAGGAGCTGGAGGAGATAAGAAATGAATGAGGTCTTCGATAACATCTTCAAGGGAAGAGGAAACTTCTATACTCCGAGCCTGGATCCCGGTAACAAAGTTTACGGAGAGGAGTTGGTTGATGAGATGGGATCAGAGTTGAGGCTATGGGATCCAAACAGATCAAAAATGGCTGCTGCCCTCAAGAAAGGACTTGGAACAGTTCCGATAAAACCAGGTAGCAAGGTTCTATATCTAGGTGCCGCCCAGGGGACAACACCTTCACACGTATCTGATATAATCGAGGAACACGGAGTAGCCTATCTCGTAGAGTTTTCGGAGAGGGCTATGAGGGACCTTCTTGATGTATGCGAAAGGCGAAATAACATGGTGCCGATACTAGGAGACGCAAGGAAACCTGTTGATTACAGCTGGGTTGAGAAGGTGGACGTGGTCTATCAGGACGTTGCACAGCCTGACCAGGTAAGGATTCTCAAGAGGAATGTGGATGAGTTTCTCAAGGATGGAGGGTGGATAATGGTTTCCATAAAGGCCAGGGCTATGGATGTTACCAAAGAACCGAAGGATATATACAAAGAGGTGGAGGAACAACTAAAGGACGATTTTGATATAGTTGAAAACCTGGTTTTAGATCCCTTCGAAGACGATCACTGTTTTATAGTTGCGCAGAAAGTTTAGATCCCTTCGAGCTTTTCTCTGAACCGTTGAAGAGCTATTTCTTCCTTTCCTCTTTCAACAAAACCACCTGCAGCCTGTGGGTGTCCGCCGCCTGTTCCGTGACCGTCTACCGCGTGCTTTATTATATTCGAGACATCTACCCTCCCGTTCTGACATCTTCCCGATATCTTCATCCCGTAACTCTCCCTCTGATAGACAATTATGACTGCATCGGGCTTTTTGTTCGACATACTGGTTGAGATATCCGATACAAGTGAATAGCTGGTAGATATTTCGTACAGATACGAATTCGTTCCTGGAAAGTATTCCGCTTCCCTCTCGAACCTGTCCTCTTCCTTGGACATCTCCTTCTTGTATATTTCGTAGAAATCTCGTAACTGCGTTTCGAAAACATCGTTAGGTTTTTCAGCATCTCTAATTATATTCTGGCTTTTTCTGATCCCATCCAGTCCCTCGACAACCTTGGACGCCTCTATCATGTCAGCTATCATACCGAGCTTGCTATCTTTCATCTCGTTGTATGTATAACCCCCGTCGCCGACTATTTCCGGATTTTCTTCTGCTATGGTCTCCATGAGGTCTTGACAGTCCTCTACTCCGTGGTCTCCGACTACACCGACTCCGGCCTTCCAGGCAATTCCTTTCCTGTCCTCCAGAAGTTTGTAAGCAAGATATGATGCGGGTAGATATACATCTGGATCTTCGAACCTCGGATTCTGGTGCAGTATGTTTTCGTTTGTTAGGTTCTTTTCCGGTGGGTGGTGGTCGAGTATAAACATGCTTTGATCGAGACCATCGACTACCGAAAGCTGGTCGACTGGTATATCTAAAAATATAATACTCTTGCTATTTTTCAAAGATTCAACAAGTCCTTCGCTGAGCTGTATCCCGGGTCCATCGTTTGGAGCTACATTACCAGATACCAGTTCCTGTATGAGCGCAGAAGAACATACACCATCGGCATCTTTGTGGTAAACTATGGTAGGTTTTTCAAGGCCAGATATAAACTCCCTACTCTTCTTGTAGTTCAAAGATTGCACCCCCTCCGAAGATTCCTTGGTTGTTTAATTCTGCGTCCAGTGAATCCGCATGGTGAAGGACCCTTGCTTCATCGGACTTGGGCATAGCTTCCCTCGTTTCTCCTCCGTGTCCCATTACAATTTCTATTACTTTTTCAGGGAAGTCCCTCGAGTAGAGTTCACATGAAATCCATACTTCGTGATCTAGACCGTAGTCCCTGAATCCTTCCAGATCCTTCAGGATGAACTGTTTTGCAAGATCGTGTAAGAGGGCAGCCGATACCAGGCTATCCCTGTCCAGAACTATTCCATACACCTCGTCGAAGTTGTCTGCAAGTTCTATGCATATCTTTGTTACAGAGTACACGTGTTCAACAAGCCCTCCTTCGTAGTAATGATGTCCACCTATCCAACACGGAATCTTATCAAGGTCGGACTTTTCATAGTCCATCTTTTCGTTGCTTATTTCAAACTCCTCTATCAGGTCAACTGTTTTGTCACGCAGTTCTTCGTCCTTTATCTCATCTGCGAGATCTATAAGATCGTTCTTTGTGATTTCACTCACCGTAAACACCCCCATAGCCTTCCTCAACTTCGTCTATTGGTATAAACAAAAGCTGTGCTATCCTTGCGTTTTCCTTTATCTTAACACCGTTGTGGTTGTCCACCTTTAGTATAAACTCGGCCTTGCCTGAATATCCGGCATCCCATACCCCTGTTTCGGTTGTACATCCCATGCGGAGCAGAGAAGATCGGGGGAACGTGATACCTGCCAGATCGTGTGGCATATTAAATTTTTCATTGGTCTTTACCTTGTAGACTCCCCTTTCCAGGTTCCACCACCCGTAGCTATCGTCTTCGTCTTTCTTTTCAGGCAGCACTTCATCGGTCTCGGGAATTTCTCGTTCCGAATTGGAGAAATCAAGACTACCACTTTCCGAAAACTTGAATATTTTATCAACGGTTATATCAAACCCGTTTGGTTGTATCTGTGTTTCGAGATGAGGATAGCCCTCGACTAGATTTCTTTCTTCGATAAGTTCCAATATCTCATCTTTATTCAGCATCTTATCCCGTCACCTCAAATCCATATTCTATATCCCAGGACTCGTATTCAAATGAGCCCTTCGTATGATCCATCTCGCCTACAACGATATCACTCACCATCAGCCTTTCTCTTAGTTTATCCTTCCACCTACTGAGAACTTTGTTTTTGTTTCCATCGAGGAAAAGCTTCATCTTGTCCTTTACATGGAGACCTTCCTCCTTTCTGGCCAGCTGTATGTCCCTTGTAAGTTCGGAAATAACGGCTTCTTCCTTGAGTTCGGGTGTTAGTTCCATGTCCAGGAACACTTTTCCTTTGCCGAAGTCTTTTCCGGAAATAGACTCCGATGTAGATCTGGAGAACTTGACATCTTCTTTGCTGATTTTGAAGCCGTCCTTTTCCAGACCGCCGCTTTTTTTCAGTTCTTCAATCTCTGACTGTGACAGGCCTTCTATTGTATCTGCTACAACCTCTGCATCTCCCTTGAACTTCGGACCGAGGTTAGAATAGTCCGGTTTCACTGTCAGCTTGGTCTCTACTTCACCAAACACAAGCTCCTTTAGGTTTCCCATGTCTTTGATGAGTCTTTCCATATATTTTATCTCCTTTTTTACCTGTTGGTCTGTTGAAACCACGGCCTTCTTAACAGGCCACCTCAACTTCCTGCCTTGTTCCTCGCGTATAGAAAATACCTGGTTTACTATGTCCCTGGTAAGCTCCATTCTGTCTTCAAGGTCTTCATCTATCCTATCTTTGTCTGTCTCAGGAAAATTACACCCATGGACTGATTCCTCACTTACCTTGAGTATGTCTCTGTAAACCTTTTCAGTTATGTAAGGAACTACAGGAGCAATTACAAGGGTAGACTTTTTGATACATTCCTTCAGTGTCCACAGTGCAGCAGCGTCTCCTTTTCTTGCACGGCTCCTTGTTGATTTTACATACCACCTAGATAGGTCTTCAAGGACAAAGTCTCTCCAGCTCCTGCATGAAAGATGGAAATGTTTGTTTTCGTACCCCTCCTTTACCTCATCGACCATCTTCTCAAGCCGGGAGAGTATCCATCTGTCCTCTTCCCTCAGTTCATCAGGCTTCTCGATATTTCCGTCTCTGTATTTTTCAAGGAACTGTGCAGTGTTCCAGTATACCGAAAATATTTTGTATCCCTCGTTCTTTATCTCCTCGAGATCAACCTTGGGGTTTTCCCAGAGAGGCGAGTTCTCAAGTATCCAGAACCTGGGTATGTCCACACCCATCTTCTCCATTATCTCCTCCGGTTCTATTACATTTCCGATGGACTTCGACATGGCCTTCCCCTCTTCGTCCAGAACAAAGGCATGCATGAGCACTTCCTTGGATGGTGCCTCGTCGAAAGCCAGCACGCTGCAGAACATTAGGTAGTAGAACCATTTCGCGACCTGATCACTTCCCTCTACTATAAAGTCCATGGGCTTGAGTGAACTGAACGGCTCTTCTTCAAAGGGATAGTGCATCGATGCAAAGGGTGCGCATCCCGAATCACACCAGACATCGAGTAGATCTTCCGTCCTAGTCATCGTTCCTCCACAACTGCAGTCCCATTCCCAATCATCAGCATATGGCTTGTGTGGGTCGAAGTCATCCGGCAGTTCACCTATCCTTTCTTCGAGTTCTCCGAATGAACCCAGTACCTCCCTTTCACTGCAGTTGTCGCATATCCATATAGGTATCGGAACGCCCCAGAACCTCTGCCGAGAAATACACCAGTCCCTTCCCTTCTCCAGCCAGTTCTCGAACCTCTTTCTTATCTTGCCGGGGATCCATTTCACATCTTCATTTTTCTCGAGCATCTCAAACTTGAGTCTGCTTACATCTATATACCACTGGCTTGTTGCCCTCTGAATTATTTTTGTCTTGCACCTCCAACAGTGTGGGTACTCATGTTCTATGGTCGAATGTCCCAGAAGGTAGTTCTTTTTCTTAAGATCTTCCAGAATCTGTTCGTCTGCATCATGTATGTACATACCTGTGTACTTTCCGCCTTCTTCTGTGAAGTTTCCTGCATCGTTTACAGGTGAAAAAACATCGAGCTCGTAGTTTCTCGTTGCATCATAGTCCTCTTCACCATGTCCCGGTGCTGTATGGACACATCCGGTTCCCTGTTCTAATGTTACAAGGCTGGATGAGTTTAATATGCGGTGCACATTCATCGAATCGTCAAGCTCTTCGTGCATAGGAACCTCTTCACGTAGCGGATGGTCGTACTCCTTGCCCTGCAGGGAGGCGCCGTCTATAGTATTCAGTATCTTGTAATCCTCTATCCCGACCTTGTCCATTACTTCTTCGACCAGGTCATTGGCCATTATCAGCACACCTTCGTCTGTCTTCACCCTTGCGTATCGGAAATCGGGGTTAAGTAGTATTGCAACGTTGCCTGGTAATGTCCACGGGGTAGTGGTCCATATAAGAAAGTACTCGTTATCCTTATCCCTTCTCGGGAACTTAACAAATATCGAAGGATCCTCTATTGTTTTGTATTCATCGCTTATCTCGTTCTGTGAAAGCGAAGTCATACATCGCGGGCACCAGTACATGGGCCTTTTTTTCCTGTATATCATATCTTTTTCTGCAGCCTGTTTGATGAACCACCACTCAGACTCAATGTACGTATTATGAAAAGTTATGTAGGGATCGTCGAAGTCTTGCCAGACGCCAAGCCTTTCCATGACATCCTTCCACACATCCTTTGAAGAAACAGCTCTTTCCCTGCACTCTTCTATGAACTTTTCAACTGATATCTTTTGGCCTATGTCGGTCTTCTTTTCTATACCGAGCTTTTCTTCGGTCTTGACTTCATTTGGCAGTCCATGTGCATCAAAACCCGCTTGGTCCCATACATCGTATCCCTCCATCCTTTTGAAACGAAGCACTGTGTCCTTTACCACTTTGTTTAGCATGTGCCCGAGATGGGGGTTTCCGGTGAGATACGGTGGACCGTCCAGGAGAAAAAACTTCTTATGGCCCTTGTTTCTTTTCCTTTCCTTATCCTTTATTTCATTTTCCCGCCAGAACAGTCTTATATCTTCTTCTATATTCTTCGGGTCGTATTCTTCATTCATCCCTATCAGACCCTAAAATATTCTTCACTTTCTTTTATATGTTTTATCTTTACTTGAGAAATTCAGATGTTCACAAAGACCAGATATTTCCGACCTTTGCCTCACGTATTAACCATAAGATTCCAAACATGAGTGCTAAGAACACAGGGTTTGTAGCTGCCCTGAAAAGGAATCCCAAAGGAGTTTCAGCATCATACATCTCCTTCGAGATCCTTGTTTTACCTATTACTTCCTGTGGTACGTATTCCGATTTTGCAACACTGAGGGTTAAGGATTCTTCTGGGTCTAGTCTGAACTCCCATATCAAACTTTTCTCCGTGCTTTTTTCTGTGGGTGGTTCTATTGTCAGCTCGTCCATGCTCTCGTAGAGCTCTTCCGGTAGAGTTATGTTAACCCTTGCAACCTTCGGTACTGTGTAGTTGTTCTCGACCCTTAGTTCTAGTGCTGTTGTGTTGTTTTCTGCGTCGTATACATACTGTGCTATCAGATCGTCTATTATCATGTCTTTTATAACAGTTCTTCTGAGTTCGTCGGGGATCTTTGTATCTATATGGTATACAGACACCTTGACTGTATCGTTGTCCTTGTAGCCTTCATCACTTTCCACCTCGAAAACTGCTTCGTATATACCAGACTGGTTGTAGACGTGTGTTGTATTTCCATCCTCGGTGCTTTCATAGTTCCATTCACCGTCCCCGTAGAAGTCCCACCTGTATGCTACTATACTTCCTTTTTCAATCGTTCCCTTGCCCGAGAAGTTTATCTCCTCGAATATATAGCCTTCTATGTCCTCTCCTGCATCTGCCTCCGGTCTTACTATAACTTTCGGTGGTCTTGGAGCCCCACCACCACTTGGAGGATCCTTTTCCTTTTCCTTTTCGAAGTTTGCTGTTACAGACTTGTTTTCGTCCATGGTTATGTTTATGGTAGGTTCGGTGCTTTCGTGGTCTCCCGTCCATTCATCGAACTTCCATCCGCTGTCTGGGATAGCTTCTACAGTTACAATCTCACCGCCCTCTATCCAATAATCACCTTCTTCGGGAACCGTAGTTCCTTTACCGATCGTGTCTATTGAAAGAAGGTAACATTCCAGAGACTTTGTGAAGTTTGCAGTTATGTTTTTGTCCTCGTCCATAAGAACGGTCACTTCCGTTTCTGTTTCATTATAATGATCAATTATATCTCCTATCCATTCACTGAATAACCAACAGTCCTCTGGAGTTGCTTTTAACGGAACCAATTCTCCGTGGTAATACTCATGTACTCCTTCGGTTGGATCTGTTTTTCCTTGTCCATCTACATTCATCGTCAGGTTATGTGTTATGGATGTGTTTACATTCTCGAAATATGATCTAAGCGTCTTGTTTTCGTCCATTGTTATGTTTATAGTGTCGTTGAGTTGGCCTCCTTCGGGGTAGTCGCCCATCCAGTGGCTGAAGTCCCAGTCTTCGTCTGGTGTTGAGTTCAATTCAACTACCGTTCCCTTTTCGAACTCTTCTGTGTCAGGAGTCTCGACTTCTTCGCCGTTTAAATATACTGTTCCGTTTCCAAAGGTTTCCAATAGTTCTAAGCTATACACGATGGTTTCGTGGGTTACACTGAAGGTGTCCCATGCACTTGCATTGTTACTTGTTGCGTTGAGGTTTACCTCGTTAGTTATGCCCTTGGTGTTTTCTGGAACTGTTAGATTCACTTCGAGTTTTTTGTTTTCCCATGGTCCGATTGTTACAGAATCCGCAACTTCGGGGTTCCATCCTTCTGTGTCATCGGCAGATAAATTATATGTGTCCTCCCTGTTACCCTTGTTTTTTACAGTGAAGTTGTACGTGTAGTTACCTGGTTCCGATTCTACTTTGTCTTCTGGAGCAACGACCTCAACTTCATAGTGTTCTTTGAAGTAAACTGTGAAAGAGTCAGAATCCCAGACCGTACTATCATTTTTGCTTGTTGCATTAAGTGTTATTGTATTGTTTTTTGTCACATCAGTTCCCGGTATTTCCAGTGTTGCTGTTCTGTTTATTTCTTCACCCGGTTCGAGTGTTATTTCATCTTTATCTACAAGCCAGCTACCCTCCTCACTTATAGTTATATTGTATGTATCAACGATATCCCCGGTATTTTTTATAGTAAAGTTGTATTCGTATGTACCTTCTTCTATGACTTCGTCATCTTCAGGTGCAGTTACGTTGACGCCGTAGGATCCAAACTCAGCAGTTATAGAATAATCATCTTCCATGGTCACAGTAGTACTTGCAGAACCTACATCATCTACATTACCAACGTCTCCAGTCCACTCAACAAAGTGATAGTTGCCATCTGATTC
>PWEA01000025.1 GCA_003553905.1 Candidatus Aenigmatarchaeota archaeon
CTTCGCCTTCGTTACATATAGAATCATCGTCGATCTCTACATCTAGATACATACCATCTCCTCTGGCCTCTTCGCTCACCATATAAATAAAATCCTCCAGATTTCTCTTCCTGGGCTGGTTGTTGTCTGTTCCGTATTCACAGTCGCTGTTTTCTACTGTATCGTAGATACCTTCCTTTACGCTTCTAAAAATTCTCTCCTCTCGCTGCATATAAGCACCGGTAAGACTCATATCCTCGTATGCTCTGATGAATCCTAAAAGACCTCCCAAAGATATGGCTATTATGACTATAGATATGACAAAGAACTGGCCCTTACCACCGATATCAAATCCTGACCATCTGAGCATGATCAACACCGTCTATTTTTAATATTTTTTCTTGATCAAAAAAACCATTTTCGATTAGAAATGAAACCACATCGCCGCCGACTGCATTTATTATAGTACTCTTCTTGGCCTTTTTCAGAAGTTCATCCTTTTGTATAGACTGGGTACCATAGAAACTTTCGCTCACTTTGAATGACATCTTTTCGTCTTCTAAAAGTTTTCCGAGTAAATTTTTGTCACAGACTGCAAGAACTACATGGTCCTCTGTTTCCGTAAAGTTATGGTAAAACATCTAAAACTGCCTTACAGCCTGTTTAGTACCACAGGCCTCGCATTTTATTTTCTTTATCCTGTCCTCCTCCACAAGTTCAGTGTCGGCTTTATCACAGGCAGGACATATCACAAACTCGTCTATATACTGGCTAAACTTTTCTGAAACCTTTCTTTCGGTTATCCGTCCTTGGAAAATCGCTCTGGAACCATCCGCCTTCCCGGGCACACCCAGCTCTCTACGAAGAAAGTTCATTATATGATCAGGAGATCTCCTCAGTTTATCGGTTATCTTGGAGAAGTTTTTAACTATCGTTTTCTCCCCTTCGTTCATTATATCAGGATCCGGAACTTCGAATCTATCCTGGTCCACGGACTCTGATATCTTCTCCTTTGCCCTGTCGTAAAGTTCATCGTAATCCATAAAATCGCCTGCATTATCATGTATTTTAAAGCTTCTTAATCTTACCGGGTCGTGGTTCAAAGCAGGTACCTTCGGTAAGTAGATCGTTAACCACATTATCTATCTCGTTTTCTTCTGCATCAACATTATCTATTATATCCTGATAGGATGCCCCTTCACCCTCGTCTATATTTTCTATAGCCTCCATAACCTCCTTCCTCAGTTCGCTCTTATCCTCTTCCTCTGCTTCATCATCAAAGCTATCCTTTCCCAGGTCTTCGGCCTTAATTATAGCTTCCGCCCTTTGGATACCAACTTCCTCAGCAAAGACTTCTTCACTGTTATCTGGGTGCTTTTCTCTCAACTCTTCAAGCCTCTCCTTGTCCTTCTTAATAGACTTAAGCTGCTCTGCAACCTCGGATAGATTGAGGGTCATCATGTTAGGATCATCAGCCTTCCTTAGGACCTCGGAGTTTATGTATATCTCACCCTCGTACTCCTGTACTTTACCTATGCATATAACAAGATCTCCTTCCTCAACTTTCTTATAGTCATCCAGGTCCTGGAAAAATTTTGCTCTTATAGTCTCAGAACCGTCGTCAAGAACTATGAATGCATAGCTTTCATCGTCATTCACAAACTTTGTAGTTACTGTGGCAACCAGTTTAACTCTGCTGATTCTCTGCCCCCGTGGCGTAACCAAGTAATTGCTTTTGAATCCCTCGCGTCGAAAGTACCTACCGCTAACCAAATCTTCAAAAAGGGCCCTCTTTGCGGTCAATCTCTCCTGTTTTCCGTTCATCGTATCATCCTATATAGGTTGGTTCTTCTGCATCGTCGGCTTCTACTTCCTTTTCATTCTTTTCCTTTTCGATAATCTCTATCTCACCGAACTTATCCTCGTACTTCTCTACATTTTTTTCAAGAATCCTGAGTATCTTCTTGGCCAGGACGGGATCCATAACAATGGGCCTGTGCCATACAACTGATTCAACTTTCCTACCATCCTGGGAAGTACTTACCTTTGGTGTTGACTGCTTAAAGTCGAACACAAACTTATGGGGATTGAACAGGACAGAAAACGAATCACTGAAAAAACCTTCCGATTCCTTTTCCTTTTTCTTTTCTTTAACCATATAATCACACCTTCTGAACATGACCGGGTCGTGGTTCGAATATCATACCTTTGTTCTTCATCTCTTTTATTAGCTTGTCTGGTTTACTTAAACCTTCCTCCTCCAAGGCCGAAAGGAGATCCTCTTCTGGTATATTGTTACCAAGGTCTTCCTCCAGTTGGTCCAGTACATCCATAACCTTGCTCATCTTCGATCTCTCTGAAGCAGGTGTACCCCCTTCTGCTCTATCTATATCTATCTCATGTGTTTCCGGATCCATTCCAAGCTGCTTTATCGAATGCTTCATAAGTTTTATAGCCCTCTGAGCATCCTGCTTTTGAACTACATCGGCAAGCCTGACCTTTGCTGAAGCCTCGGCAAGCCTTTGGAGTGCCTCGTACTGCCTGAGAGTTATAGGAACTGTATCGCTATCGACGTCGACGTACTTGTTACGAAGATCGACATAAAAGTTCTTGAGCGTAGATGCAGCCTTCTTTGTCATCTCAGGCCTGCAGTTCCTTCTTGCATATGATATATACTTTTTGAGAAAGTCTATCTCTATAACCGGTTCTGCGTCGCTTTCGTCTCCTATCCTGGAGCCTATTATATGATTCACGATATTTTCGTCTCTTTCCCTATCTGGAACGTCTCTGAGGGCAAACTTAAGATCGAAACGGGAGAGAAGTGTATCAGGAATGTCTATCTGCTCGGCTATGGGTCTGTATGGATCGAAACGGGAGAACTTGGGATTTGCACCACCTATTATAGATGTCTGGGCAGGTAAAGTAGCCTGTATTGTCGCCTTTGATATAGATACGGTCTGCGTAGACATCGCCTCATGTAGGTTCACCTGATCTTCCTTCGACATCTTATCGAACTCGTCTATACACAGAACACCTTTGTTTGCAAGCACAAGAGCACCTGCTTCCAGTACCCATCCACCCATAAGCTCCTCGTCTCTGACAACGGTAGCAGTAAGACCTGCAGCCGTAGTTCCCTTACCCGAAGCATACTTACCACGGGGAAGCATATCCGCAGCCAGTTTGAGAAGCTGCGTCTTTCCTGCACTTGGATCACCGACAAAAAGTATGTGTATATCACCCCGTATCCTCGTGCTATCCGGAAGCCTGTGAGGTACACCACCAAATAGCTGTAGAACTATAGACTCCTTCTCCTTCTCAAGTCCGTACATGGAAGGAGCAAGCGATTTGATCAGTTTCTCGTATATCTTATCATCATTAGCAAGTTCCTTTATCTTTTCCTCTTCCTCCTCGGTTACTTCCATCTCTTCAAAGGTAACCTCTTTGGGATTCAGCCAGTTGGCCTCGATAAAGATATCCAACTGTCTTGTCTTCTTACCCTGTATACGTTTGGGCATCTCCCTGACTATACCTGTAAGTTCAAGTCTCGTACCAGGATCAGTTCTTCTCTGCATCTTCGGAGTTGTAAGACCGTCCTTCAGATAAACAGCCACTTCACCGGGCTTCTCACCTGAAACCTTTTCAAAGAGATCCTCTACATGTATCCATCTCGCATCACTCAGCTCCCTGTCGACCTGGTTGAAACCACGTTTTCTCCCGCAGTCACAACGAGACGGATACGACATCCTCTTTTTGAGCTGTGGTATTTCCATGGTCTCACCACAGTCCGGGCATTCAAATATAACGACTTCCAGTTCCGGCTTGACCTCCGAGGCCCTGTTAACGGTACCCTCTATCTTCAAGAACTTACCCAGATGGTTGCTCCTGAGATCCTTTATCCTTGTTCTCTCGTCGTCGGGTATGTTTTCAACACGAACATTAAGATTTACCTCTTTGTCTGTACCAAGATCTATCTCATCTATAGCATCTTCAGCAGCGTCGAAGAAATCCTTGGGGTTCTCCAAAAGCTCTTCTGTCAGCTCATGGCCTGCATACTTATCTAACACTTTAAAATCTATAAGAACAAAGCTTCTGTCCTCTCGCACAGCCTCCAGAAGATCCTCTTCGTAGAACTTCCTGAAAAATTCCTCAAGCTCTTCAATCATACCCAACAAACCCCGTACTAAATAATCCCCAACTCTACTTAAATTTAACCCGGGCTAGATTATCATAAAAAGAATTATCCACAACAGCAAACAAAGACATTAATCCGTCATCGAATTTTTATAATTTCGGACAACAGAAGGCGTAGGCGTAAATATCCCCTCCGTCAGTCCTTTTGCACCTCCAACCGTCAGGATAATCAGCATTAGAAGCACTCGGTTCAGGAGCATTTCGTGAGATAGCTTCATCATCAGTATGTGTATTACAACCTCCTGCAATCAACCTCATACCACTATCACAATCAATTGAATTAAAGCCATCATCGTAGTTTTGCTCATAGGTACATTCATCCCAATCAAAGCCCGTGTCCTTCAACCTTGCTGCATCATCCTCCTCTTCAGGCTCACCCAAATCTGTTATTCTATTGTTGTTCACGTCGAGGTCGCCGCCGCTTTGTATTGTGACTCTTTCATTAAACCCTCCTGTATAAAAACTCATCCCACCTTCTGTTCTATACCTTATTCCATCTTCATTGCTTATATAGTCACCAGTACTACTATCCCCGTCCAAATGAATTCTTTCCCCATCTGCTATCACGACATCCCCATCCACGTCCAGCTTAGCATCCGGACTCGTCGTCCCGATGCCGACGTTTTGATCAGGATCAACGGTCAACGCATTGGTCCCCGAAGTCCTCAAAGAAAGCTCATTACTTTCCCCCGTACCTGTACCTGTGTGTTCCCCTATATACAGACCCGTAGTTCCACTGCCTTTATTGTTTGCCTCAATAGCATTCGTGTATACCCAAGGAGTTTCGATATAGCCTTCGCCGTCTAATGGGCCTTCTGACTGGAAATGACCCTGGATCGAATTAGCTCCCCAATTGTCATCATATCCAGACAATTCGTTTCCAAAAATGGCAAAACCATCGTCAACGTGCAGATCAGCTTCCGGACTCGTCGTCCCAATGCCGAAATCGCCGTCGCTGGTCATTCTATGCTCTATATCACCATCACCGCCACCACCAGGCCTGAATCTTATGTGGTTGTTTGCATCGATTCCCATATTAGAGGATCCCCAGAACACGTTTCCCTCGGGCCCGTATATCCTACGAGTAGAAGAACCTGTGAAAGTCAAATGATTATCCATGTAAGTTTCTCCATCAATATGAAGCTTCGCCCCAGGACTCGTCGTCCCGATGCCGAAGTTACCGTAATTTATATAGCTATCACTCGGCCCTCCTCGCAGCCAAATATCTCTATTACCATCCTCATCAGTCAATTCTAATAACGCTCCTACACCATCACCACTCACTGCACCACGCATACGTGCTAGTGAACCTGTTACTTCGCCCTTAGACATAATATTTGGTCCATGCCCCGAATCCGTGTAAGCAGTTATATGCCCTCCCGAAACCTCCAGTTTATCATCCGGAGTCGTCGTACCGATGCCTATGTTGCCTCCGCTTTGGTAAATGTTTGAAGTAGAGAGTGTATTGCTGTCATCGAACCTGGGTATGTAGTTCTCTTGTCCTTCCCCGCCTATTGCTCCAAGATCATCTGAAATGTGTTTACACACATATTCACCATCGGAACCTATGCGAACAACCACTTCATCTTCGTTGCACTCATCACCAAAAAAGCCGGATAGTTCTCCTATATCTTCTATATTTTTTCCGCTCATATTGAGATCCTGGTGTGCACCCGAACCCAAGTCTATCTCCTCGAGTGGATGGCCCTGGTAAATATCACTTGCACCGACAAGACCCGAAAAAGAAACAAATAGAACTGCTGCCAATGTAATTACAAGAAAACAGTTCTTTCCAAAAACAAAACGTGTACTCATTAAGGCTTAATTACTTTCTGTAGTATAAAAACCTTTTGAGAACTCTGGATCAACAGGCAGCAACTTTTAATAATATGTCTTTCGTAAACTAGGCAGGATAGGTGTATAAGTTGAAGGTAAATAAAAATACCGGGAAAATTCTATTCGTCCTTGTTTCAGGAATTGTCCTGGGTTTGATTACAGGAATGGTTTTAGGACTACCCGAATACGATCCTACAGCCGCCGATAGCCGAGAAGAAACCCTGGAAAGGGTTGTCGAAACCTACAGGAAAGCCAATCCCGGGACCCAGATAGAGGCGATGAGCATAGAAGAGTTTAGCGGTTTATATAGAATTAGGCTGTCCTCTGGTGGGGACGAAGGAACCTATCAGACTGTATACACAACGAAGGACGGTAAATTCCTAACAGAGATATTAACAAATATAACGGAGTTCAGGACTTTCACTGAAAATAGGTTAAGCTTCATAGACTGTCTTGAAGAAGAAGATGTGATCGTATTCGGTGCCCTGGGTACAGAAAATGAAGAGATAAGGCAGGCCACGGAACTTCAGCTACAGTTGCTGGGAGGTCCCGAATACCTTGAAAGAGTGTATATAGACTGCACAGAGGATCTGGAATGGTGTGCAGAACAGGGCGTAGAGGTAGTACCATCGGTGAAACACGGCGAAGATATATATGGCGGAGTTAAAACATACGAATGGTTCGAAGAAGTAGTTGGTTGCACAATCTGACTAGATAAAATAAAAATAAGAGGTTTAGAGGGCGTCTATCTCTTTGAGGTCTTCTTCTACCTTCTCTACTGCTTTTTCAACATCCTCTATCGAGCGCCCTCCGGTGCAGACGATCTTTCCTGATCCGAAAAGTAGAAAGGCCGCCGCGGGTTCCTCGATCCTGTACACAAGACCTGGGAACTGCTCCGGTTCATACTCGGCATTCCTGAGGGTGAATGCTATTTCGTTAAGCCTTAGTTTTCCGTCAAGCTGCGCCGATGCAACTATGTTCTGGATCTTTATGTCCTTGACTTCGTCGACGTCTATCCCTGTTTCTCTAACACCTTCAAGAACCTTGTCTATCGCTTCCCTAGCTCCCTCCGGGGAGTTTGCACCAGTACATACTATCTTCCCTGAATTGAATATCAAGGCCGCTGCATTTGGATCGTTCATCCTGTACACAAGACCTGGGAACTGCTCCGGTTCATACTCTGTGCCAGGAAGATGTGCAACTACCTTATTCAGGGGGATTTTTGCACTAAGCGTGGCTGAAGCGACAACGTTCTCTATTTTAAGTTCATCAACCATATAGAATCACCTGGTTTTTAAACCAACACTTTACATATTGTTAAGGGGTATTTAAAAAGGTTTTATAAATGAATGGTATATTTTTATACAATGAGTTAAAGAGGTAAACTGGGGTCTATGTCTGATGTAATATCAATAGTTTCCGGAAAAGGTGGAACAGGCAAAACGTTCACCGCAGCAAACCTTTCCCTCGCTCTCCAGAAATTTGGTAATCAGGTTGTATGTCTAGATACAGATCTTGACTCACCAAACCTAGCTATGCAGCTAGGCCATATACCGGAAGACAAAACCATAGAAGACGTTCTAAGGGGAGACATAAACGAACTTAAAGCTGTCAATGTACATGGTTCCGGACTTATGTTCATACCTTCCTCCCTTCCCCTTACAAACGAAAGGATAACAGAAGGGAAAATAAAAAAGATGGTAGATAGATTCTCGGGGTTCGCTGACCACACCGTTATAGATGCTCCGCCTGGGTTCAGAGAAGGCTTCTACAACAGCATGAAAGTATCTGACAGAATGATTGTGGTAACCAATCCGGAGTTTCAGGCCATACAGGACGTAAGAAAAATAGCCGACGAGGCTAGAAAACACAACGTAAAGATAGAAGGAGTTGTTCTAAACAAGGTAGAAGGTATACTTGAGGAAGCTAGCAGACATGAGATAGAAAAGATCACAGGTCTTGATGTAATACAGACCATACCTCACCACAATGAAGTAAGAAAAAGCATACATAAGATGCAACCTCTGGTAGCAGACAAACATTCAAAGATCGGACATAGCTTCAGAGAACTTGCAGCTGATCTCACAGGTAAAAGGTTCAGGGCTCCGTGGTATTCAAAAATCATCAGAAGCCTTAGAAAACTTAAGGGGGAATAAACAATGAAAGTTGAGACCGACAAAGAGTTTAGATTCGCATTCCCACAGGAAGAAAATCCTGACTGGAACTACGGCAGAAACAAGTCCTTCGCTCTAAAAAGGACGGATTCCTGTTGGAGTTCATCCCTTTCTTCAGTTGAAAGAGATGGTTTCGTAATGCCAAACAGAGACTATCCACAACAGGGAGTTGTTGTGAAAGTATCCGGAAAGTATACAAAGTTCCTCGATGCCCCTGCATTCAAGCTTATTCATGATAAAAAAACCCTGAAGCTCGAAAAAGAGGACGTTGAACTAACACCATGGGAAGCTACATACACATATAGATCAGGGAACACTGTTCTAAGGGTTTCATACTATCTATCGAAATCTACCATGAAAAACAAGTACGGCGGATGGATAAAGTTCGATATTGATTCGGAACTAGACGACCTGAGACTGGTCCTTTGTCCCCTTGTCGATATAAGAAAAATAGAAGAAGACAGTCCACCCGTCGATGAATACAACGTAGAAGCAAAAGATCATATCTTAAGAGTTCAAAGGGGGGGAAAAGATATTATCTTCGGGTCTTCGGATGAAACTGAAGTTAAACCAGAAGAAGAAAGATGGACTTACAAACTCGGCCTTGGGTACAGAGAGAAGAAAAACGACATAAGGTTTAAAGAAATAAACAGAAAACCTATACGGACAGGGATTTTGACCTACCGGGTATCAGGAAAAGATTCTATAAAGGTTGGGTTCGCATGCGGAAAGGATATAGATAAATCTGATATACAGTTCTTCAAAGGTACAGATACACAAAAGGACTTAGAAAAAGCAAGGAAAATGCTTGACATATTTAGTTTCCCGAACAACGATATCGAAAGGAGATTTATGAAGGCAAGACTATTAAGTTTTTTCAGGTTCTCAGTCAAAGAAGGCGGCATGGAGATACCCGGGGCCGGGGAATGGTGGTTAAAGGATGTGTATTTCAGAGATCTTTTTGAATCAATATTCCATAACATGGAAGTCTATAGACAGGTAAAGGGAGATGAATGGTTGAAAAAAATACTCACATGGGCCAGAATATACTTGGAAGATGGATCGATGGCTATAAAAGTAACAGAGGGAGAACCTTCATACAATTCGACAGACGCTTTATTACTTTATCTTCTATGCGCCGCCAAGTTCTACGAAAAAACAGGAGATAAAAACTTCAAAAAGAGCATGAGAAAAACATTTGAATCTGTTGTTGGAAGCTTAAATGAGTATGATGACGGCTTAATTAGATGCAGACCGGACTGTTCACGCATAGACTCAAAAATTGATGGTAGATCAACCAGAATACCTGACAACTGGGATGTGGAAGAGAACGGTGGCTTTTTGCTACCCGAGGTAAACGCCCTTTGGATAAGGGTTCTAGAAAAATACAACAAGATTTATGGCACAGGGATCGACATAACAAAGATATGGAAATCTTACAAGAACACGTTCTGGGATGGGAAAAAAGGTTTCCTATATCAAATAGTATACAAAGAAGATGGGAAGAACCTAGAAGACCGAAGAGAAAGCTCAGTTGCAGTGGTTTCCCTTGCGCTACTTAAAGATCACTTCTTTGGTTATGAAATACACAAGGCCTGGAAGGTAATCGAAGAAAGGCTTCTCGTGGGAAGAAAACCAGTATTCTTTGACTGTGGTCACATGCCATTCGGAATACTAACCAAAAACAGCAGGGAAAATATATATCTCGATGACGACCAGCGCCACGAAGCCGTTGTATGGCCCAGAGACTGTCCCTATCTATTTAAAATCCTCGAGAAGATAGGAAGAGAAAAGGTAAAAAAACAGATAATAAAAAATATGCTAGATCACCAGATGTCGGAAGGAGCTGTGTTTTACAACCATGGGCTGTTCTCGCTTCCCGAAGGCGAAAATCCACACGAAACCTCTCTTTCTTCCAACCCTATTCCTGTGAGAAATCCCATAAAGCTTGCACCACATTTTTTATCGGGAGACATAGAAGTAAAGGAAAGATAAAAAAATAAGAGATATTTGGGAGTCCAGGTTTCCTAAACTGTTATGGCATCCACAGGACATACACTCTCGGCCTGTTTTGCTTCTTCCGTGTCCTCGTCCTTGATTACTTCTGCCTTCCCGGCTTCATTCATCTCGAATATATCAGGAGCTACGGAAACACAAGACCCGCAACCTATACACGCATCCTCATCTACTTCGACCATGTTACCACAAGATTCATAGGCACCTCTGTGTATTTAATATTTTGGATTAGTTCTGCCGGTGGATCAAACTACATAGCGGTACCTGAGAAAAAATCCTACAGCTATCAGGACAAGGAAGATGACTATCAAAAGTTTAGTTTCCTTTGACATCATTCCATCCCAAGTTCTTTCCTAGCCTTTTCTGACAGTCTATCGGGAGACCATGGTGGATCAAAAACAACATCAACTTCAACCCTTTCAACACCTTCTAGATCCCCTATGCCTTCCTCGACCTTCTTTACAAATACCTTATGCATAGGACAACCAGGTGAAGTAAGAGTCATTTCCACTTTTACATCTTTCTCTTCTACTTCAACATCATAGATAAAACCCATATTGACTATATCTATCTTCGTCTCAGGATCGTATATCTCCCCTAGTTTCTCCATCACATCATCTTCTGAAACCATGACAACAACTTAGTAGTTCAATCTTTTTTAAACTAAAAGGTTTACTATGAATGTGTAACCGGGCTTCAGAATACAAGTCTAGACCAAAACCACAGAAAAAACTCGGGGTGCCCAACATCAAAATATTTCACAAAAACGAAAGGTTTCTAAACGTAGAAAAGACCGAAAGCTTATTCGGATCAATGAGAGGTCTGATGTTCAAAAAGCTCAGGGAAGGACATGGACTGTTGATGGACTTTCCTTACGTGGCTCGGTGGAGTATCTGGATGCCCTTCGTTCCACAGGACATAGCTGTATTTTTTATCGATAAAAACAATACCGTGGTGGATAAAAAGCTTGCAAAAAGACTGACCATGGATCCACGGACCTGGAAGGTTTATAAGCCTCAGGAAGGATGCAAATATGTATTAGAATGCAGGAGCGAAAGGTTTGACGATATAGAGATAGATGAAAAAATTGTATGGTAATATGGAAGAAGAGATATTGAAAAAGTATAGGAAGGCCGGAAAAATAGCGGCGAAAGCCAGAGATTTCGGTAAGGAGATGATAGACGAAGGAGTTTCATACGAAAAGGTAGTTGATCAAACAGAAAAAAAGATAAAAGAACTCGGTGGAAAGCTTGCATTCCCTGTGAATCTTTCAATGAACGAGGTGGGTGCACATGACACAGCAGATATAAATGAAAAGAGGAATATAGAGCCCGGGTTAATTAAAATCGATGTGGGAGTCCATATAGACGGATATATAGGAGATACTGCAACAACAGTTCCTGTAAAAACTAAAAACAAAGAGCTTGTTGAGGCCTCTGAAAAAGCACTAGAAAAAGCCCTGGATATGATAAAACCCGGTATAAAGATATCAGAAATTTCATCAAGGATTGAAAGTACAATAAAGGACTTTGGATATAACCCGATAAGAAACTTGACAGGACATGGCCTTGGTCAATACGACCTACATGCCAAGACGAAGTTCCCAAATATTGAGACCGAGCTTGACTACAAACTAAAAGAAGGTGATGTATTTGCACTGGAGCCCTTTGCAACCGATGGAGCAGGTAAGGTAATAGAATCAAACAGAACAATGATATTCAAATGGAATGATGAGAAACCTGTTAGATCAAGGGAAGCAAGAAAGATACTAAAAATGGCCAAAGGTAAATTCAACAAACTGCCCTTTTCAAAGCGATGGCTTGTAAATGACATATCTAAACTCAGATTAAACATGTCCCTCAGACAGCTAGAAAGTATAAACGCCCTGTACAAATATCCTGTTCTCAGAGAGGCCGAAGGAGGAATCATATCACAAGCAGAACATACGGTAATCGTGGGTAAAGACCCTGAAATAACTACAATGCTCTAATCTGACCAGTACTTCTTAGTCCTAGTATACTCTTTCTCCTTTTCAAGAATTTCTTCATAAAACTTATCGCCATCCGTCTGTTGAGCCAGGATCCTTATCGCAGTTTCGGGCCCAACACCCCTTCCGGCAAGTGCTTTTATAAACTGTCTGCCGTAGGTAAGAACTAGATCTGCCACATGCTCCATCTTATCTCTCGTAGTTTGCTCGCTTTCTGTAAGCTCCTTTCCTTCCGATAATTTTTCTAGAATCTGCTCCTTTCCCTCTTCGTATGGCTTAATGGCTGTTATCCTCCCGGAACCGCATGCAGAACATTTGATATCCTCGGGGAGATCCCTGACCTTCTTCGTAATACGATACTGTCCACATCTCATACACATGAGGCGCACCTTGGTGTTTTTTATCCTATTTTTGAACGCTTTGAATATCTCCTCCTTGGGCTTCTCGGGTCCCATCAGTTCCTTGAACTTATGGCTTAACCCTTTCTCACCTATCTTACCACCTTCACACACCTTCAACTCAAGATTATCCTCGTGTATACTTCTAAGAACGTTCTTGGCTCCCTCAATATCGAGTTTCTCCTGGAAAACCTCGCGTTTTGCTTCATCGTGTATAGGGGAATCGCGGTATGATCTAACGATTCCGGATATGTTTACTCTGTCCCACTTAGCGCGTTTCTCAACGGCACCAAAACGCTTTGCAGCATGTATGAAACGCCATTTGAAAAGTTGGCTCTTTTCTATCGAACTATCGAGAATCATCTCCAGGTCCTCTGGACGTGTCCTCTCAAGAACATTCTTGACCGACTGTATATCGGCACCCTGTAACATTATGCGGTAGGGATCGTTCTTAACCGCCATGGATCTTCCTTTTTCTTCCATTAGAACTGAAGCAAGGAACTTTCCAAGGGTCTGGTTGGCTAAAGTTCCGTTACATGAATGAATTACAACAAACTTTCCTTTTTTCTCCAAAAACATCTCGCCTTCGTCCGCCACCTCCTCCAAGCCTTCGTTGATATATTCAACTATACAGTCGGCAGCACCTTTATCAACGGGATAGTTCTTCATTAGCTTATTCTTTGCCTCTTCATGATCACCATCTTGGATCCATTTTTTCACCTTTCTTCTAAGTTCTTTGACTTCCTTTGCCACGCTCCTCGGAACAGGTATGAGCTCTCCTTCCCAGGCAGGTACAGCTGAATCCACCTCGTTAACAGGCTCGACGAGAACCTTCCCCTCATCCACCGATAGAATCCTCCAACTCCTTCCCTTCATGATAAAGGTGGTTCCTGGTTCGCCGTACTCCGCAACAAATGATTCATCCAGTTGACCAACGTCTTGACTCTGGACTGTATCCACGACCTGATAGTTGTACACATCCGGTATTGTAGAAAGGTTTTCGTAGTAGTACTCCCATGCCTTTTTGGAACGCTTAACCTTCTCGTCTATCCATAAATAGTATAGGTTTGACATGAACCTAAGTACTTCGTAGAACTTCTGCTCCGAGAGATCTCTATAAAAATAACTCCTCGTAACGAGATCAAATATATCCTCCCACTCCAGACCGTATACATCTATACAGTATCCAACTATCTGATTAGCAAGTACATCCAAGGCGCCTTTGTGAAACTTCGTTGGTTCAAGCTTTTTTTCCAGTGCTCTTCTGGCTACAACAGCAGACTCTATGACATCATCCTCGTTCCTTGCTATTATTTTTCCATTGGATTCCGCCTGAACCTGATGGCCGCTCCTACCTACTCTCTGGAGCAGTCTTTTTACCTGCCTAGGAGATCCATACTGAACAACCCGGTCTATATGCCCTATATCTATACCAAGCTCAAGAGAAGAAGTGCATATAAGACTCTTTATCTCCCCTCCTTTGAAGCTATCCTCGTTGTTTATCCTAACGTCCTTGGAAAGAGAAGAATGGTGTATGGAGTGATCATACTCCTTTTCCAGTCTGTTGAGTCTAGAAGAAAGTACTTCGGATGCTTCTCTTGTATTGGTGAAAACAAGCGACGAGTCACTCTCTTCTATCAGGTCGTGTATCCTTCTCAGCCTGGATGTAGATTCCTTATCTGCAAAAAGCTTTTCGCCGAGCTCCTCGTCTTTATCACCGGGTTTGGGCATCTCAACCTCTATACTGAACTCTTTGGTCTCCACAGCGCTTATAACCTCAGCATCGTCCGACAGCGTACTTGCAACCTCTTCGGGTGAACCAACAGTAGCGGAAAGTCCTATCATCTGTGGATCACCACATAGCTCTCTAAGCCTCTCAAGACCCAGTGAAAGCTGGACACCTCTCTTAGACTCTACAAGCTCATGTATCTCGTCTATTACAACGTACTTGACATTCTTCAGATGTTCTTTCATCTTCGAACCAGGAAGTATTGCCTGAAGAGTTTCTGGAGTAGTTACAAAAATTTGTTCTGGAAATTCTGCTTGTTTCCTTCGCTTGTAGTTCGATGTATCACCATGACGTATGGTTACCTCTATATCGAGACGGTTACACCACCAAAGAAGCCTCTTAAACATATCTCTGTTCAATGCACGGAGAGGTGTTATATACAGAAGAGCTATAGGCTCCGTGTCCTCGTTAAGAAGTCTATGAAAAAGAGGGAGCATGGCTGCCTCTGTCTTTCCTATACCGGTCTGTGCCGTAAGAAGAACATCCTTACCGGAGATGATAGGATCTATTGTCTTTTCCTGGGGCTTCGTAGGTCTATCCCAACCCTTTTCTTCTATAAGTTTTCTTATCTTTGGGTCCAGTTTTTCAAAAGACATATATAACAGCGTTATACCCATATTTGTGAGTTTTTGCATGAAATTATTGTTTACAATGTCTTAAAAATCTATAACAAAGAAATAATTGAAACTTTTAAAAACTAGTAAAACTTAATAGTAGTCGATAAAATGAAAGGTCTCACTATTACTGATGCAAACAGAGGTCCCATAGAAGACCAGAAGATAGAGCTCGTTGAAAGAAAGGGATATGGACATCCCGATACGCTTGCTGATGGGATAGCCGAATCAATATCAAAGTCCCTGTCTAGAATGTACAGAGAAAAATACGGTAGAATTCTCCATCACAACACGGACCAGGTCGAAGTCATAGGTGGAAAGGTAAATGTGGATTTCGGTGGGGGAGAGGTCGTAGAACCTATACATATAATACTCTCTGGAAGGGCTACAACAGAAGTATCAGGTAATGAGCTACCGGTGCATGAAACGGCTATAAAAGCAGCCAAATCATTTGTAAAGGAAAAACTCAAAGAAGTATCAATGGAAAAAAACTTCGTATGGGACTCGAGAATTGGACATGGATCCGTTGACCTTATGAGTCTTTACGAAGACGAAGAGGTGGTGAAGGCAAATGATACCTCATTTGGTGTTAGCTACGCACCTTTCAGCGAGACCGAAGAACTTGTTCTGAATACCGACAGATACATAAATTCAGAAAGATTCAAGAAAAGGTTTCCTGAGCTAGGTGAAGATGTAAAGATAATGGCCGATCGGCACGGAAATAGAATAAATCTGACCGTAGCAGGCGCTCTTGTTGCTAGAAAGGTTCCGAATCTGGATCACTATATATCAATAAAAGAAAATGTCATTAAAGAAGTGGAAGACTTTGCCTCCAAAGAAACAGAAAGGGAAGTAGACGTCTATATGAATACCGCAGACGACCACGAGAAAGGAATAGTCTATCTGACATTAACAGGAACATCGGCCGAAGCAGGTGACGATGGCTCAGTGGGCAGAGGAAACAGAACAAATGGAATTATAACACCATGCAGACCGATGAGTCTTGAAGCGCCTGCGGGAAAGAATCCGCTTGCACATGTAGGAAAGGTCTACAATGTACTAGCAAACTTCATAGCAAAGGACATAAGCAAAAAAACAGATGTCGAGGAGGTTTCTGTCAAACTTTTATCACAGATAGGAAAGCCTATAACAGAACCAAAGGTTGTAGATATAGAAGTTGTAAAACCCGGTAACATTTCAGACGTCAGGTACGAAGCAGAAAAAATAACATCTGACTGGCTTGATAACATAGGGAAGGTAACAGAAGAAATAATACAGGGCAATCTTTATGTTTATTAGAATGGTAGATCTTCAGGTTAATTATGATTTCTATGGCTCTTGATTATAGACAACGCTAAACGACAAAAGAAAAAGAATTAAGGGTACTCCTAAGTTCTCTACAGACATTAACAAACAAAAGGGGGTTAGAAAGGCATTGTAACTTCTTCCTCTTCGTCCTCTTCTTGTGTAAATCCTGTATCCGTGCCTCTGGAACTGGACGGCTCCTCTACAGTTGCTTCTCTACTTGTCTGTCCCTTAACTGAATCAGAAGATATGTGTTTTATTATCACTATATCGCCTACTGCTTTGATGAACTGATAAGGGATAACTATACCCTTCTTACCTCCGAGCATCCTGGCAAGGTAGCTTCCTTTCTTTGCCTTTAATACTATGGAACCCATTCGGAACTTATCAAGATCTATCTTGACGTTCTTTATCTGACCACAGTATTTACCTCTGTCTGTAAAAACGTCCTTCGAGAACATTCCTGAAAGTTTTTCAATATTTACAGGCATATATTCACCTCTTTATTATCTTTGCGCTAGTATATAATTCTATCCAGGCATTTTTAAATCTTTATCGGACTACAACTTCTTTCACAGCTTATTGTATGTAAAAATGTATGTAAAAAGAAATTTAAAAACCAAGATAGAATGGTAGATAGTAGATGTTGGGGTGGCCGAGCGGCTCAAGGCGCAGGATTGCTAATCCTGTGGGCTCACGCCCTCGCGGGTTCAAATCCCGTCCCCAACGCCATTCTCAGTAACTTCAAAACCTCAAACGTTTTTAACTAGAAAGTTTCAATTTAATGCTATGAAGCAAAGTAAGCTCGAGGAGCTAAGGACATATCTTGAGCCCCTTAAGGAAGAAGCAGGTGAATACTTGAAGGCGGTGATGGTGGCCGGTTCTGCAGCCCGGAAGGAGATGGTAGAAGGTTCTGATATAGATATCTACGTAATTCTAGACGATACAAAGGAAGGTGCAGACAAGTCTGTGTTCATAAAAACAAAAAAGGTTTTAAAGAAAATACAGGACGAATCTCCTGACGAGCTTGATCTTCATTTCCAGAAACCGAAGCCTCTTTCCAAATGGTGGGATTTAATCATATCAGGAGAACCGTGGGTAGTTACCTCCATAAAGGAGGCACAGCCCCTCTACGATCCTTCCGACTACGTAACCCTAACAAAGAAGCTTGCAAACCAAGGCGATCTACATGGAACAGAGGAAAGGGCTAAGAAGTTGCTTGAAAGAGCAAGAGGTAAAATAGGGAAGGCAAAGAAAGTGCTTCTGGAAGAAATAATTACAGAAGTACTGAGGTCTATGACCGATTCAGCTCAAGCAGTCCTCATGTATAGCGGTTCTGCACCACCCTCCCCTGAAGATGTAGCAGACAAACTTGAAGAGAAGTTCATTGAAGACATGGACATACTTCCCAAGCAGGCCATAATAGACTACAAGCAGATATACAAGATCTCGGATAAGGTCAGCCATGGAACACTGACAGATATATCAGGCGAAGAGATCGAAAACTATCTCAGAAACGCCGGGAGGTTTGTAAAAACCATGGCAAGGCTATTCGATAAATTGGAGAAGGAAAAACAGGAGAACATAGTTAGCGAATCGCATGAAAAAGCTATAGAACTTTGTAAAGAGGCACTAGCTCAAAGAGGTGCAGAAATACCCGAAAACAGAGAAAAGATTCTAGATAAATTCAGAGAAGTCTTTGTTGACAAGGGTCTTGTTAGCGAAAACTACTGGAAGCTCGTAGAGGGAATAGCAGAAAACAAAAGAAGGTTGGACAAAGAAGGTCTTGAGGAAATGTCCGAAGAAGAAGTGTACTCAACTAGGCTCTATGTCAGAGAGTTCAAATCAGCATTAGAAGGAGCAGTAATGGATGAAGAACTACCTGATCTGGAAAAAAGCATCACAGAAGAAGACGTCAAGGAAGATGAACCTGAGCTTGTTGAAGCAGCAGAAAGGGTAAGAGATAGACTGATTAAAGACCATGAAAAGGCCGTTAAGTCTATTTGGTTCTTGAGACCGGGTGAAATAAAAAGGGGTAGCAGCATGACCTTCATAATTCTTTACAACGACCTCGAGGCCGATGAAGATATAGATGATTTTGAGATGGCCGTCAAGAAAGTGGTCAAAAGTGTAAGCAACGAAAAGGGTATTGATATGGCCATTTCCTTTTACAAGCTTACAAACTACTGGAATGTTATAAGACATGGTTCTCCAATCACTTTTTCGGAAATAAGAAACGGTATATCCGTCTATGATCCTTCGGGTTTCTTCAAGCCTCTGAAAAAACTTCTGAAAAGCGGAAGGATACCAGGTTCAAAGGAGGCTATGAGGTCGCTTATAGCTACTTCACCAAGGCGTGTTTTAAAAGTAAAAAAGATTCATAAGCCCGAAGTAGTGAACCATATGTACGATGCAGTAGTCGCCGCGGGACAAGCAGTTCTCATATCCGAGGGTGTGGCCCCACCCGTTCCAAAGAAACTTCCCGATGAGCTTAGAAAACATCTCGTGGAATCGGACGAAATGCTTGATAAAGATGTAAAGAAGTGCGAAGAAATCATAGTAACCTGGAAAAACTATGAGCACGACAGAAAAGAAGAAATCCATGGCAAGAGGATAGATAAGCTTGTATCCATGGGCATAAGCTTCATAGATGAAGCAGAAGAGCTCATGGAGAAGAAGTTAGAGGGTATGTAATACTTGTTCCCATCGAAGTTTGGATCGAATTCTTGTTATATTCTATAATCCTGCTACATTTTAAAAGTCGAGGTCCTAAATATTCCCTATGAAAAACTATCACTACAAGATGGATGAAGCCCGTGATTCTCATGTTTGAAATACTTTTGGATCTTTACGACTTAAAGGATGAAAGAAGAACAGGATGGGAACTACGAAGAATAGAGGACCCCGAAACTGTCGCTGGACATTCCTGGGGTGCAGCAGTTCTAACTTTTCTCTACGGCCAAAGAGAAGAAATAGACATAGATAGGGCCATTAAAATGGCCCTGGTACACGATATGGCAGAGTACGACACAGGCGACTTTCCTATACGTGCCGATTCACAGGCAAAACAGATAGACAGAAACAGAAAGAAGAAGATGGAAAAAGAGGTAATGAAAAGACTGGACAAAAAAATCGACAGAGAACTTGTTTTGAACCTATGGGAAGAGTACGAGAACAGTGAAACGAAGGAAGCAAGGTTCGTGAAGGATATGGATATGGTGGATATGTGTCTTCAGGCGTTAAAGTATGAAAAAGACGGTAGATACGATAAAAACGAAGAAAACCCCAACTTCATGGAATATGAGAGGCTTGATGAGTTCTTTGCAACAACAAAAGACCGTATAAGCACCGAAACAGGGAAAAAGCTCTTCGAAGAAATAAAGAAAAGATATACGAGACTCAGGGAAAAGTAATATCTATCTACGTGGATAAAGGCTTCCTTTGTTTCTTGCTTTAAACTTTCTTATGGAACCGGGAATTATTTTAAAGTGGGATAATAAAGAAGTATGCATGAGAAAACACATCGACTTTATACGCACCCAGTCAAAGAAACACACAAAATGGTTCTCCAATTCTCTTCCTATGATAGCATCGGAAAACATAATAAGCCCTCTTGCGAGGGAAATGATGCTTTCGGACTTCCAGGACAAGTATGCAGAAGGTCCAGTGGGTGATAGATATTATGAAGGGAACGAATACGTAGACAACGTAGAGAGAAGAGTGAAAAAGCTTGCAAGAGAGACCTTTGATGTGGATTACGCAGACGTAAGGCCGCTTTCAGGAACAAATGCTAACCAGGCTGTTCTCATGGCCCTCGGAGGCCCAAATAAAAAGATAACAGCGCCGGATGTATCCGATGGAGCGCATATCAGTAGTGCTAAGTTTGGATCCGTAGGATTCCGAGGCATGGAACCGGAAACGTATCCGTTTGATGTCGACGAAATGAATCTGGACATAGAAGGAACCAAGAAGCTGATAAGAAAGGAAAGGCCTGATATAGCACTTTTCGGACGATCGGTTTTTCTCTTTCCTCCACCACTAGACGAGCTAAAAGACGTGTTTGAGGAAGTTGGATGTAAAGTATGGTACGATGGAGCGCATGTACTGGGCCTTATAGCCGCTGGAAAGTTCCAGAAGCCTATGGAGGAGGGGGTAGATATAATGACAGGGAGCACCCATAAAACGCTACCGGGACCACAGAAGGGAGTTGTACTTGCAAATCCTGCAAATGAGGAAGAGAAGGAAAAGCTTTCGGCTGGTGTTTTCCCGGGTGTTCTTTCCAACCACCACATGCACTCTGTAGCCGCGCTAGGAATAACACTGGCCGAACAGAGAAAGTTCGGGGAAAAATACGCAGAACAGATAATAAAAAATGCCAAGGCCTTGGGACAGGCTTTGTACGAAAGAGGAATAGATGTCCTATGTGAACACAAGGGATTCACAGAATCACACACACTGGCAGTGGACGTTCAGGAACATGGAGGCGGTGGAACACTTGCAGAAGCCCTGGAAGAAGCCAATATAATAGCAAACAAAAACCTTATGCCATGGGACGATGTAGAGAGCGCAAAGGAGCCGAGCGGCCTCCGATTCGGGAGCCAGGCGCTGACACGACTCGGCATGAAGGAAGGTCATATGGAAGAAGTTGCAGAGCTCATAGAGAGGGTGGTTGTAAACAGGGAGAAGCCAGTGAAAATAAAGGAAGATGTAAAGGCTCTGCGCGAAGATTTCCAAGAGATTCATTACTGCTTCGATGGAGGAGAGAAAGGCTTACATGGAATGGGGTATTAAATGAATTAATCTTGTGATATTAGGAAGTTATATCTTCAGATTTTTCCAGTAGATCCTTAGACAGGCTTTCATAATGTTCATCGTCCTTTAAAATCTGTTCCATTTCTTTCTTGAAATGTTCCTCCTTTTCTTCCATCATTTTCTCTACTTTTTCTTCCTCAGTGCCTCTCTTTTCATCGTATTTATCTTTTAAACAACTCACATAATCTCCGATGCCTGGGGAAGAGCTTTTCCATGTTTGCTCCAAACTTTCCCAAGTATTCTCCTCCTCAAGCGACATATCATCTCTTACTAAATACCCCTTTAAACTGGCATATGCTTCGTCAAGAGTACTCATAACAATCCCACATAGATCCGCTCTAAAACCCTCTTTATAGACACCCTCAATTTCATGTTCTCTTAAGCCATCTTCATGTGTCTTCAGATGTTCATATTCGTGAGCAATATGCTCTATAATATTGTTTATATACCTTGCCTTAATTTTTTCAGCAACCTCTTCCACTTCTTTACTTCCTGAGAGATCACCAGCCTCATAAAGCTCCATTAAAACATCAAACTCAAAGGACAATTGCGCGTTTTGTTTAGTCTGATTTCCCCTCGCCCCGTATTTATTACTTCCGGTTCCCTTGAGCCTGTGCTGACGGATCTCATTCGCTGCATCATTTTCCTCAACAATTTCAGAGCTAAGCACAGAACTGGAAATTTTAGTTTCCCTCTTTCCCAATCCCTCAAACGCATTCATCTTAGCTGTACTATGAAAGACCTTTATTTTTCCCTCTTTCCTTTTGTATATTCCGCCAACAGTTCCTTTGTATTTCTCAAAATCTTCATCTGACAAGCTTTCTCCATACATTAGCATTTGAAAATTCCCATCCTCTGAAATTTTCTCGTAAAAACCCTTTTTTCTCAGCTTTTCGATTACTTCGTCATCATAGTCCGGAATGTTATCACCAAGTAATAATTACATAATATACTATTTAAAGGTTATCGTTATGGAAGATATCGATTAGTACCTTAAACAAAGGCTTTTAAGCTAATTTCTTTAAATAAAGCCTATGCTAAAACCGGATTACTCGGAAAAGTGTGTTACAAAAATAGTTCCCACAGTAAAACACATTCTAGGATTGGACTCCGAAGAAAGTTTGATAGAAGAAAGGTCTGACAAGGTTCTTCTTGTGGTTATAGACGGTCTTGGTTACGACAAACTTATGGAATTAATTGACGAGGACGAGAATCTAAAAGAAACAATAAAAATGTTCAACGAAGAAAAAATCACCACGTCCTTTCCAACATCCACTGTCCCGGGACTTTTCTCAATACTAAGTGGTAAGCCACCGGGTAAACACGGACTTCTGGAGTGGGTTTCTTACAACAATGAGCTCGGAGTGAGATATAAACCATTACCTTTCGAAGCTGTGGAAGATGAAGATAAGGAAAAATTTGGAGAAACTGTAATGAAGGAGGATATATGGCCGGAAACTATTCAAGATATGCTGTCCGGTGAGATGGAAACTTATCAGATACAACCCAAGAAAATAATAGACGACGAAGAGAAGTACCGGAAAGGGTATGGAAACCTTGTCGAGGCATTTGTAAAGACAAGTAAAGCTGTAAAAAAAGAAGACAAGAAATCTTTCTACTATCTCTACATAAGTGCCCTGGATACATCCAACCATGAAAACGGTCCCGATGAAGAAGAATCGGAAGAACTTGTTAAGGAGATATTCAGACTCATGGAAAAGTACATACTGAAAGAATTAGATGACTTACATGTAATTGTAACCGCGGACCACGGCTTCATGGATATACAGGACAAAGTAGACATGAAGGAAGAGGGGGAACTTTACAAAAAGATATCGCCATATTTAGAAACACATCAAGACAAGGAAATAAAACCTGTGGGGGCACCCAGAATGGTAAATTTCCATGTAGAGAACGATAAAGTAGAAGAATTTATAGATATACTGAACGACGAAATTGACGCTGATTTTAATCTAATAAAGACAGAAAAATTACTAGAAGATGGGTTTTTCAGTGAAGGTGAATTATCAGAAAAATTTGTAGAAAGTCTTGGAAATGTGACCCTGATAATGACAGGTAACTCCATAATAACATTTGAACCATACGACGACTACGAAGGAATGCATGGCGGTTTAACAGAAGCAGAGTTGTATGTGCCTTTCTTATCTAAGAGGCTTTAATATAACATCTTAGTAAATATTTTTAAACTCTGAAGTTCATGCATGTGGTGTAATACGAAGAGGGCCGGTAGTCTAGTGGCTATGACGCCACCCTTACAAGAACCCTTCAGAAAAACGTTCATTTGAGGGGAGCAAAGATAGGTGGAGATCGCAAGTTCGAATCTTGCTCGGCCCATCACAAAAGGAGGTGATCGAAGTGTTAATTGTTAAGAACGCTGTAAAAGAAGCTGCAGGTGACAAGAACGTTAGCTCTGACTTTTACGAAAAACTTGATGAAGAAGTAAAGGAACTCATTGGAAAAGCAGTAGATAGAGCTGAAGCAAACGGAAGGAAAACTGTACAGGCGAGGGATCTATAGGAGATCTCATCCCTTTCCTTTTTATTTTTTCGGTTACAGAGTTAGATGTACGCTCCTGTAGTCTAGTCCGGTCAAGGATACTGGCCTTTCGATTCCGAAAGGATTGAGCCGAAATGGCGATGAAAGAAGAAAGCCAGTGACCCGGGTTCGAATCCCGGCGGGAGCATTCCAGTTTAAAACTTTAATATATAGGTATTCTTAACCTACGTATGGTTGAAATTCTTGATTTGGAGGATGACAGCCACAGAAAGATAATAATCATATTAACACTGTTGATGATAGCTCTTATCCTTATCTTTTTTGCATGGAGCTACAGCATAGTAGAAAGAAATGTACTTCGCTGTAGTTGGGAAAGAATACCGCATGCAGTTCACTCCTCGGATCAAAATGTCGACTCAAACATAACCGCAAAGAATGCGTTCTTGGAATTTAAAGATGTGCCTTCGGAAGCATCTATCGAAATTCGTGGTCTAGGTCCCTCTTTCTGGGAAATAGAAATAGTCAAGAACGACGTGATCTCTCAGAAATATGGAATCAATTCCGCGGGCAACATCTATCGATACGAAGAAAACTGTGTTGAAGTGAATAAAACCTTAACAGAAGGTATGGACGATATGTTCGGACGGTTTAATGAAAGTTTATAAAATTCAAAAACTAAGATGTACTGTTCAAAGGCGGGGGTACCCAAGTGGTCAAAGGGGCTAGATTCCTGCAAAAGGAAAGCCAAGCTTAGGACCTAGTGGTTTAGTACCTTCGCAGGTTCGAATCCTGCCCCCCGCATATCATTCTAAGTAAGAATAAAACCAAGCGTCTAGTCTTTATAACCGATTTGTCATCAAGGATATGGATAGGGTTCATCAGGAAGCTCTACTCTAACGTCGTCTAACACAAGCTCGTAGCACTCTCCATCTAATCTGATGTCTGAACCATCGCTGTAGACATCGGACTTGGCACCCAAACTCATTGTGTCTATTGTCCTTACTTCCGGATTAACATGTCCTCTATCCTCGTAGAAAATTCCTCTTTTCTCGGCCCGTAGGACTCCAAATCCAATGTCAATCTTCTCACCTTCAGTCACCCTAATAGAACGGCTCTCATTTCCTTCGGTTATTTTCACACGGTAGTCTTTTAAATCTCCATCTTTTTTCTCCATTTTACTGACCCCAAGAACTTGCTTGTGGAGAAAGCTTTTATACTTTTTCGTACTTCATAATTCCATAAATTTATATAGGTCAGGGTGAATTTTTTAACAGGTAACATGGACGTTCTAGAAGCTATATTACGGAGAAGAAGCATCAGAAGATTCAAAGAAAGAAATATAAAAAAGGAAGAGGTTGCTGAAATACTCAAAGCCGCAAGATGGACTCCTTCCGCCGGAAACAGGCAGCCTTGGGAAATAATAGTCGTGAGGGATCGGGATTTAATCGAGGAACTCGCGGAAATATCCCTCGAACAGGACTGGATGAAATCCGCTTCTCTGATTTTCGTAGTTTGTTTAAACGAGGAGCTAGCGGAAGGTAGCTACGGCAAAAGAGGCGTAGAAGTTTATGGAATGCAGGCAACGGGAGCTTTAATTGAAAACATGCTCCTGAGAATTACAGAAATGGGACTTGGAGCATGTTGGGTAGGATCATTCGACGAAGACCGTGTGGAGGATCTGATAAAAACACACGAAGAAAAGGTCCGACCGGTTGCAATGATACCGGTTGGTTATCCAAAGAAAACCCCAGGCCCACCACCAAGAAGAGAAATCAATGCCTTTTCACATGTAGACGAATACAAAGGAAAAAACCTTAGAAACTGGAGAGGACTTGTAAAGTGTGTAAAGAAAGCAAAACTCGAAACTAAAAGATTTATGAACTCTCTGAGAGAAGACTCAGAAAACAACAGCAATAATCAGGAGTAAAGCTCCCACAGCTACAGATATTTTTCTATTGTGTTTTTGAAATCCCTTGGAGATTGTTTTTTTCATGAATATCATTTAGAAGTAGAAAACGGAAGGGCGAACTCAGGTCCGCCCTCCCGGTTGTGGGGTGTGGGGGTGTGTGGAGGTGAATTAAAGTGGGGGTGTTAGAAAGTGCTCATTTATTGAGCATCCGTATACCCAACTCGTCGGATACACCTTCGTTTTTTTGTTCTGGGTTTTTAGAAGAGTTTTTTTCCTGGGATCTTGGACCCAGTATGTAAGGCGATTTGACTCCTGTGATTATAGCTATTACTTGCATACTTCCTTCGTACTCTGGAACAACTCTGGCGCCCCATATTACCTGTGCCTGTGGATCCAACTGCTTCGATATTGATTCACCGATTTCGTTTATCTCATCCAGTTTGAGATCCTCGCCACCAATTACCTGAATTATTGCACCATCCGCTCCCTCGTACTTCATATCAAGCAATGGATGGTTCATGGCCTTCTGTGTTGCTTCTTCTGCCCTGCTACTTGAATCCGCCTCACCTATGCCTATTGAAGCTACGCCACCGTCTTTCATTATGGTCTTGACATCGGCGTAATCCAGGTTCACGAGCGAAGGCTGGGTTATTGTTTCACTTATCCCTTTGATCATCGTTGAGATCAGTTCGTCGGCCACAGCAAAGGCCTGTTTTACAGGTAGATCACCGGCATAGTTGAGAAGTCTCTGGTTTTCTATCGCTATAACAGTGTCTGTAACCTTTCTCATTCTTTTGAGACCTTCTTCGGCCTTGACTATTCTCGTACCTTCCATCTTGAAAGGCATCGTAACTGCTGCCAGTACTATAGCTCCTTCGTTGTTTGCCATCTCAGCAACAACCGGAGCAGCTCCTGTGCCTGTTCCTCCACCAAGACCGCATGTAATAAAGACCATATCTGCGTCCTTAAGCTCTTCGCGAATCTCTCTCTGCGACTCCTCGGCAGACTTCTTACCTACTTCTGGTTTGCCGCCGGCACCTAAGCCTTTGGTAGTCTCTCGGCCTATTAACATCTTTTTGTCAGCATTTGAGGCACTCAGGTGTGAAGCATCTGTGTTAAGTGCCAAGGTTTCGGCACCATCTATCCCCATTTCTGTAAGTGTGGTGATAGTATTGTTACCAGCTCCGCCTACTCCTACCACCTTTATCTGAGCCTGATTAATGTCTATATCAAACTCATCCTCCACTTCCTGGTGATCTATGCCGTCAGCCCCCCTAGGCAAGTTATGCACAGAATCATTGTTTTTTTGTTCTTTTTCTGATTTTTCGAAGTTTCTTTCAAAAGCGTTTTGAATTACGGAATCCATTTTTTTGTTCAACCTCCTTTATTATGTTTTTTGAAATATGTTTTTCAACATCCAAATCTTTTTAAGGTTTCATACGAAACCTTCTATTGCCCAAGAAATAGTTTCAGATAAGTCTAACTCGCATAAGAAATCTGGTCTGCAAACTTGCCCAAGTTTGCGTGATTTCGGTTCGAATGCCCAACTTCCAACCGATGCCCAGTCGGATGGAAAATCGACTATACGTTATTACTATTCTAACATTTTAAGTTATACTTTATAAAGCTTTCCCTTGATATCAAATAAATCAACTGTATAAAATATATGTTAATCTATACATATCAGGGGTCTTAGAAATCGTGTTTCCATTTTTATAAATTCAGAAATCTATTTAGTAGCGAAAGGTGTGGACAAATGAAAAACAATGAACTAGAAAGAATTGCTTCTGCGGCATGTATAGATCTTACAGAAAACGAAAAGAAAGGCCTCGAAGAAGATATGGAAAATATACTTGACTGGTTTTCACAACTAGATAAAATAGATACCAAAGACGTAGAACCTGCATTTCACCCAATCGACATAAAAAACGAGATGAGAGAAGATGTGGTAGAGGAGTGTCTGGACAACGAAGATGTGTTTTTAAATACAGAAAACTACGAAGACGGTTTTTTTAAAGGACCAAGCATAGGTGATTAGATCAGATACAAGGGCATGAGTGCTTCGGAATTTGTTACAGGCGAAGTAGACTTAGAAAAATTTCATAAAAAACTGGAAAAAAGAATCGATGGATTAGTTGAACTCGGATTAATAAGACCCATTGACTATGAGTACAGTGACAAAAAGGATGGTAAACTAAATGGCCTTCCGTTTACACTTAAGGATTCCATATGCTCAAAGAATGATCCAACCTACGCCGGCTCAAAAATATTGGAAGGCTATAAACCCCCGTTCGATGCAACCGTAACCAAAAAGATAAAGGACTCTGGAGGAACTATATTTGCTAAAACACACCAGGACGAGTTTGCCTTCGGAACTGCTTCGACAAACTGTGCATTCACAACGCCAAAAAATCCATGGGATAAAGAAAGATGTTGTGGAGGCTCGTCCGGTGGGGCAGCAGGACTATCCGCAGCTCTTGATCTACCGCATATAAATCTGGGTGAGTCAACGGGTGGATCTATATCAGAACCTGCTTCTTTTACTGGTGTCGTAGGACTAACACCTACCTATGGCCTCGTATCAAGATATGGACTGATATCCTTTGCAAACTCTCTGGACAAGATAGGTCCAATCTCAAGAAAAGTAGAAGATGCAGCTTTGGGGCTTGACATAATATCTGGAAAGGACTTCAAAGACCAAACGACGGTAAAAAAAGAAACCAACTACAGAAAATCTATATCTGAAGATCTATCTGGAATGAAGATAGGGCTGCCGACGAGTTATTTTGACATAGCACAAGACGAAGTTTCCGAAGTTGTGATGAATGCAGTAGATGATATGAGAAGCCTGGGGGCTGAAACAGAGGAAATTGAACTTGAAATGACTGAAGCTGCACTCCCAGCATATTACATAATAGCTCCTGCGGAGGCTTCGACAAACCTGGCAAAATACTGTGGAATGAGATATGGGATGGAAGGAGAACCAGATGGCAACTTCAGGAACTACTTCTCCAAAATAAGAGGCAAAGGCTTCGGAGAAGAAGTGAAAAGAAGGATAATGCTCGGGACCTTCACAAGGATGGCAGGTTATCGAGACAAATACTATCTAAAAGCTCTAAAGGTCAGGAAAAAGATAATAAACGATTTCAAGCGTGCATTCAAAAAGGTAGATGTCCTGGCTGCTCCGACTGCTCCCATGGTTGCCCCAAAGATAGAGGAAGTAGAAGAAATGGCTCCTGTCGAACAGTACAAACTCGACAAACTCACCGCACCTATAAATCTCGCTGGAATGCCTCAACTTTCTGTTCCGTGTGGGTTCCATAAAAAAATGCCTGTTGGTCTCCACATACTAGGTGACCATTTCCAAGAGGAAGATATACTAAGAGCCGGACATAACTACGAAAAGAGGAGAGGTAAAATAGACTATCCGGAGGCATAAAATGAGCGAAGAAAACGTAAAGATAGGTCTCGAGACCCATTTGCAGCTATTAACAGACTCTAAGCTATTCTGTGGCTGCCCAACCACAGGCAACGATAATCCAAATACACGGGTTTGTCCAACGTGTTTGGGGATGCCAGGATCAAGACCTAGAATAAACAAAAGGGCTATAGAGATGGGCATAAAGGTTGCCGCAGCACTGGGTTGTGAAACTCCCGATGAGATGAACTTTTCAAGAAAAACCTACTTCTATCCCGACATGCCTAAAAACTTCCAGATAACACAGTTCTCAATTCCTGTAGGCACAAACGGTGAAGTTACAATGGAACTAGACAGCCAAGAAAAGACTGTAAGAATAAAAAGGGTTCATATTGAAGAAGACCCTGGTAAGCTTAAACATATCGGTGGAAATATAACTTCTTCTGACTATGTTCTTATAGACTACAACAGGAGCGGAGTACCTCTATGTGAAATAGTAACAAAACCCGACCTTAAAAGCCCCGAAGAAGCAAGAACCTTCCTGAGAAAACTATCAGAAATATTTGAATATCTCGGTGTTTACGATACAACAGGTGAGGCAACAATACGTAGCGATGCAAACATATCAACAGGTGGCGAAAGAGCTGAGGTCAAGAATATAACTGGTTTCAAGGATACGGAAAAGGCGCTTAGGTATGAAATAAGAAGACAGGTAAACCTGAAGAAACGTGGCAGAAAGGTAAAAAGAGAAACAAGAGGATACGATGATAAATCAGGGACTACGAAGCCCCTCAGAACCAAGGAACAGGAAGCTGATTACGGTTATATCTTCGAGCCGGATCTGACGAGGATAGAGCTAAGAGACAGTTGGGTAAATACACTTGAAAAAGAGATTCCCGAACTTCCACATCAAAAAAAGAGAAGGTACGTGGACGAATACCAACTATCAAAGGAAGTTGCCGCAGCGATATGTTCAGACTTTGATATGACAAAGATATTTGAAGATATAATAAACAAGGGAAAGAACGTAAGCATCGTTGCAAACATTCTCTCTGGCCCCGTTAAAAAGGTATTAAACTACAACGAAATCCGTTTGGCTGAATCAGAAATCGATGAACAAAAGATTATTAAAATAGTGGATATGGTTGAAAACAAAGAAATAACAGACAGAAATGCAGAGATGATAATAAGGGATATAGCTATCGAGGATAAGGATCCGGAAGATGTGAAGAAGGAAAAGGGTCTTGGGGCTGTAACCGACGACAAAATAGATGACATGGTAGACGAAGTTCTGAGAGAAAACGAAGATGTGGTCGAGGACTATATGAACGGCAAAGGGGAAGCTCTAAATCACCTGGTGGGTAAGATCATGGAAAAGTCTAGAGGAAATGCAGACCCACGGAATGCAAGAGATACCCTCAAAAAGAGGATTGAAAACTAGATGCGTGAATTTATAGTATACTCAGAAAAGGGCGCTACATCTTCCAATTTTAGTATAAAAGATCTTCCCGGGAGCGGAGGTAGAATGGATCTCATTGCAAGATGTGTTATTTCTGCGCTCTGGTTATCGAAAGACATCAGAAGAAACAGCCGCATAATCTTCTCCCTTAATGGACCGCCACAGGAGCCAGTGGCATTGGAGTTCGACGGATCAGCTCTCGAAAGAGTGACGCCCGATGAAAGAAATATAGCAATCTGGATAAAAAAATCCTTTGGAAGAAAAGAGATTGAAAAAAAGTGGAAGGAGGTACATAAAGGTATCAGAATTTCAAAGAGAAAGTTTGAAGATATAATAAAAGACAAAAAAGATAAAAAATTATACATACTGAATGAAGACGGCGATGATATAAGAAATGTAGAAATCGATGGAGACCCTGTTTTTATACTTGGTGATCACATTGGACTCCCAAATAAAAAATTAAAGTTCGTCCAGGATCACAACGGGGAAAAGATTTCACTTGGACCGAAGAGCTACTTCACTACACATTCTATAACACTTACACACAACGAATTGGACAGACAAACCACAGCACAAGTAAATAAATAAATCCAAGTTCATTAGTTGTCAAGAAGGGTCAAATATAAAAACTATGGTGTGTAATTATGGGCCCGTAGCCTAGTCAGGATTCAAGGCGGCTGGCTTCGGACCAGCAGATCGGGGGTTCAAATCCCTCCGGGCCCGCTATACAAATCCTGGACCTGGTTATCTTTGTAAGCTCCCGTAGTCTAGCCCGGCCAAAGTTTTGCGGCTAAGGATACGAGCCTCTCGAGCTCGGGACCCGGGTTCGAATCCCGGCGGGAGCACTATTTTCATCACATACCAACAGGTAAATGCAATAAAATAAGAAAAAGAAAATGTAAATAAGAAATTAAATCTGTTTTGTAAGAATCTCAAAGCTGAGTTCTCTATTCTACCTTCTTTACGTTAACAGCTCTTGGTCCTTTTTCGCTTTCCTCCTGTTCAAACTCTACTTCGTCGCCTTCGTTAAGATGACCTTCTTCCACATCGCTTGCGTGAACAAAAAGGTCCTCGTCTGCGTCTTCAGGTTCAATGAAACCGTAGTTCTTCTGTGTATTGAAGAACTTTACTGTACCTTTCACAAAATTCACCTCCTAACTGACTTCGCTTTGAACTCCAAGTATTTAAGTGTGTTGCCTGTTGCAGCTATATGTCAAAACCCTTCTGATATTCGTAGCTAACAAGACCGATAGAAAGTATAGACCCACCAAAATAAGGAAGGATTCCGTATGTTCCAAAAAGATAGGCTACCATAGATGAAACATAGAAGTAGATGATAATAGCATATGGGATAATCCACCAAACGTTTTTCCAGTGATTCTTAACAATAGCTTTCTTTTCGTCGTCATCCAGTTCCCCCAAAAACATATCCTTATAGCTTGACCCGTTGGTTGAAACGCTTCTATTCCAGTTTTCCTTAACATCTTTCCAACAGTAATTAATCATAGGATATGTGGTAAGAAGCCCCAGTATGAAGACAAATATCCAGAGATTTGCCTGCCAAAGGCTTAAAACAGATGCAAGTGTATAACCAAGGATTAAAAAGCTCATACCGTAAAGTATCAAAGATATCTTCTTAGAAAACGTCACCTTGGTCAAAAAGCTCATACCAACATTTAGATATGAAGATTAATAAAATAGATGGTAAAGAAAATAGAAAGAAGTTCTATGCTACCTTGCTCTTCTTCTTCTCTTCGATTAGCTCGTTTATCTCCTGATTGTTTTTCTTCCAGAACTTAAACTCTGCATCCGTCATCGCATAAGGAAGTTCGATGTTCTCGATAAGTTCGTACTTTCTTCCCTTTACCTTCTTCTTACCGTTAACTTCCACAACGTCTGCTTTAAGCCTAACCTTAGACTTCTGCTTCCCAGGTTTAACTAGGATCTTGTCTTCTGAATCTATTCTCACAATCGATGCGTGCTCGTATATCATGTAATACACCCCCTAGGAACTATCACGATTTTTAGACTTTTACGTTTCGGGACTTATAGTTTACTTTATGTTCAAACTATTTAAGTCTTTTCCCTCGTTTGTCGAACATTTGACATCAAATAAAAATATATAAACCACAGTTAGAAAATCATAACCAAGCGGGGATACCCGAGTGGTCAAAGGGGCTAGGTTCAGGGCCTAGTGGTTTAGTACCTTCGTCGGTTCGAATCCGACTCCCCGCATAAAACAGAAAATAGAACTTTGTTTATTCATCTAATTTCAAGTTCGCCGAGTTCTTTGAAAAACTTCTCGGCGGCTTCATCGGAAACCTGTTTTGCAAAAATACTATAAGCCTCAAGAATGCCATAGTCCCTGGCACCGGCCCTTATCTTTTCAACCAAATCCTCGGATATTTCCGGCAGATCCTCCTCATCCAGGTCTATAAACAGACTCATCTCTTCATTCTCATCCATCTTTTCAAAGTCATCTGGCATAATTGTCCTAAACTCGTCCATGCCCATTGACTCCATATGATGTTTATGGGCACCACAAAAAGGACATGTATCTGGTTTTTCCGTTCCTAGATAAACTTCACCACATATTTCACATCGACATGCCTTGTACATTGTATAGTGATTGGCCTGAAAACTTAAAAAGTTCAAACTCTTGTAATATCAAATTAACTACTATAGAGTTGTAAATAAGCAAAACCTTTATATACTAGGAATGTTAATTACTACTTGGTGACAATATGTCTGAATATGTTGAAATAGGTCCTGTTAATGGACTTCTAATAAAAGAAAAGGATGGTGAAAGGGAGTTTCTAGGATACGATGAAACCGATGCCATAAAGATCAAGGAAACCTACAAAGCACCAGAGGGTTCGGAAGAAGGTTATGTGGGCATTCCTAAGGAAATAAGAGACGAACTTGAGTCGGAGATCAGCATGAATATCAACGATGTTGTTGTGAGGAACGAAAAAAACGGAATGTATTCTAAACAAAAACCAGCAAAGACTGCTGAAAAGCTCACAAGCGACGGTGAATACAGCGCAGACAATCCCGAAAACCATGCAGTTATGACAGATGATCTGATAAAGTTCCTGGGACTTGAAAAGGTGGACGAGAGGGATACAGAAGAGTTCTCAGAAAAGTATGAGGGTTTCGACCTCTATATCAGCTACTGATCCCTCAAAATTCTTTATTTTAATGAACTAGATGACCAACATAGTTTTGACCAGAGTGAAACTGATCAGTCAACGACAAACCATGTCCTCAACTATGTAAGAAGCTAGACCCGTTTCCTGCATCTTATCAACAAAGCCATCATCTGCTCCGGGTGGAAGAAAATCATCACAGTCATAGACTTTTTTCAAATTTTTCCAGCCAGGGTTCTCTCCGTTTATTTCTAAAAAAGCAAGATCACCTGTCTCGTTATCAACAAGATAGTCTATAGCAGAAACCCTTGCCCCACTTTTTTTGTGTATTAACAGTGAAACATCTTTCTGGAAGTCATCCAAATCAATGTGTTCCTTTGATTTACTGTTCTGTGCCCTGATATCACCTTCTTCTACCTCTCTTACATAAGAACCGTATATATCCTCCTCGGAGTTACCGGGGCCGACCATCTGAACTCTAAGCGAAGGAGCTTCAAACATATCCTGAACCAGGAAATCCTTTCTTTCGTAGTTGTCTATATATGATTTATATTTGGATCCTGTATAAATTGGCATTATGCCGTTCCCTCCTCTGTCATCACACGGCTTCAATACCTGTGATTTATGGGCTCCCTGCAATCTCCTACGTACATAGTCCTTAACGTCACTTTTTTCTTCTGGGCCGGGGTTCTTAAGGTTAAAAATCCTTGTGGTGGGTACAACATCACTCACTTTTTTATCCATTATTTCTTCATCCCAACGCGAAATATCGATAGTAGTTAATGCCTTATCATTACAATATTCAATAGAATCTAATGTGTTGGTCATAAACCGTTCATGGTCTTCTTCTATCTCTGATAGAGCTTTCTTAGCAACGAAAACATCTATATCGGAACCCTTTGGTCTGAAGCCTCTGATTCTCAGATGATCAACATCGGAAAACTTATCAAAAAAGTTAACATCACCCTTTTCGGATGCAGGTAACCATTTCCTTCTCTTGAAACCATCGGAATCGTCAAGGGGATAGTAATCCTTTTTCTTTCTTTCCTTGTATCTAAACTCCCCATCTTCAAAAAATATATCCTGTGGATTTATGACAAGATGTTCAACACTGTCTTGATAGTTCTCGATTTCCCAGATCTCATCCCAGAGACCTTTGCCCTTCTTTGGCTTTTTAGTACATGGAGTTACGTAACCTACAGTCGTTGTCATACAGGTCTAAGGCTTTGTAAACAAGGATTTAAAGCTTATGGTTGGAAAAATAAATAAGAAAGGTGGTTTAGAGACGGTCTCTCAGCCCCTTGAGTGCCTTCTTATGCCTTTCCTCATCCTTCGCTGTTGTGATAAGATAGGCCTTCGTCTCTCCAGACTGATCCTTGGCTATCTCCATTCTGGTACTGTTGGCATCGTCTTCTCCGCCGATCATCTTCTTCAGATTTTCTTCTGTGGTTCCTACCTTTCCTGCTAATTCTGCAGCTATTCCGGCATGCTCCGCTTCAGCTAAAGCGTTCTCTCTGAACTGTCTCGCAATTTCCGGATAGCCTTCTCTCTCAGCCTGACGAGCCATAGCCATGTAGAGGCCCACTTCCTCCGTCTCATCTGCAAACCATTCCTTCAGATACTTTTCAAGTTCCATGTTTTTCACCTCCGTTTGATAATTTTTAATTTTTTCTAAGATTTTCTATGACACAACCACCAGTCGTAGCACTCAATTTCTCCTTTCTCTTCCTGTTTTCTCCTCTTCTCTATTTCCTCTTCGCTTGACGCAGGCGGCATTATCACATCATCTCCTACAATTTCGTTTTCCGGCCAGTTAGCTGGAATCGCTACACCTTCCTCGTCGGACTTCTGGAATCCCTTGATCATTCTAACTATCTCATCCATATTTCTGCCAAGTTCCGCTGGATAGTACAGAATGGCTCTGATCTTAGATTCGGGATCCACGATGAATACTGCTCTTACTGTAGCCGTTCCACCGTCGCTGTGAAGAAGACCAAGCCTTTCTGCTACCTTTCCGTTCCCATCAGCTATTATAGGGAACTCAATTTCTTCTCCTAGATTTTTGTTTATCCACTCCGTCCACTTCAGGTGACTGTGAACCTGATCTATGCTGAGTCCTATCAGCTCAGTGTTAAGCTCCTTGAACTCATCGTATCTCTTCTGAAAGGAGTAAAACTCGGTCGTACAGACCGGAGTAAAGTCACCGGGATGTGAGAAAAGAATAAACCACTTGCCCTTATACTCTTCGGGTAGATTTATTTCTCCGTGGCTTGTGTTTATCTTCAGATCCGGAAACTCATCGCCTATCAAAGGAATTCGGTTTTCTTGTTCCATGTTTTTCACCCCCATTTACGAAAAACTTTAAATATTTTCGTTGTATTATATAATATAGTTAGAAATATAAATAAATTTACTTCGAAATTCGAAGTAAGTGGTATAATGGACAAAAATGACAGAAAGATTATTGAACTTCTTAGATCGGATTCGAGAAGACCGTTCACCGAGATAGCAGAGAAAATAGGAGTCACAGAAGCCACGGTAAGAAACAGGGTCAGTTCTCTGGAAAAGAGGGGTATAATAAAAAGATATACTGTGCAGGTGGACCACAAAAAGATGGGTTACAATACGAAAACTATTCTGGGTCTAGATGTAGAGCCCGAAAATCTGATAGAAGCTGCAGAAATGATAGGTAAAATAGAGGAGGTAAGGAACGTTGCCACGTGTACTGGTGATCATATGATAATGGCTGAGGTCTGGGCCAGGGATAATTCACACCTCGGAAAAATAATGTCCGAAAAGATAGGTAGCGTAGAGGGTGTCAAGAATCTATGCCCGGCAATAGTCATGGAAGAAATAAAAGTATAGAAAGGATATAATATTTATGATTGTTATTGGATTGACGGGACCAATTGGTTCTGGAAAGGATGCCGTTTCTAACTATTTAGAAGACAAACACGACTTCAAAACCTTCAGCTGCGGTGATGCGATAAGAGAGATAGCAAAGGAGGAGGACCTTGAACCTACGCGAGAAAATCTACAGATGATTGGAAAAAAATACAGGAAAAGGTGGGGAAATGGATTCCTCGGTAAAAAGGCTGCCGAAATGGTAAATGAGTCCGAAGTAGGAAAGACTGCTGTAAACGGTATAAGAAGCCCTGAAGAGGTAGATGAACTGAGAAGCCGTCTCGGTGATTCATTCGTTCTGGTATATGTACATGCGGGCGAAAAGACGAGGTTTCAAAGGCTGAAGGAAAGAGGTAGAACAGGCGATCCCCAGACAGTAGAAGATTTTAGGAACCAGGATCGAAAGGACAAGGAAAAGTTTGGGATGGAAGAAACATTCTCACTTGCCGATAGAACAGTTGTAAACGAACAAAGCCTCAATAAGCTATACGGAGAGGTCGAAAAGCTTCTAAAAGATATCAAGCAATAAACGACATAGCAAGAGTAGAAAGTAAAAGTAAAAGTGCTATTGTTGAAACACCCTTAACTATGATATCGCTTCTCTTCGAAAAGAATCTTTCCGACAGGGATTCGAGTATAAGACCACCGTCCAACGGTTTGACTGGAAGTAGATTCATTACCCCGATGCCTATGTTTAGTATAACCATCCATGAGAAGAGGCTCCTTAGAAAGTCCAACAAACCTCCAAAGGTGGTATCCCTGTATCTGCTATCAAGAGCATGTGTAGTAGAAACACCTGATATACCCATAAACGGTTTCCCGGGATCCTCTGGGTTTTCTACTAGCTGAAGCCTAGTTGTAGAATCCATCGTCTCAACATGTATTTCATCGCCCGGGTTGTATTCATCTAACAGTTCCCTAAAGTCCTCCAAGCTCTTTGTCCTGTGGCCCTCTATGCTCAGTATAGGACTGGTCAGATTCAATTCTTCTGCAGGAAATCTGTCGATATCGTACTCCGTTGCATCAACATATCCCATAAAACCAACGCCTTGCACGGTAAAGGCAGGTAAAAATGCAAAGGAAAGGAATATAAAAGTAACAAATGCAAGACAAAAATTAGCAAATGATCCTCCGGAATACACTTTTATCTGCTCTTTCCAGTTCTTCTTTTCTAAATCCTCCTCATCGGGTTCCACGAAGGCACCCGGAATCACAACGAAAAGAGCAAGACCAAGGCTCTTTATATTAGACTTGACGTTTTTTACCATAATACCGTGCATACCTTCATGCACAACAACCAAAACAAGTATTGAGATTATCCATTCCCAGAACGGAACCGCTATAACACCGGGACGTGCAGTAGCTTCACCGCTCGGTGAAGGCAGTACTAGAGCCGGACCTTCTGCCGTAGGTGGCCCGAAAATCTGCTGGGTGAATATAGATCCTATAAAGATAAAGGCAAAAACCATTCCTATTATACCAACTGCGATTGAGACAACACCAACCTTATTCCAAAAGTTCTCGCTAAAGGAAGATATCCTTTCTATAAGCCCCCTGCCGCGCTGCGTTCTTCTCATAAAAAGAACGTAGTTGTTGACCTCTATGTTTTTCCTATCCACGATGAGGAAAATGGCCATGACTAAAAAGAAAGCAATCACAGACAGTAGATATAGATCCATTGTATCACGCTTCACAAAGTTATATTTTGAAGCTTATAAAAACCGATGCATAGTTATCTCTTATGCCTAAACACTGGATAGATAAGCTAGTGGATAAAATAAGAAGAGAAAGGGGGGATAAAGACAGCTATGTTTTAAACTGTGGCATGTCGATATCAGGCATGATGCATATAGGAAACCTGCGAGGTGAACTTATGATACCATCTAGGGTATCACGGGTCCTGGAAAAACATGGCAAAGATGTTTCTTTTAGAGGTGTTTACTATACACAGGACAGATTCAAAGCAAAGGAAGGTCAGATCCAGCAGTTCGAAGACCCCGATGAAGCAAAAAAATACAAGGGATGGAGGCTTATAGACCTACCTGACCCCGATGGTTGCCACAAAAACTGGGTAGATCACTTCAACTCCACGAACCACCCGTTTCTTAAAGAGTTTGATATAGAAGTCGATCCTATAACGACTACAGATTTCTACAAGATGAAGGAGACAAAAGAAATTGTGAAAAAATTTCTTGAAAACAAGGAAAGGGTGAGGGAGGTCATCAACAGGTTCAGAGACAGAAATCCAAAACCAGAAGGTTGGATACCGTTTGATCCTCTTTGCAACCAATGTAATAGAATAGATACAACAGAAGCGCTTGAAATAAACTTTGAGAAGGAAAAGGTCAGGTATAGATGTAAAGACTGTGGACACGAAGGATGGTCTGACCTAAATAAGGGAAAACTAGCGTGGCGCCTAGAATGGTCTGCACTATGGCATGTTCTGGATGTTGACTTCGAACCGTTTGGAAAGGACCATGCAACCCCGGGTGGATCCAGAGACTCCTGTATAGCTATATCAAAGGAGTTCGGATTGAACTATCCCACGGGATTTTCGTTTAACTGGGTCTACTGGAAGGAAAACAACAATGTAAAGGAAATGACATCATCAGGAGACATAGGAATGACCGCAAAGGACTATCTTGACGTGGCAGAACCAGAAGTCCTCACCTATCTATATCTCTCAACAAAACCAGCAAAGGAAATATACTTTAGTCCTGAAGAAATACCAACCTATCACAGAAGATTTGATAGAGCAGAGTCTATCTACTTCGGTAGAGAAGAGGCAAGAAGTGAAAAGAGAGAAGCCAATATAAAGAGAAACTACGAACTTGCGGTTATCGATGTCCCTGAAAAAAAGCCGGTCAGGCCACCATATGATTCTTGCTGTTTTGTAGTTCAGCTGGCTGAGGACAACGAAGAAGCAATTGAACTTCTGATGGAAACTGACCAGATACCGGACAGAATGAGCGAAAAGGACAAAGAACTATGCCTTCAGAGAGTCGAAAACGCAAAAAAATGGCTAGAAAGGTTCGAACCAGAAGACCACCTCATTCATATACAGGAGGATATATCCACCATAGAAAAAGATCTCACCGATGGACAGACAAAGGTATTGAGAGAACTGAGAAAGAGACTGAAAGAAAGAGAATGGACCGCAGAAGAACTACAGGACGAGATATATGGCATGAAAGATGAATACGATATATCCGCAGGCGATCTTTTCCGAGGGATATATACAGCTATCCTTGGAAAGAAAAGTGGTCCAAGAGCTGGTCAGTTGATTAAAGCAATCGGACAGGAAAGAGTTGTAAAAATTCTAGAAGACCTTTAAGAAGAAAGCTTTCTGAAAAAGTTATACAGAGCTGCTATCAGTGCACCTGCTATCACACCATCCACAAAAGCCCAAACAGCTCCGATGAGTATACCCAAGGCGGTCTTGTCAAAACCTATATAGATACTAGATACAAGGGGAACAAGTTCTTCTCCCCACCCAAAACTCGCAGCTACACCTAAGAAGACTACGAATATAACACATACAATTCCAAGGGATGCACCCAGAGCCCATGGATCAATTCTCTCAGCCATTTTATCTCTTCTTTTCTAAGACATGTTTACAGTCCGGATTTGTGCACTTCCATTTCTCGAAAACATCCTCTCCAAAGGAGAAAGGCACTAGGACTCCTTCGTCGCACATCGGACAGTCGGGAAAAATACTTTCCATTTAAAATCCACCTCCTGTTTAACTGATCTTTCTAAGCCTACATACAATCCTTTATTTCCTTTAATAAATCTTCCGCCTCGTTCTCGTCGAGTTCTTCTGCATCCCATCTGATATCGACGGAATCGCCGTGATATCTCGGAATTATATGAAAATGTATATGGAATATTTCCTGTCCTGCAACGGGATTGTTTGATTGAAGGATATTGAAACCGTCTGCATCAGTTGCCTCGACTACAGAATCGGCTACATCCTGAACAACCTTCAATGTATGCTTTAGTTCATGGTCCGGTAGGTCCAAAAGTTCGGGGTAATGTTCCTTTGGAACTACTAAACTATGCCCTTTTGTAGCAGGATTTATATTGAGGAATGCCAGGAAATGCTCGTCTTCGTATATCTTCCAAACGGGGGCATCCCCATGTATTATATCACAAAATATACAGTCTTGGTTCATAACTCCAATTATCTCCCGAGGGTTTAAATAAATATAGGAATGCAATACAGGACCAAAAAATTAGCATCGTTATTAGTATTTTTATAGTTCCTACTGCACCTCAGGTTTCAGTAGGACCTGTAGCACATGCCGGTATTCCTCCTTACATAGAGAAATGGATCAAGAGGAGGTTCTCAGAAGGATTTACAAGGGAGCAGCTGAAGGGATCACTCAAAAGAGCTGGACAGAATCCAAACCTTATTGACATGTACGAGATGAAAATGCTTCAGGAAGAATCCGGAACGAAGGAGCAGTTGAAAGGAAAGACCAGATCTAAACCTAATACACCGAAGGAGATAAGCTGGATACTTGAAAGTCTTCGTAATGGTCTTGGTTACCGGAACAATTAGACAAATATCTCTTCATAAGCAGTCATATACAGGTAAGCTGCGTAATTAATCAAAAATATTTAAACCTCTATAGATAAATCAGAGATATGAGGAGTTATACGTATGCCGTAATACTTTCCATTTTTTTCTTTGCAATAATCTTAGTTCCCCTAATCTTCGTAGGTGTACCCGACACGATAACCGGTTATTTCATTGAGCCAACCGGTGATGTTGAAGAAATTTCGGACTGGCACGACCTTCACGACATGAGAAACAATCTGGATGGTGAATACGTCCTGATGAACGACCTGACCAATGAGACAGAGGGTTACAGTGACTATAATGAAAAAGAAGAAGATTATGAAGTTACTCATGAGAAACCCGGCAGCGAGGACTGGAAGGACGGTGACACCGTAGAACTACATTTCGATGAGGAGGATTACGGTTCAATTTTATCTGTAGAGGATTATAATGATAATTCTATTAACTATACCAAGGGCAACAATAACATTACACTCGATGAAGATGTTGGGGACGATGAAGTTTACATAAAGTATGAGGATGCTTTAGTAGGTCGGGATCCAATAGGAAACAATGAAATTCCTTTCACAGGAACTATTTGCGGTCAACAAAATAAGATAGAAGATTGGGTTATTGATAGACCCAGTGAGGACTATATTGGTCTGTTCGGTTCTACTGATAACGCTAATATTCAGAATATCGGTTTATCTAATGTTGACGTAACCGGAGGAGATTATGTCGGTGTTTTAGTCGGAGAGAACGATGGTGGTTTTATTGAGAAAAGTTTTGTTTCTGGTGGTGTAACAGGAGGGGAAAGAGCGGGAGGTATTGTTGGATATAACGATGATGGACAAATCAAAGATTGTTATTCCAGAGGAGGACGGCGGGACGAGGAAACCCCTGATGCCCTCGATTTAATAGGGAGAAAATATGTTGGTGGTGTAGTTGGACACAATACAGGAACTGTTGAAAATTCTTATAGTACGATGGCAACTTGGTATTTAAAGGACCCTATTGATACGAGAGGAGGTTTGATAGGATTAAATGATGAAGGTGCTGAAGTAATAGATTGCCCACGACAAGATTGGGGGCGACGGGCCATTGGGAAAAATAATGGTCAAAAAGTTGGGAGGGTAGTAGGAGCACCTGAAGAAGATATGCAGGATATCAGATTATACACGGAAGATGACTTTGGAGAATATCCTGATTTGAATAATCCTTGGAATATAACGAAATTAGAAGAATGGGATGGAGAAACCTGGGTTATCGATGGAGAAGGAAACATTAGTGACGGTCTTCCATTCTTTCTTTGGATAGAAGAATACGAGCTGGAAGTGGATGTTAAGGGGGAAGGAACAACCGATCCACAGACGGGAAACCATACTTATATTGAAGGCGAAGAGGTGGATATTGAAGCCAATCCCGATGGTGGCTGGTATTTCGACGAGTGGACCGGCGATGTAGACGGTATTGAAGACCCCAAGTCACCGAATACTAAAATAACGATGAATGATGACTATTCTATTACTGCAGAGTTCGAGATCGATCGCCACGAGCTTAAAGTAGATTCCGGAGACCATGGCCAAGTTACTAACCCAGGAGAAGGGACGTATGAATATGATTATGGAACTGTGGTAGCTCTAGAAGCCGAGGCAGATGAAGGATATGACTTTGTTGAGTGGACCGGTGATGTAGAAAATATAGAGGATACAGATTCAGCCAGCACTACTGTGACCATGGAAGATAACTACACTATAAAAGCCGGTTTTGAAATAAGCGAATATGATCTTACTGTAGATTCCACCGATGGTGGTGAGATTGTTAAACCAGAAGACGAAACAACCACACACAAACATGGAACTGTGGTAGCTCTAGAAGCCGAGGTCGATGATAATTATCACTTTGTTGGGTGGAGCGGAGGTAATAACATAGAAGATAGAGGGTCTCCAAGCACTACTGTGACCATGGAAGGTGATTACTCCGTAACTGCAGAGTTCGAGATCGATCAATATGAGCTTACTGTAGATTCGATAGATGGCGGTGAGGTTGTTGAACCAGGAGAAGGGACGTATGAATATGATTATGGGACTGTGGTGGAGCTTAAAGCTGAGGCAGATGAAGGATATGAGTTCTCAGGATGGATTGGTTCAATAAATTCAAAGAATATTGAAGAAACTATAACTATGACCGAAGACAGGGAGGTTCTGGCATACTTCTCTTGGACATACTGTGTAATAAGAATATGTGGACCTGGAAATGTATGTGATGAGGTTACGGTGATGTGTTAATATGAAAAAAGGTTTATCTCCTGTATTGGGTTTTGTATTGGTGCTCCTCATATCTATAATACTGGCTGGATCGGTGATCGCATGGATAAGAACCACCACGGATCAGGCCGAAAGTGAAGTCGAAGAGATGAGCCGGGATCGAAAGGTGAACTTCTATATAAGCAACGTAGAAACAGAAAACGGTGATATAAACATAACCATAACCAACAACGGAAGATTTTCTATACCTATAGATGAAATGAGGGGATATTACAAAGATGAACCACTGGAAGAGATGGAACACATAGAGGGACCAGACCCTATCCCACCGGGAGAAACAGCAAAGTTTAGAATAAAAGATGTTTAGGAAATAGCGAACTGGGCAAGCAATGCTTCTAACTGTATCTGTTCGTCTGCTCCTTCATCGAGCCTGAACTCGTAGTCACCCATTTTTTCTATTATTCTTATCTTCCTCTTTTCGTCTATATCCAAATCATAAATCTGCCTATGTATCTCCTTTATTACATCCATACCAGATATACCCTTTTCGAGTAATAGCTCCTGTAGTCTGTCTTTGGACTCTGTGAACTTCCCATCCAGGGCTTTCTTCAGCATAGTTTCTATAGCTTGTGGTTTTGCCTGAGAAGATATTTCGTAGACAACGTCCTCTGTAACTTCCTTATCAGTTGCAGAAACAGACTGAAGTAGGTTTATAGACTTCCTCAAATCCCCCCTTGTAACTGAAAATATAGCATCCAGCCCGCTATCATCGTAACCAACTCCCTCCTCTTTGCATATCTTCTCCATGAGACCCGAAGCATCTTCTTTGCTAAGCCTTGGAAATCTGAAAATGGAACAACGTGATCTTATTGGATCTATTATCTTGCTGGAGTAGTTGCATATTAGTATGAAACGTGCCGTTTCAGTATAGTTCTCCATTGTTCTTCTCAGAGCATGCTGAGCTTCAGGTGTCAGAGCATCGGCCTCATCCAGAACTATAATCTTAAAAGGAACATCTCCAACTGATTTCGATCTTGCAAAGTCCTTCACCTGATTTCTTATGATATTTATACCCCTGGTATCAGATGCATTCAGTTCCAGTACGTTGTTTTTCCACATGTCACCAAAAAGGTCCTTCGCTATTGCCGTAGCAGAAGCACTTTTCCCTGTTCCTGCTGGACCTGTAAAAAGTAGATGTGGCAACGACTCATCCTTAACAAATGCCTTAAGGCGTTGTATAACATGCTTGTGGTTAACTATACCATCGAGTGTATCAGGTCTATATCTTTCGGTCCAAACCTCTACCATATGTAATCCCTCAAAAACTTTCACGTTGTCTTTTAATAAGCTTTGTGGTTAGAAGATTTAAATCTCTAGGATGTAATTGTGTTGACAATAAATATGAAAATTGCCATCACAGGTACACCCGGAACCGGTAAAACATCGGTAGCAGAACGCCTTGCCGAACAGACGGATATGGAATATGTTTCCATAAACAAAGTAGCGAGAAAAAAGGACTGTATAATATCATACGACGAAAAAAGGAAATCGGATGTAGTAGATGTAAAATGCCTGAGAGAAAAAACAGGAGATATGGAAGACTGTATCCTAGATGGTCATCTATCGCATTTTATGGAAAATGATATAACATTCGTCCTTAGGTGCAAACCTTCTGATCTCCGCAAGAGGTTGGAAGGGAAGAGTTGGAAGGATCAAAAGATACAGGAAAACGTAAATGCAGAGATAACCGGTGTAATCGAAGGCGAAGCAAGAAACGGAAACGACGAAGTTTATTCCATAGACACCACCAACAAGTCCGTAGATAGGATTGTCGAGATTGTTTCGAAAATTGCAGAGGAAGGTGGAGGGGAGGAGTACAAGGACCACTTTGACTGGATAGAAAAAGGCAAAATAGATTTAAATGACTCTAATAGTTAAAGATTTGAACGAAAAAATTCTGGAAGAAGTAGCCAAAAGACTCAGAGAAGGAGAAAGCTGTATATATCCAACAGAAACCTGTTATGGCCTTGGAACAAATGCAGTAGAAGAAGAAGCTGTGAGAAACATATACAGTATAAAGGAAAGGAATCCAAGTAAAAAGCTTTCGTGCATTGTCTCTTCAATTGAAAAAGCAGAAGAGTACTGCAACCTTACTGAAACTGAAAAAAGGGTCTGCGAAAGGTTTATGCCCGGTCCATTGACCCTGGTAACGGAAAAAAAGGATTCTGTTCCCGATATACTCAACAAGGACTTTGTGTTTAGAATTTCGTCAAACGAGGTCGCAAACACACTGGCCAAAAAAGCAGGTGTCCCTATAGTAGCCACGTCTGCCAACTTCTCAGGAACAAAAGGTAGATACTCAATCGATGATATTTCATTGGTCATAAGAGACCGTGTAGATGTGATACTTGACTACGGAAAGCTCGATGTCAAAAAACCATCCACCATAGCAAAAATACACAAAGACGGCATAGATATATTCAGACAAGGACCGATTTCAAAGAAACAAATCGAAAAGTTTTTAAGTATTTAGTTGTGAAAGAGGTTAGGTGACTATATGCCCGAAGAAGCCGCCAGGATAAGACTTTTTGAAAACGTTTTTATATGCATGAACTGCAAGGCCAAGAAAAGAGCTAAGCCAAGGAAGGTCAGAGACGGTAAGGTCAGATGCAGAAAGTGCGGCTCGAAAGATCTAAGGACAAAATCCAAAGAAGACAGGAGCTAGACATGAAGCCCTTTCTCCGGCTTATCAGACCTATAAACTGCTTAATGGCATCTATAGCTGTTCTCATAGGAGCCTACTTAGGAGGCATAACAGGATCACTTACGCCCATACTTTTTGGTATGGTAGCTGCCTTCGCTGTGTCAGGCGGCGGTATGGTGATAAACGATTACTACGACAGGGATCTGGATATAATATACGACCACGACAAACCTATACCCAACGGAGACATATCTCTAAAGACAGCGCTTATAATTTCGTTTGTGCTTTTTTCGGTCGGTATCTATCTTTCTGCGTGGATAAACATATATGCACTTTCCATCGCCTTGATAAACTCCCTGCTCCTAGTAGGATACGCAAAGGATCTACAGAAAAGGTTTCTGCTGTCAAATCTGGTAGTATCGTTTCTCGTTGGTTCAACGTTTGTCTTCGGTGGGATTACAGTGAGCAACTTTATGCCTTCTATACTTCTGGCAGCGATGGCCTTCTTTGCGAACACGGCAAGAGAAATAATCAAAGATATAGAAGACAAGGAAGCCGATGTCACCAAAGGTGTAAAATCCGTCCCGATAGTTCTAGGAAAAGAAAGTGCGAGGACTATATCCTCCCTGTTTGTTATAGTAGCAATTTGTATGTCCCCGCTTCCGATTATACTTGATATATTCCATATCAGGTACGGGATACTAGTAACCTTTTCAGTAGCTGTATTCCTATGGTCCATATACCTGATAGAAAAGAAAGATGATGTATCTAAGATACAGGGCCTTTTAAAACTGGGGATGCTTCTGGGTCTGATAGCTTTTTTAGGAGGAGCATTCTAGGAAGATTTAAATATTCTACTCCAAAAACTCTTGTGTTATGACTGAAGAACTCGATGACTCAGAAAAGGTAAAGGGAAAAGAAAATCTGAAGCTTGAAAAGATCGATGAGTTGGTAAAAAAAGGTGAGTTGGATCCTTCCAATGTGAAGTTTACTACATGGCAGGACAAGAAAAACGATGACGGAGAAATAATAGGTACTGCAAGGGTTGTCCAAGAAGAAGACGAAGAACTTGCAAAGGTCGAGTATATTTGTCCGCGATGTCAAAAACACGGATTCAAGGAAACGGAGTACAAGAGGCCATTCTGGGTAAAGTGTGAGGGCTGTGAGAAGAGCTTTTCAATACCAAGGCTCAAGGACAAGGTCAAAAAGAAAAAGAAACCCGATGTCTAGAAACCAGCCTCGGTGGCTCAGAGGTAGAGCGCGTCCTTGGTAGGAAGACCGGGATAATCTCGAGTATTCACAGAAAGGACGAGGTCGCGGGTTCAAATCCCGCCCGAGGCTCCAGTTATCAACCATGAACTGTCTTGTACTTAACTAATAAAAACTTCTTTGGTTAGGTGTATATAGATAGTATGCCCAAAAAGGAAACAGGCTCACGCAGGTTTGGAGCTTTTCAGGGAGTTTTTGTTCCAACATTTCTCAGTATAATAGGAGTTATACTTTTTCTGCGTCTTGGTTATGTTGTAGGCGGAGCTGGCTTAATTGGAACTATAGGCATAATAATCCTCGCAATGTCTGTTACGCTTGCAACGGGCCTATCATTGAGTTCTATAGCCAGCAACATACGGATAGGAGCCGGTGGAGCTTACTCTATTGTAACAAAAACACTGGGACTTGAAATTGGGGGAAGTATAGGAATCCCCCTCTATCTGGCACAGGCCTTTTCTGTAGCTCTTTACATATTCGGTTTTTCTGAAGCCTGGCAGTTCGCGTTTCCAGAACACAGCATAACAACAGTAGCACTCCTATCCTTTGCAGCTATCTTCCTTCTTACATTCATAAAAACAGACTTCGCGATGAAAATTCAGATAGGTGTTTTCAGCCTTATATGCCTAGCTCTTGTAGTTATATTCATAGGAGGGGGCATGCAACTGGGAAATCTTTCTGTTCCCTTGGTAGGTACAGGTGAACCGGTTTTTTGGACGCTTTTTGCAATATTTTTTCCTGCTGTAACTGGCCTCATGTCAGGAATAGGTCTATCCGGTGAGCTAACTAATCCGAAGGAGCAAATATCGAAAGGAATACTTTATGGCCTCGGAACCACCACTGTAATATATCTTGCAATGGCATTCCTCCTGTCCTATACTACAACACCCGATCAGTTAATTGAAAACACACTTATACTGACTGAAATCTCACTGATACCCGAATTAGTGGTGGTCGGGATGTTAGCAGCTACCTTCTCTAGCGCCCTTACCATGTTAATAGCGGCACCACGTGTACTCCAAGCTCTGGGAAGTAAATCAATAGTTCCCAAAGGCAGTCTCCTCTCAAAGATAAGTAAAGATGGTGAACCAAGAAACGCGATAGGTATAACAGCTTTGATTATAATACCATTGCTTGTCCTGGGCAGCCTTAACCTAGTTGCACAAGTACTTACAATGTTCTTCCTCATAACATACGCAAGTATAAACCTATCTGTTTTCCTAGAACAACAGCTTGGAATAAGAAGTTTCCGACCAACATTCAAAGTCCCGAAGGTTGTACCGTTATATGGATTCATAGCATCCCTGATGATAATGTTTGTAGTAAACCCCTACGCCGGTATAGTAGCAACCACGTCTGTTATCATAATTTACATAGCCCTGTCAAAGAAACCGCTTGAAAGAGAACACGGGGATGTGAGATCGGGCTTGTTCAGAGCTCTTTCGGAGTGGGCTGCAGAGAAAACAAGAAGATTACCCGAATCCTCAAAACATGTTTGGAAACCAAACCTCCTTGTTCCTGTAACTACAAACAAAACGCTGATAGGTAACTTTCCTCTTTTAAAGTCGATAGCATATCCACATGGAAGAGTAACTATACTCGGTCTCGATGTAAAGAACGAAGACAGCATACCAAAGGAAGAAACTACCGACCATAAAAACGATAAAAAACTTGAAGAAATACCGGAAACAGTCGATAGGTTTGAAAAGGACAAGATCTTTGCAACCTATTCAAATATAGATGCTATAGACTACACCAACTCTGTTATAGTTTCCATGGAGGCAATAAGGAGCCAGGTGTTTTCTCCAAATATACTTTTCCTGCCATACGAACCAGAAGACGTGGTGGACGAAGATCTTGGAAAGATCATAGAGGCCTCCGAAGAAAACTACTGTGGAATTGCACTTCTCGATAAGGATGAAAGTGTTAGACTCGGGACTGAAGGAGATATCCATGTCTGGATATCTCCGAAGACTCTGGAAGATGATTTATTTGAAAGAAGGTATTACGACCTATCTCTTCTTATAGCGTATAGTATAAAGAAAAACTGGGTTGGAAGAATACATATATGGATGGTTGTAGACAACGAGGAACAGAGAGGTGAAGCTGAAAACTACCTAAACACGCTCGTTTACGAGTCCCGGTTTCCCAAATCAACGGATATACAGATCGTAGATGGGAAGTTTCATGATGTACTGAAGGAAGCACCTGCAGGTGATCTACACATAATACCATTCGAAGAGTCCGATACAAGTTCCCTGGCTGATATTTCAGAAATAGGTGGCAAATCTTACCTCTTTGTGCATGACTCGACAAAAGAAAGTATCCTGGCCTAGATCAAGAGATATACACTTCTATTTCTTTATTGTTGGCAATGGCTCTCACAAGCTTTTCTCCTAGCTCAGAGTTCTTTGTAAGCTTTATCTCACCACCTTTGCCTACTGTTGCAGTAAAGAAATACTCCTTTTCTATGTATATGTTAGCGTTTTCGCCTGAGTAGTTGTCGTCAAAGTTGAAGGTTACATATGCGCCTGTTTCGCCTATCTCGAATTCTATCTTTTCGCCTGTAGTCTTAGTTTTAGGCTCGACATCTATATTAACACCAAGCTTGTTTTCGAGCTTCTCCACTGTTTTTCCATTCCTTCCTATTAGATGTGGGATATTGTCGTTGTCTACCTTTGCAGCTATCCTGTCCTCGGATATAAACTCTACGTCGGGGTTATCATCGAACCTCTTCAGCTCATCTATTATCTTATCCTTGGCAAGATTGTGTATGCCCTTCTCCTCTGTTTCCTGAACCGGAACCACTATGTTTTCCTCTCCGTAGGTATAAATCTCATATTCAAGTGCTCCTGTTTCGAAGTCCCTGATATCTATGACAGGTCTTGCGAGATCCTGTTCTTGCATCCCGGAAGGGACCTTGACCTTCATCGTAAGCGAGTAGACCTTTGCTACATCACCTGCATCTATATGTATAACAGTATCAAGAACGTGTGGTATCATACCCAGTTCGGTTCTTCCAACAAATCTTTGTACGGCGTCTATAGGATCCGATGCATGTACTACTCCTACCATCCCTGTACCGGCCAACCTCAAATCAGCAAATGTAGAGAAATCATAACCTTTCCTGACTTCGTCGTATATTGTGTAGTCAGGTCGAACCAGAAGAAGAACATCCGCCGAGTTGTCCATTCTGCCCTCCAACTGTGTATACTGTGTGATATCTTTAGAAACATCAAGATCCCGAGGCGACTCCAGTGTCTTAACTATGTTTCCATTAGAGCTGTAGAACTCGGCAAGGGACTGCGCAAATGTAGTCTTGCCGCTACCTGGATTCCCGGCTATAAGTATCCCTTCTGCCTTGTTTTCAAGCCTTTTGCGAAGTTTCTCTGTGAGAGAATAATCATCCAGGGTGAGTTTGACAAGTGGCCGGACAGCAGTTATCTCTCTTCTCAGAGAAAAGGGTGGCTTAGCTATTACAATCCTATAGTCCCTAAACTGTATTATCTCTGCGCCCTTCTTTGACATCTCTACTTCGGCATCGTCCTTCTTTCTTGCCATATCTATTATATTTCTACTAAGTTCTTCCAGATTCTCCTTGGACAACTGTTCCTGGGATATCTCCTGGAGTTCAAAACTACCCGGAGAGCCCCTCTTTGCCTTTGGTTTACAACCCTCGACAAGATGAACACTCATAGTAGATTCATCAAAGAAGTCCTCCAAGAGGAACTTGTCTTCGTTCTCCTCTTGTTCTATAAATACAACATCGAGGCCCTCTGCTTCAGCAACCTGCGACTGTACGTAGTCTTCTGTATAAAGAACTGCGTCTTCTTCATCGACATGGTCCTTTATCAGGGCATCTATCCTTCCCTTACTTGCAAGTTTTATCTCTTCTTCGGTCGGCCTTCTTCCTGTATGTGAAACCTTTATGCCTTCATCTTCGAAAGTCCTTAGTTTCTTTATCTCATCCAACCCTTCGAATCCTGTCTCTCTTCCCCTGTTTGCCTGTGCCTGAAGTTCGTCAACCACGGCCTCCGGAACTATTATATCAGTATCATTGAGTTTTCCTTCTTCTACCATCTCAGAAAGCTTCTTATCTATAAGTATAGATGTATCTGGTACTATCTTCTTGTTATCTTTGTCCTGTCTTTCTTCCATATCTAAAACACCTTTGTACATTCTAAGTTTTCTCAGAAGGGGCCACGGATAAAATCAACATTAACCTTTATAAGTCTTTCGGCAACCGAAACAAATAAAATTACCAAACTATAATTAGTTAGTCTATGGTCAGCTACAACACAGTAGTCGAGAAAGGAAAAGAGGTGGACACATGGAAGGGTGGGAAAATATTCCAATATAAGGACAAATACTACTGGGTCAAACCTGAAGAGAAAAAAATAGCTATGGAGGGAAACTTCCTCTGAGTATTGTCCCTTGCTTCCATCTGTTCAGTAAAAGGATCACTTCACCTTTGCTACATCTCCTATCGTAAGATCCTTCCCCTCTTTACCATTGAACTTTTCTGGGTCTATATCCAGATCCTCGAAAAGCTCTACTTCAAACTTTCTTTTGAGTTTTTTACAAAGTTCTTCATCGGGTTTCAGTTCCCCGTGCTCCACCCTTCTGATAACTGACTCTTTTTCCGATATATCATGAGAAAGCTCTTCCATGGAAAGATCGGACTGCTCTCTGGCTTTTCTTACAACTTCACCATAGTTCTTCTTCAGTACCTTGTCTGATCCGTCAAAACTCGAGCTATGCCATGAAGAACTTTTCTTTTCGCTGGGCTTTTGGGGTTCTGCATCAACCACGACTTCCTTTGATTTTAAAGTACCGAGAGACGAACATTCGTCACAAACTCTCATTTCACTACCCTCAACCTCGGCTATACACGATGCATCGGACGTACCACATACTTCACAGTTCAAGAAAACTCACCTCTAAAAATCTTTCTAGAATTAAGGATTTAATATGCAAGAAAATCCTCCGTGTTTGGATTTATCTCTCCCACAAGTTAAAGTTAAAATCCACGGTTTAAATATTTTACCATTAAATATACATAAATAGGACGCAACAACTTGATTTCTAAAAAGATGTTACTGGTCAGTAATTTCAAAGTATAAATTCTTTAGGGTTAAATACTATTTACAATTCAAAAATGAGGTGTGTCCAATATGACAGATAATACAAATCAGAACGAAAACAACACGAAAAACGATAGAACCAACAAATTAATGAAAAATTACGAAAGGCTCCAGAAAAATATGGAGACCTATACAAACAACGCAGAAACAGCAATTTCCAAGCTCGAGAACCCTGAAGAAATTTCTCTAGAAGACTGGAAAAAAATCATCGATAAGAAAGAGAAGTATGAGGACAAGGTAAAGGATGTGAAAGGAAATCTTGAGAACATATACGAAAATATTGGTACATCATGGGAAGATATGAAGGAAATGGAAGGACTTGATTATCTACCAACAGAAAAGGAGGTAGGAGAACTTGAAGAATATGTACAAAAAATAAAGGGAAAACTTGAAAACAAAGTAAACGAGTACCAGGAGGATATAGACAACTTTGCTGATATTTATGAAGGATACAGGGAAATCTCAGAAGCTGAGTGGAAGATAGATAAAATACAGGAAGAAAAGGGTCTCTCAGATGAAGATATGGAGGAAATACACGAAAAACAGAAGAAAATCAAGAAGGAAGAAGAAGAAATAAAGGAAATGGAAAAGGAGAAGAAAAGGAAAGAACTAATGAAAAAAAGAGGGGAGAAAGCTGAGGATAAAGATCAATTAGATAGAGAACTGAATGAAATTAGCAATGGAATTAAGAAGAAGTATAATAAACTTGAAGAAAGTAAAAATCTTGCTGAAAAGTTTCCTGTCACAAAGGACGACATAGATAAAATTTACGAGAAGATGAAGGAATTGAATGAAAAGTACGACGAATATGGTGAGGTGCTGGACGTAGACGAGGAAACAAAAGAAAAAATGGATGAACTCTCAGACTTTTACAAAGACTTCCTGGGTGAGAGGGAAAAACTGGAAAGGGCAGCAAAAAACCATTATAATCTGACCAAAAAAGGTTACAATGATGACCAGATCAAAAAGTTCAGCGAGATTATGGACAAAGAAGATGGGAGTAAGTACGATGAATTCAAAGAAAAGGCGGGGATTCTTTCGGAAAAACTTGACGATACAGATATCCGAAGAGAAATGATCAAAGCAGGAAGAAAGTCCTATGATGGAGAATTTATAGGAAAAATTGGTGATTATTCCGAACTATCTCTTGGAAGTCTGGTAGGATTCCTAGAAGATCTCGAAGGCGAGGACTACGATACAATCGACAAGGAATGGAACAAATACCTGGAACAAAGAGAAGAAAAGGATCTGCCACCGATTACAGCAGCTCTAGTAGGAAAGGCTATTGATGAGAAAGGAAATTCTGAAGCTGCAGAACATCTTATTTCAGTTGAAGGTGTCAGTGCCAAGGTGGTGGACTCAAATCAACTATCTCACCTATACGAGATGATAGACCGTTTAAACGAAATCGACGAAGAAGATGGGAAGTGGGATAGATTCAAGGAATACATGAATAAAATTGCACCTCCCGGAAGCAATCGTCACAAGGCAGCCTGTGTAGGCTTTGCCGCTGCACTACCATTAGCAGCAGGATATGGAATGGCGATGCACGAGGAAGATACCGAATTTGAAACTTCGGGAAGAGATGTAAGCTTCCCGTTCCCTACTGTAGTCAGAAGTCAAGAAAGAAACTCAACAATGTCCGGTGAAATGACATCTGACCCAATAGTAATAAGAGGTAACTTAACCGGAGATAGAACAAACGAAGTTGAGCTTGGATTAAGGGATGTAGAAGGATCCATAGGCCTTGAAGATCAAGATGGAACTCTCTGGATAAACGAAACCAAGGGAGAAGTAGAAAGTTATCCAAGAAACAGAACGCAACTACTTAATGAAACCGATGGAACCGTACAAATAAATGAAACCGATGGAACTTTACAGATAACTGAAGGTGTTCTGGAAGGAAACTACACACAGGTCATCGATGATGATCTGGAATCGGAGCCCTTCACAGTAGATGGTAACATCGATGGACAGGTTGAATCAGAAGAAGAAAAAGAGGTATCGCTTCTTCCCTTTGCGATGGGTCTCGGTGCCCTGGGTTGGGCTTACTCCAAAAACAAGGAAAGACTCAGTAAGCTTATAGAAAATACTAAGGATGACCATAAGGAAGACAAATACGAGGCTATCAGATACATAAACCACATGTCAGAGCTTTCGGATGAAATCGACGAGGCATATCTCGAAGACAAGAGAAAAATGAAAGACATCATGAAGGAAGCTTGGAAGGACTACGATGATATGGAATTAGATTAAAGCTTTGTGTCAACTGTCTCCGTACCGATTTGAGGGGGTTTAAATAATGAAAATAGATTTGCCAAGAGGAGTTGCAGGAATATTATTCATATTATTTTTATGTATACCATTTTTACTTTCTGCTTCAGTTGTTGCCGATGAAACAACTGGGAATATTGGCTGGATTCTAGAATTCAATGAAACTACAGGTGGATTTGTAAGAAATATTCAAGGAAATTTCTTGGAAGGTTCCCAAGTAAATATATCACACCGAGATAGCAACCATTACCCAGACGATTTAATCTTCGAAACGGATGGATCAGGACACTGGATGGTGGGAGAAAAACATGAGTTCCAATACTTGGGAACGAGAGAAGTAAAAATGGATATGATTGTAGAAAAAGACAACTATATTACAAACAATACAGAACTTCTGTTTGCTTTAAATCAAGACGATGAAGGCGAAGATTATTGTTACGGACCGGACGTATGTGAAATTGAAACGATAGATAAGGATCATGATATTATATGTCATGCCCAATGTGAGTTTAACAGAACACTTCAACCCGAATACGCTTACTTTGAAGTAGACATTATTGAAACAAACTCTCCCGTGACAGAAGGCCAAGATCTTGATATCGATGTTCTTGTGAACAATTTAGGAGCCGAGGAGGACACACAAGAAATTGAACTGTACGTCTCAGGTGATTATGGAACTTTATTGGATTCCAAAGAAGTAACCTTGACAGATGATTCTGAAAAAATAACATTAACATGGAACACAGAAATAAACGATGTGGGACACTACACAATCGAAGTATTAAGCAATGACGACCAGGATCATGAGGATATAGTTGTTGAAAAATATGAGCATGATCTTGTACTGGATTCGACGGACGGTGGTTCTGTTATTGAACCAGGAGAAGGTACATTTACATATGAACATGGAGAAACGGTGGATATCGAAGCTGAATCAGATGGCAACTA